>JAFRZC010000229.1 GCA_017442765.1 Prevotella sp. | reverse complement strand
GGCATTGGTGGTATCAGCTAATCGATAGGGAGTCGTTGCCCTGGGGTGATGTTGATTCATTGATGACCCACGTCTTTTTTATATATAATAATGATACGACATGAAACATAACCTGATGCTGAAGGCGTATATATGGCTGATAACTACGCTGCGTGACAATGGGCCAATGCATTTAAGGGAAATCAGCCGTTTGTGGGAGGAGGATAATGTGGATGACGGCAACGCCTTAGACCGCTTTAGCTCACTGGGTCTGTCCCTGTGAGCTACGGTAGCGGGCGGCACAACGTCGTCCGCTGTTTTATGTCAAACAATCAATAATAATTCAACAAATAAATTAAAACTATGAACAAAAAAACAAGCAACAGGTCGTTGAGGCCTGGCAGGTGGAGGCTGCACAGTTGCGCCTCCAGATTCGTGAAGAGCAGACGGCTGTGCGCAAGCATCAGACAATAGCGCGCCAGCATCAGCAAGTGTTAAACCAACTGCGTCAGCAATTGCGCTTGCTGGAGCACCAGCACCGCAAGAAACGAAAAGCCCCCGCGTGGGATGACGAGACGCCATTGATTCGACTGGTCAACCCGCAGCAGATAGACCGCTTCCGCGCCATGATGGCCGACTGGCAACGGCGCACCGACGAAAAGCTAACACCATCGGAAAACACACATTTTCATTTCCCTCCCCCTCTTAAGCATCACGTATTCCGGGCCCTTGCCGCCGCATTGGCCGCCACGCCACCGGTCTTCCGCGTCAGCACCATCGAGCTTTGCCGCTACCTCTCGGCACACTCCAACCTTGGCTCGCCAGCGAGCATCCGAAAGGCACTGCAAAGAATGAAGATTTAAGAAAAAACTCAAATATCATTTGGTTTTTTACTCATTTAATCGTAACTTTGCACCCAGAAATATCAAATAACATAAGATTATGGAAGCAATTACCTTCACTCCGGCACAAGTACAGGTGTTCAACTTGGTCTCCCACATTAAGACCTCTGTGGGACTGGAAAAGCTGCGCCAGCAGCTGGCAGCATTCTATGCCAAGCAGATAGACGACGAGATGGACCAGCTCTGGGAGAGCGGCCAGTTCGACGAGAAGCGCATGCAGGAGCTGCGAGGCTCTCATTTCCGCACACCTTATAACAAGTAAAGAATGAACCCCGTTGTAATTGACACGAACTGCCTATTGCAGATTATCTCTCGCAAGAGCCCTTATCGCCCGATATGGGAAGCATTCCTCGCAGGGCGATTCACGCTCTGCGTGTCTGAAGAGATACTCGCTGAATACCAGGAGATTCTGGAGCAGCAGATTACTCCGACCGTGGCCGAGAACGTGGTAATGCTTATACTGAACCAAGAGAACGTTAAGCTGGTTGACCCGCACTTTCGCATGAGAATTATCACTGCCGACCCTGACGACAACAAGTTCGTAGATTGCGCTTTTGCTGCCGGGGCCGAGTATCTGGTGTCGGAAGATAGCCACTTCCGTGTGCTCCACGACACGCCTTTTCCTCAGTTACACCTCGTCACACTCGATGAGTTCCTCGCGACGAGACTTATTCAGGAACAGTAATTTGCGCCTATAGAGCTCAATCCCCTGACGTGTAAATGTCGGGGGTTTTTTGTAGTGTCTAAAAAAGTTGGGACATTAGTTCGTTTTTCCGAGTGACCCCCTCCAAACCCTGATAACAAGGGCGTATGGAGGGCTTTTTATTCTCAAAATAGTTGGGACATCAATATGCTTCAACTCTTGCAGCCATCATTGTTTATGCGTACCTTCGCAAGTGGAAAGAAGGTTCATTTCTCAAATGACCTTCCTAGCGCTCGACAAAATGAGCAAGCTCTTTTGTCCTCGCTTACCCGGATTGCAGCGCCACACTCTGCACCTTTAGGTCAGAGAAGGTTGGCCAACCCTATCCGCAGAACAAGATGTTAAACCAAAAAAGTTTTCTATTATGACAAAGAAGAGAATGAAGATTTCCGAGACGGCATTGCTGAAGCGCAGATGGTGCATGCTGATAGCGAATGCTATGGTTGAGGAAGAATGTGTTCCGCGCAGTCAGGCCTTGTCGCAAGCCTATATGGTTTGGGATGTGCTGGACGGGCTTGGCAGGGGCATTATGCCGTTCACTTATTATGATCGTGAAGGTAATCTCCGCGAGGCTCGAGGAACGTTGAAACAAGGTGTATCAAGGGTTTTTGACGAGTGGCTGGGCAGCCGCCACAAGGAGCGTCACAGAAACACGGATGGCGATGACCACTTCGTGTATTGGGATGTGGATGAGGAAGGCTGGCGGTCGTTCAAGGCCAGTAGGCTGGTATCGGTGGGCGAAGTAACAATTCACGAAACGGGCGAGTTTCCCGTGGCTCCTGTCAATGACAATCAAATAGACTAAGCGCGTATGGACAATTATCCCCCAGGGGCGGCCAATGACCCGTTGGCACCCTATAATCAGCCACTGGACGACCAGGTGGAGGTGCTCGTAAGAGAGACGCTGGAGCGTGAATGTGTGCTGGAAATTCCTGTGCATAAGTACCAGCTGAGGCACTATGACGAAGACCTGCCCGAGTATTACAAGGAGCAGGAAACTACGTTGCCCGAGCTGCTGCAGCGATGTGAACAAGTGATACACCATCTTTTTTCTTCTGGTACCAAGAACGTGGGCGGCATTAGCCTTATATATCTTCTACGTCACTTGGATAAGTGGAAGCCTGTGGGCTTGGAAGTAACTGAATAATAAAATAGCAATGAACAAGACGAAGCGTACGGAGGCTGAGCAGCAAGAGCTGCTGGCCTCAATAAGAGAAAGGTATGAGTATGT
>JAFRZC010000024.1 GCA_017442765.1 Prevotella sp. | reverse complement strand
TACACCCTGCTCAGCGTGCAGCTGCTCATCTGGTGGGTCATGCAGCTCACGTGCATCCTCACCATCACCTGCCTGCAGGGGCTGCTCAAGGGCTGGGCAAGGAAGCGGGGCTACGATAGCCGCCCCGTCACCGAGACGTGGTTCTACAGGTTCGTCTATCAAGTGGTGCTCCCTGTACTGGGCATCTTCTCCGTGCTCATCTCCATCTACTGGGCCGCCGACGTGTTCAACCTCAGCGCCACCACGTGGGAAATATTCCGCACACGATTCATCAACACCAAGAACTTCGCCGCATCGTTCTTCTCCATCTCACAGGTCATCACGCTCTACTTCTTCTTCGCATACATCAGCAAGACGGTGAAGGAACTGCTGCGCATCTACTTCGAGCGCATCGACAAAACAACCGCCGCCAGCCGGATGGTGATGACGAAAAACGTGATGCAGGTGGTCGTCTGGGGCGTATGGCTGCTCATCAGCCTCGCCATCCTCCACGTGAGCAACACCTGGCTCGTCGTCATCTCAGGCGGACTCTCAACCGGTATCGGCTTCGCCATGAAGGACATTCTCGAGAACATCTACTACGGCATCTCGCTCATGGCCGGACGCATCAAGGTGGGCGACTGGATTATCTGCGACGGCATACGCGGAAGGGTGTCGTCCATCAGCTACACCTCCACCATGATCGAGGCCAACGACGGCGCCGTCATCGCCTTCACCAACAGCCAGCTCTTCACCAAGAACTACAAGAACATGACGAAGAACCACGGCTACCAGATGGAAATACTCGAGGTGGGCGTGGCCTACGGAACCGACGTGAAGCATGTGCGCCAGCTGCTCACCGACGAAATCGCCAAGCTCGACTGCGTCTATAAGAAAAGACCCGTGAAAGTGCTGCTAAAGGAATTCGGCGACTCGGCCATCACGCTGAAAATCATGGTGTGGGTACCTGTGCTCTCATGGTACACCGACAGTGGCACCGTGCTCGAATGCGTCTATGACACGCTCAACCGCAACAACGTCGTCATCCCCTTCCCACAGCGCGACCTGCATATCCATAATTGTAGTTAAGGAGTTAAGAAGTTATCGCTTCGCTCGTCCTTCGGACAGTAGTTAAGCCATTAGTGTCTCTATAGGAGGCCATAGTTGGTAAAACTATCGGCTTAACGTCTTTAACTACATAACTTCTATAACTTCAAATACCTGATATTCCAGATAGAGTACCGCAAAGCCGGCAATCAGGCCGACAAAGGCTTTCCAACCGACATTTCTCAGATACCAGCCCACGTGCAGCCGCTCCATGCGCATCAGGGCGATGCCGCTCATCGAGCCGACGCAGAGCATGTTGCCACCAACAGCAGAGACGTATGTGATAATCTGCCAACAAGGAGCATTAAGCTCGGCTGAGGGAGTGAGCGAGAAGAACGTAAGAGCCGTGGCAAAATTGTCGAGAAGGGCAGACACCAGCCCTGCCACGGCTCCCACAAGCCAGACATCCTCAATGTAAATGCCGCTCTTGGCAATGAGCCACTGAATGGCTCCCGTCTCCTCTACCGCTCCGATGGCAAGCATCAGTCCCATGACGAACAGCATGGTCTGAATGGCCCCATATTGCACGAGACGCGGCATCCTGCGACCCTGCATCAGCTCATTGCTGACCAGCTTGCGGTTGAAAATTTCATTGACCATCCATAAGACGGCAAGCACACACAGCGCCCCGAGAAACGGACTGAGACGGGTGATATTGTGGAACGTGGGGATAAACCACAGACCGCCAATACCGACAAAGAGCATCAGCAACCGCTGCCACACGCTGAGGTTAGTGTCGTCGCCACGATAGGGCATGACCACAGACTCGGTGTCGGCACGCTCGGGCAGCAAGCGCCCTATCCACCACACCGGCAGAAAACAGGCCACAAGGCAGGCCGGCAGCATTCGCGCCGAGAACGAGGTGGCCGAGACATGCCCCATGTTCCAGGCAACAAGTCCCGCAGGGTCGCCAATAACGGTCAAAGCACCGCCACAGTTTGCCGCAATGACGATAGCTGAGCCGAATACCATGCGCTGGCGGCGTGTCGTGATGACGGCATGCATCATGGCCAGCATCATCACCGTTGTGGTGAGGTTGTCGAGATTGGCTGAAATGAGAAGTGTGACCAGCGTGAATACCCATAGCAGCCGGCGGCTCTTGCGCGTGCGCAGCAACGGACGGACAAAGTCGAAACAGCCGTTGTTGTCGAGTATCTCCACAATGGTCATCGTCGCCAACAAAAACAGCACTATCTCCGAGGCATGGCCTACATGTTTAAGAAAAACATGCTGGGCAATATAGCCTTTCACCGCACGGCTTGTAGGAACAGCCCCGCCCAGCCAGTCAACATATTCACGGGGATGCTGGCTCATCACGAAGTCGGTGCCGTAACAAATATAGACAACCCAGCAAAGCGTGCCGGCAAAGATGGCCACCGCGGCACGGCTAACCTTGGTAAGGCCCGCACTGGCTATCAGAAGATAAGCCAACAGAAGTATCGCTACAATTATCAATGCCATTATTCTTCACTCTTCATTTTTAAGGCTACCACGGAAATAGTCAGGCTGGCCACACATAGCATGGCTCCGCCTATCCAATAGATAACACGATGCTCCACAAACGTTAGCATATAGGCCACAATGCCGATGGGCAGTTGGATGAACGCATAGCGGACAACCGCCGCTGAGAGCACATAGCCATACTTAAGGCGCATGACAACAGTCAGCATGATAAAGTCGAGCACAGCCGTTGTAGTGATGGCAATACCCGTGCCAAGCAGTCCCCAACGGTTGTAGAAAAGAATCACCAGCACAGGGAAAACCACATAATAGATACCCTCCAGTGCCAGATAGGTCCACGAGTCGCCCTTCGCCAGCGGCAAATAAGCTATGGGCAGCTTGATGGCACGCACATACATGGCCAGTAACGTCACCTGCGCCATCGGCACTACAGGCATGAACTTTCCACTATAGAGCAACGGCAACAACATGGGCATGGCGATAATGAAAAAAACAAGAAGCGGAGAAACCGTCAGCAGACAGACCTCTATCTGCCGGTTCACTGTAGTGTTCAACCAGTAACCCGTTCCCCGAATGGCCGACAAACGGGGATAGTAGTCGGTCTCAAGCGCGGTAAACACCATCCCGGCATATGTAATAGTCACCATGAAACCGGCATTATACAAACCTACCATGTCAAGCGAACCATTGTAACTGAGATAGGCACGAATGACAAACTCAGCCCCACTGGCAATGATACCGGTCAGCATAAAGGCAACACCCAGCTTCACCATTCCAAAACCCTCACGGATAAGGGAAAAACCGCCACTGGCTCCCAGTCTCAACGGATAAAGCCGATAAGAAAACACAATGGTAAGCAACAGCTGCAACAAAGCCATGATGACCAGCGACGGCACAATTCCTGCCTCTCCCCACACATAAAAAACGGGCACTGAAATTAGGAAGCCCAGCAGCACGTGATAAACGGATACCTTGGCCAGCTTTTTCAACTGCCGCGTGCCTTTCAGTATTGCCGTCTCACCACCGGCAATGGCAACAAGGAACACAACCGGCGAGAGCAGCATGAAATGAAGCGTATGGTTGCCCCAGTCGAACGTCCAACTGTCAAGATAAGGGCTGAGCAGGACACAGGCCGCCATTCCTATCAGACCGGCGAACAAACTCCACGCACGGATAATCATTACGACACGCACTAATTCCTGCTTATTCTGCTGCTCGTAAATCTCTGATACCTCGCGCACACCACTCGTAGGTATTCCAAGACTGGTAGAATCGGAAAATAGTTTGATGGTGGAATTAAATAGCGACATCAGCCCCATGCCTTGTGGCCCAAGCAGCCGTGCGACAATCATGTTGCGCAATACCGTAACCAGCACGACAACTCCCTGCACACCCGCAAAAACACCGGTGTACTTCAGAATATGGGGATAATTGCTGCGTTTTTCTACAATTTCCATCTATATTCTTAACGTAAATCAAAAGTTTTTATTATTTTTGCAGCAATGAATTTATCAAACAAAAAAGAGAAACCCCTCATCAGCTTTCTCGTCACGGCCTATAACCTGCCTGTCGAGATGCTGCGCCAGTGCCTTGAAAGCATCTCGGCCGTAGATCTTTCTGCCGACCAGCGTGAGGTCATCCTGGTCGACGACGGCTCCGACGAGTCGCCCGTCGATGCGCTTGGCTCCCTCCTGCAAGGCATCATTTACATCCGCCAGCGCAACCAAGGACTCTCCGTCGCCCGCAACACTGCCCTGCAGATTGCACGGGGCGAATACATCCAGTTTGTCGATGGCGACGACTACCTCATCCCTGACGCATATAACCACTGCCTCGGAATAATCAACCAGCAATACCCCGACATACTCATCTTCGGGAGAAAAAGAGACGAAAAAACGCCACAAGCAAAAACCATCGACCATGCAGCATGCACAGGCAACCACTATCTGCTACATCACAACCTGCGTGCTGCTGCATGGGGCTATATCTTCCACCGGAACATCCTTGGCGAACTGCGCTTTACGCCCAACATGCTCCACGAAGACGAAGAGTTCACACCACTCCTCTTCCTCCGGGCCGAGAGCGTGATAGAGACTTCGTGCCAACCCTATCTCTACCGACAGCGCGACCAGTCTATAACCACCGATGAAGACAAAGCCCACACCGAACGACGACTCAGCGACATGGAAGACATCATCAGCCGTCTGCATACCATGGCCGACCGTATGCCAAAGGCCGACCGCGACGCGCTCAACCGCCGAGTGGCACAACTCTCTATGGCCTGCCTCTACGAGACGGCAAGGCTCACAGGCAGTCAAAGCCGCCTAAGCCAAGCCATCCGACGGCTTAAGGCTCTTGGCCTGTTCCCTCTGCCGGCAAAAAATTATAATAAGAAATACAGCTATTTCCGAATGCTGACCCGCACGAAAATAGGTCAGCAAATGCTCATCCTCATCGCCAGACACCATAAAGAAGAATGAAAATACTTTTGATAGGCGAATACAGCAATGTCCATTGGACACTTGCCGAAGGACTGAGAACCCTCGGGCACAAGGTGGCCGTGCTCTCCAACGGCGATTTCTGGAAAGACTACCCGCGAGACATCTCGCTCGTGCGCAGACCCGGAAAACTCGGCGGCATCGCCTACATGGCACGGCTCTATTCCCTGCTTCCCCGCCTGCGGGGCTACGACATCGTGCAACTCATAAACCCCATGTTCCTCGAAATCAAGGCCGGACGCATCATGCCCATCTACCGCTACCTGCGCCGCCATAACAGGCGCGTTGTACTTGGAGCCTTCGGCATGGACTACTACTGGGTGCACACCTGTTGCGACAAGAAACCCCTGCGCTACTCCGACTTCAATATCGGCAACCAGCTGCGCAAGAACGAAGATGCCATGCGAGAGCGAGCCGACTGGCTCGGCACCGCCAAGCAACAACTCAACCAGTTTATTGCCCGCGACTGCGATGCCATCGTCACCGGTCTCTACGAGTATCACGTCTGCTACCAGCCCGCCTTTCCAGAGAAAACCACGTTTATCCCCTACCCCATACAAGCCGCTCCCAACCACTCCTTTAGAGGGGTCGGAAGGGGTATCCGCCTTTTCATCGGCATCAACAAAACACGTTCCGCCTATAAAGGCACCGACATCATGCTTGCCGCCGCCCAGGAAATATGCCAGGAGTATCCCAATCAGATAACCCTGCAAATAGCAGAGAACATTCCCTTTGCCACCTATAGGAAGATGATGACCGGCAGCGATGCCATCCTCGACCAACTCTACAGCTACACCCCGTCGATGAACGCGCTTGAGGCCATGTCGCAAGGAATCGTCTGCATCGGCGGAGGCGAACCCGAGAACTACGAAATCCTCGGCGAGGCATCGCTGAGACCCATCATCAACGTAGAACCCACTTACGAGAGTGTCCGCGAACAACTCCGCCACCTCGTGACGCATCCCGAGCTAATCCCTGAGCTGAAAAAGCAAAGCATCGAGTACATCCAGAAACATCACGATTATATCAAAGTAGCCCGACAATACGAAAGCGTGTATAAAAAATGTGAAGAATCTGCCAAGTAAGCAATCCTTCACATTTTTTTAGCGGTTCCCATTAGGGAAGCCGGACTGAGCTTTCCTATGCCTCAGCAGGAGTCTCCGTTACAGGGGTTTCCTCGGCGGGAGCTTCCTCGGCCACGGCGGCCGCGTTCTTCTCGGCTACCTTCTTGGCAATAGCCTCTTTCACCTTCTTCTCTGCCTCGAGACGCTTGGCGGCCAAATCTTTCTTGGCCTGCTCAGTGCTCTTGAGGAATACCTCAATGCCCTTCTGCCGGTCAGCCTTCCATGCGTCAAACTTCTGCTGCATGACGGTCTCGTCGAAGGCACCCTTCTTCACGCCGCCCTTGAGGTGCTTCATCATATAGACACCTTCACGGCGGAGAATCATGCGCGCGGTGTCGGTAGGCTGAGCACCCACTTCTACCCAATAGAGCGCACGCTCGAAATTCAAGTCGATTGTTGAGGGCTGTGTGTTCGGATTATACATGCCCAACTTTTCAATAAATCTGCCATCTCGTGGCGCACGCGAGTCAGCCACTACGATGCGATAAACCGCATAGCCCTTGTGACCACCGCGCTGCAATCTGATTTTTGTTGCCATTGATTTTAAAACTTTTAATAATAATAATTGAATTTCATGCCACCATCTCGTGATAGCGGCTGCAAAATTACTGCTTTTTCCCGAACCTCGCAAAAAAATCGATGGAAATCTTTTATTGCTTCGCCAGACGAAAATGCTAACAAATCTTAATTCCGAGGCCGGAATGTTAAAACAAAATGGTTGAAAAATTGTAACCGTCTGCACGAAAAAACGCACTTTTTCTTCCCTTTCACACCCTCATCCCTCACCTTTCATCCCTCGTTCCATGCGAGAGATATATGTTTCACCTCGCAAAACATAGTCTTTCATACCGCAAAACACGGTCTTTCGCCACCCGAAACATACATCTCTCA
The DNA here is from genome assembly GCA_017442765.1 of Prevotella sp. The sequence goes on along the minus strand of JAFRZC010000024.1, from coordinate 20,238 downwards.
CATCCGAAACATATATCTCTCGCATAGGATGGAGGATGAGAAATAAGGGATGGCGACTTGAAACAATTGATTTCCAGCGCGTTGACAGTCCGCTACTTTTTGCCCCGCTTTCCTGACAATCCGTCGCCCGCCGCCGGAAAACCGCAAAAACGGCAGTTTAAATGTTAAAAACAAGGACGCAAAACCTGAACGAATGTTAATTATTTTTGCCCGACAAATAGCCCCCGGCTCAAGGCAACATGATGTTAATGCCTCTTTCTGACAAAGAAAATACAAAAAAATCAAAATAAATTTTCGTATCACAAGAAAAACTTGTAATTTTGCAGCTCAAAACAAATAAATTACAAATTTAATACATAACTTGCAATGACAAAGGCAGATATCATCAACGAAATTGTTGAGGCTACGGGACTAGACAAGAAAGAGGTCAGCGTAGTAGTAGAAAGTTTTATGAAAGCAGTGAAAGACAGCTTGTTGAGCAGACAGGAAAACGTGTATCTGCGCGGATTTGGCAGTTTCAACGTCAAGCACCGTGCCGCCAAGACCGCACGCAACATTCTCAAAAACACGACTATGGTTATCGAGGCTCACGACATTCCCAGCTTCAAGCCTGCAAAGAGCTTCAGTGAGGAGATGAAAGCCAAGACCATCAGTAAGCCAAGGGCAAAAGCCAAGAAAGCCTGACCCCTCATAGAGACCTGACGACATTTTAAGCGTATCTAATTACAATAATATAAACATTAAACTCAAAAGAAATTATGCCAAACGGTAAAAAGAAAAAAGGCCACAAAATGGCAACGCATAAGCGTAAGAAGAGACTGAGAAAGAATAGGCACAAGAGCAAGTAGCACCCCGCTTGCACTGCATGTCGGTTCTGACTGGGGGCGTGTCAAAACATCCGCACGAGGATATATTGACACGTCCCGCTTTCTTATAGAAGAAAGCATTTTTCTGAATTAAGGAAACCAAGCAAGAAAAAAGAAATGACAAGCGAAGTAGTTATTGACGTCCAACAGAAAGAGATCTCCATCGCGCTGCTTGAGGACAAGCAGCTCGTAGAGTATCAGAGCGAGCAGCGACAGGCCTCGTTCTCTGTTGGAAACATCTACGTTGCAAAGGTAAAGAAGCTCATGCCCGGGCTCAATGCCAGTTTCGTAGATGTTGGATCTGAACGCGATGCCTTTCTTCACTATCTTGACTTAGGTGGTCAATTCAAGTCTTTCGAGAAATACCTCAAGCAGGTACAAAGCGACAGGAAGAAACTGTACCCCTTCGCCAAAGCCACACGGCAGCCCGAGCTTCCAAAAGACGGAAGTGTGCAGACAACGCTGACGAGAGATCAGGAAGTGCTCGTGCAAATCGTGAAAGAGCCCATTTCCACCAAAGGACCGCGCCTGACAGGCGAAATAAGCTTCGCAGGTCGCAACCTGGTGCTCATTCCCTTCGGCGACAAGGTATCAGTTTCATCTAAAATCAAAAGCGGAGAAGAACGCTCCCGACTGAAACAACTCATCCAGAGCATCAAGCCAAAGAACTGCGGCATCATCGTGCGCACAGTGGCTGAAGGAAAAAGAGTTGCCGAGCTTGATGCGGAAGTGAAAATCCTGACCAAACGATGGGAGGACGCATTGGTCAAAGTGCAGAAAACTCAGCAACGCCCACAACTGGTTTTCGAGGAAACGGGAAGAGCCGTAGCCCTGCTGCGCGACCTCTTCAACCCCACCTACGAAAGCATCTATGTCAACGACGAGAAAGTATATCAAGAGGTAAAAGACTATGTCGCGCTCATTGCCCCGGAGAAAGCCGACATCGTGAAATTGTATAACGGGAAGGTTCCCATCTTCGATAACTTCAACGTCACCAAACAAATCAAGTCGGGCTTCGGAAAAACCGTCAACTATAAGCACGGTGCCTATCTTATCATCGAGCACACCGAAGCCATGCATGTTGTAGATGTGAACAGCGGGACAAGAACAAGAAGTGCCGACGGGCAAGAAGCCAATGCCCTCGAGGTGAACCTCGGTGCCGCCGACGAGCTCGCTCGGCAACTCCGCCTACGCGACATGGGAGGCATCATCATCGTTGACTTCATCGACATGAAACTCGCCGAAGACAGGCAGATGCTCTATGAGCGCATGTGCGAGAACATGAAGCACGACCGCGCGCGACACAACATCCTGCCACTATCCAAATTCGGGCTCATGCAGATTACACGCCAGCGTGTGCGGCCAGCCATGGACGTAAACGTGGAGGAAACCTGCCCCACCTGCTTCGGAAAAGGAAAAATCAAGTCGAGCATTATCTTTACCGACCAACTCGAAAGCAAAATTGACAATCTGGTCAACAAGATTGGCATCAGGAAATTCTCACTCCATGTGCATCCATACGTCGCTGCCTACATCAACCAGGGCTTCCCAAGCCTGAAACGGAAATGGCAGATGAAATACGGACTGGGCGTGAGAATCGTACCCTCGCAGAAACTCGCATTCCTGCAATACGAGTTCTACGATAAAGACAAGAACTTTATCGACATGCAAGAGGAAATAGAAAGCAAATGACGAACAGTGATAAGTGATGAGTGATAGCCCTGAAGGGCACTCATCGCTTATCATTTTTTCTTCTCCCCATGGAAAATCAATTCACAAGAACGGAAATGCTCTTCGGCACGGCAGCCATAGAGACATTGAGACGCGCCAAGGTGGCCGTTTTCGGAATCGGCGGCGTTGGAGGATACGTCTGCGAGGTGTTGGCCAGAAGCGGTATTGGCGAGCTGCACCTTATCGACAACGATCAGGTGAGCATCACCAACCTGAACCGCCAGATTTATGCCCTGCACTCAACTGTCGGGCAACATAAGGTCGATGTAGCCGAACAGCGCATACACGACATCAATCCCAATTGCAAGGTCAGGAAATACTACATGTTCTATCTGCCCGAGAATGCCGACGTGATAAACCTTTCACAATTTGACTACGTGGTTGACTGCATCGACACCGTGAAGGGAAAGCTCGAACTGGCGCGTCGCTGCCATCGCCTGTGCGTGCCGCTCATCGCAAGCATGGGCGCGGCTTTCAAAACTGACCCCACAGCATTCAAGGTGAGCGACCTTGCCGACACTCAGGTTGACCCGCTGGCTAAAGTCATACGCAAAACACTAAGAAAAGAAGGTATCAACCATCTGAAAGTAGTCTATAGCGAAGAACCACCTATCACCCCGGCCCTTCAGAAAACCTACAAAGAGTCAGACCATCCGGAGCTTTCAGGCAAGGCCCGTCCGGTTCCTGCCTCCAACGCCTTCGTTCCTGCCGCCGCAGGCATCATCATCGGAGGAGAGGTAGTAAAAGACCTTATCGCCATATAAAGACTCCCCCTCCATTTCGAAAAGCCGATCGCTCACAAAAAAATCTCATGGAAATTTCCTTCAAAAGATGGTCTTTGGGAAGAAATTTTCACGAAATTTTTTCGTGACATATAAAGCTTTACGCTATCATTACTCAGCACAGGGTCAGCAAAACCACGCGGAACGCCGCGTTCCTGCTTTCCGCATTTGTCCGTGCTTATCCGTGTTCATCAGTTGTTCACACTGCCACCGACAATGTCGAGCAACTCGTTGGTGATGGCCTGCTGACGGCTCTTGTTGTATTGCAAATTGAGTTGTCTAAGCAGCTCGTCGGCATTGTCGGTCGCGGTCTGCATGGCCACCATGCGCGCGGCATGTTCCGAGGCCACACTGTCTAAGAGGGCAGTGTAGAGCATCAAGTGAGCCAGCTTCGGGATGAGTTTCGAGAGCACGGTGTCCATATCAGGCTCGACAAGAAAATTGTCATTCAACGGTTTGGCGGCCTCGACTTCTCTCCTCTCCCCCTTCTCCTCTCTCCGTTTCTTCAGATACTCCTGTGCTTTGGCGGTAGCGACATTGGAAGTAAGGTCGCGCTCCTTGTCGGCGGCAAGTTCCTCCGAAATATCAATGGGAAGGAAGGTCTTACGGGTAAGGATCTGCGACCCGGCGCTCTTAAAGTGATGATATATCATCTCCACACGGTCGATGTCGCCTTGCATGAACTTCTCGCCAAGTTCCCCGGCCAGTGCAATACAGTCTTGTACGTTCGGCTTGTCGGCCAATGCCGTGAAATCGCCGCCTGACGGGAGGCCGAGCTTGCTTACCTTCTCTGCCACCTTCCGTCCGATGGGATAGACAACAACATTCCCACGCCCGAGATGCTCGTATTCGGCAACCACCTGCTGCATCAGCCTAAGCACATTGGCATTGAAGCCACCGCACAGGCTACTGTTCGAGGCATAGACAACGAGGGCGACACGATGAACAGGACGCTCCTGATCATAGATGGTTTGCGCCTCGGCCTCGGCAGCAAGGAACGATTTGAGAATATGCTCAAGCATGGACTCATACGGGAGCATGTTCTCAATCATCACCTGTGCATGGTGGAGCTTCGACGAAGCCACCATCTTCATCGCACTGGTAATCTTGCGCGTGGAGTTGACACTGGCTATGCGGCCTTTTATCTCTTTCAGACTGGGCATGGTTGCTTATTTATAGGTTGAGGCAATATCAGCCATGACAGCCTTGATACCGTCGGTCAGCTCGTCATCAATCTTACCTGCGGCAAGCGTGTCAAGAATCTCGGGACGTGTAGAGCGCATCTTCTCGAGAAAAGCATCCTGACACTCGCGCACCTTCTCCACAGGCACCTCGCGCATCAGGCCGTTGATACCGCAATAGAGTACGGCAATCTGTTCGCCTACGGGCATGGGGCTGTACTGTGGCTGGATGAGCAACTGGTTGTTCTTGCGACCGCGGTCGATAGTCATCGCCGTCACGGGATCCATATCTGACGAGAACTTCGAGAATGCCTCAAGCTCACGATACTGTGCCATGTCAATCTTCAGCGTACCGGCCACCTTTTTCATCGACTTGATCTGTGCCGAGCCACCCACATGACTGACGGAAATACCGACATTGATGGCGGGACGGAATCCCTGATTGAAGAGGTCGCTCTCCAGATAGATCTGACCGTCGGTGATGGAAATAACGTTCGTCGGGATATAGGCCGACACGTCGCCTGCCTGTGTCTCGATGATAGGAAGCGCGGTGAGCGAGCCGCCACCACGGACATGTCCCCTCAGACATTCGGGCAGGTCGTTCATCTGCTCAGCCACTTCCTGCTGCTCGTTGATCTTTGCGGCACGCTCAAGAAGACGGGAATGCAGATAGAACACATCGCCGGGATAGGCCTCACGACCGGAGGGACGGCGGAGAATGAGCGACACCTCGCGATAGGCTACAGCCTGCTTCGAGAGATCGTCATACACCACGAGCGCGGCATGACCTCGGTCGCGGAAGTATTCTCCGATGGCGGCTCCGGCAAACGGGGCATAGTATTGCATGGCAGCGGGATCGGCAGCCGTTGCACTGACAACAATCGTGTAAGGCAGTGCGCCGTGCTCCTTCAGGTTCTGCACAAGAGCTGCCACGGTAGAGGCCTTTTGTCCGATGGCAACATAGATGCAATAGACGGGCTTGCCTGCCTCGTAGAAACTTTTTTGGTTGATGATGGTATCGACGGCGATGGCGGTCTTGCCCGTCTGACGGTCGCCGATGATGAGCTCACGCTGGCCACGACCGATGGGAATCATCGAGTCAACAGCCTTCAAGCCTGTCTGCAACGGCTCCTTCACGGGTTGACGGTAGATGACGCCCGGTGCCTTGCGGTCGAGCGGCATCTCGAATGCCTCGCTGAGATCGATGTCGCCTTTGCCGTCAATGGCCTGACCGAGCGGATTGATGACGCGCCCGAGCATATTGTCGTTGACACGGATAGAGGCAATGCGATGGGTACGCTTGACAACCTGACCCTCCTTGATGCCTGCCGTAGGACCAAGAAGAATACAGCCGACATTGTCCTCCTCCAAGTTCATCACAATGGCCATTGTGCCGTTCTCGAACTCAAGCAGCTCGTTTGCCTCGGCGTGACGAAGTCCGTAGATACGTGCGACACCGTCGCTCACAGTAAGCACGGTACCCACCTCGTCGAACTTCGCACTGTCGCCTATGCCTTGCAACTGTTGAAGCAGCACTTCACTGACTTCGCTTGGTTTTATTTTATCTGACATAATTCTTATTTACAATTTTACTTCTTCAATTCTGCCAAGATGGTATTAAGTTTGGCTTTCACACTCGCATCCATCCTGTAAGTGTCATACTCGAGGACAAAGCCGCCGATGATGTCGGGGTTGACCTCTGTCTGAAACTCCACAGTACCCTGTGTCTTGCTTTCCACCATCTGCCGCATTTTTTGCTCGGTCTCAGCCGACACCGGCACGGCAGTGGTCAGTTTTCCGCGAATGAGATTCTTCTGCTTGCGATAGAGCGTGACATAGGACGCGGCCATGAACTGCAACACCTCTGCCCTGCCCTCATCGAGGACAAGCGACAGAAAACGTTTTGTCAGGTCGCACGAACCGCCACATGCCGTCAGCAGCAACGTTTCTTTTTTGTCGCGGGAGAGCATCGGATTGGCTATCGTACGCCGCAGCTCGGACACCTCAAGGTAACTCGTGGAGAGTGTCTGCATCTCCTCGTACACACGGTCTTCCATATGGGAAGCCGTCGCACTCTTGAGGAGTGCCCTTGCATAGCGGACAGAAATCACACCTATATCCATAAACTCCTACTCCTTTTCCTCAGAAGAAACCTCATCCAGCAATTTGTCGATCATCTTCATCTGACTCTCAGACGAACCAAGTTTCTCGCGAAGAACCTTCTCGGCAATCTGAACACTGAGTTCAGCCACCTGGGCGCGGATGTCGCGGATGGCATTCTGTTTCTCCGCCTCTATCTCGGCCTTGGCATCGCTTAGCAGGCGGGCACTCTCTTGGCGCGCCTGCTCCTGAGCCTTCTCCACGATGACACCCCGGGTTTCGGCAGCCTCCTTCAGCATGGCAGCCTGCTTCTCGCGAGCCTCCTGAAGAATGGCCTCGCCCTCCTGCTTGATGTTCTCAAGCCGTTCTGAAGCCTCGTGTGCCTTGCGCAGACTTTCGTCTATGTACTTCTTGCGACTGTCAACCATGTTGACAATTGCGGGGAAGCCATATTTCGCAAGGATAAAAAAGACCACGAGAAACGCCAGGAGCATCCAGAACAAGAGTCCGATGTCGGGGGTCAGAATTGATGGCAATTTACTGAAATCCATTTGCTATCTCTGAAAAATGCTTCTATTTGATAAGGAACGCACACGCGGCAATGGCAAAGAGAGCGCAACCCTCAACAAAGGCCGAGGTCAGAATCATGTTGGTCTGAATCTTACCGGTTGCCTCGGGCTGACGGGCGATAGCGTCCATGGCGCTGCCGCCGATCTTACCAATTCCCAAACCTGCACCAATCGTTGCAATACCTGCTCCCAGACCGCAGCCCAGCTGTGCCAGACCCTCAGCGGCCAAAAGTGTTGAAATCATCATAATGTTTTAATTGTTTTAATTATTAATATTTTTATTGTTTTTATTTGTTTATCATTTTACTCCTCGTGATGGCTTTTGTGCGCCAGGCCGATGAAAACGGCACTCAGCATGGTGAACACATATGCCTGGACAAAAGCCACCAAGACCTCCAGCAGGTTCATGAACAGCAGCATGATAATGCTGAACGCATTTAATCCCAATCCGAAGCCGACACCCATCGACCAGCCGAGGAAGATGACACACGTGAACGAAAGTATCACGGCGTGGCCTGCCATCATGTTGGCAAAGAGACGAATCATCAGCGCGAACGGCTTTGTAAAGACACCGAACAGCTCTATAATCGGCATCACCGGTGCCGGATAGGCTTTTAGGAAAACCGGCACGTCGGGCCAGAAAATCTCCTTCCAATACTCCTTGTTGGCAAAGATGTTGATGGCCAGCATCGTACACAGAGCCAGGAAGAACGTGATGTTGATGTTTCCCGTCACGTTCGCGCCGGCGGGGAAGACGGGGATAAGTCCGATGAGGTTGGCCGTGAGAATAAAGAAGAACACCGTCAGCAGATAGGGTGCATACTGCTTATAGTGCTTCTCGCCTACCGACGGGCGGATCAGGTCGTCGTGAATATACATGACGAGCATCTCCATCATACCGACAAATCCCTTGGGTGCCTCGCTCTTCTCGTCGCGGTTCCTGTACCAGCGGGCACAGGAGAGGAACACTACGGCCAGCACGATGACCACTATCCATATCTGGGCGACGGTCTTTGTGATGCTCAGGTCCAGCGGGCGAACCGTCGTACCGTCGGCCAGCCGCTCATAAATCTTCCCGTGTGCCTCCTCATTGAGGAAGAACCCGTCGGGCAGGCTGTGCGCCGTGCAGAAATGCCATTGCCCCGTCTCCTTGCTGCGGATGATGACAGGCAGCGGAACGCTGATATGCTTACCTTGATAGGTCGCGATATGCCACTCGTAGGCATCGGCCAGATGCTCAAGCACAATCTCGGGAATATCGAGTTCCTTGCTTTCCGCCTCGCTACCGAATGTCTGCACCGGCAAGAGCACAACCAGCAACAAGAATACAATTGACTTTACTTGTTTCATTATATAAATAATAATGTGTAACCTACATTTGCTCATCCTCTCGTGAACGACTCGACACGCGAGCAAAGAAGACCGAGGTGTGAAGCAGCAGGATGACATAGAAAATCATGAAGACGATGAAGAACACGAGCATTGCATCGCGCCCCACCACCAGATAATAGACAAACATCGTGGCAAGCGCAAACAAAAGCCGGAAGCCCGATGCCGCCGAGTAAAAGGTTGTCAGCGACTCTGGCGACCGCTTGGCCACTCTCCCCCACATCCATGCCTCGGTCGCGCTCAGCACAAGCGAGAATACCGCGCTCACGATGGCGGGAACAATCAGGTTGTCCATGTAGCACACACGCGCCACGCTCAGCACAATCAGGAAAACCGCTACTGTCAGCAACAGTTCCTGCCGGGCATATCGCCTGCTTATCTTTCCTATTTCTTCTGCTTTCATTTTTCTGTCTCCTCCGACACTTCCACACAAAGGCTCACCTCGTTCTTTTTCACTTCGACGAAGCCGCCGAGTATCACGAGCTCATTCCGGCCCTCGGCCGTGACATACTCCACACGTCCTTTCTCCAGCGAGGAGATGATGGGGGCATGGTCGGTCAGTATCTCGAAGCTGCCGAGTGTTCCGGGCACGAGCACGCGCTCTACCTCGCCGTCAAACTCAACCCGCTCAGGTGAAACAATCTTCAGTCTTAACATAACTATGAACTATGCATTATGAATTATGCATTACCTTTTGCGGCCTCCATGAGCTTGCGACCCTTCTCTATGGCATCCTCGATGGTGCCCACGTTGAGGAAGGCCTGCTCGGGCAGGTCGTCAACCTCGCCGTCGAGAATCATGTTGAAGCCCTTGATGGTATCTTCTATCGACACCATCACACCGGGCACACCGGTGAACTGCTCGGCCACGGCAAACGGCTGACTGAGGAATCGCTGCACACGGCGTGCGCGGTTCACGGTCAGCTTGTCTTCGTCCGACAGCTCGTCCATACCGAGGATGGCGATAATGTCTTGCAGCTCCTGATAGCGCTGGAGAATCTGGATGACGCGCTGTGCGCAGTCGTAGTGGGCCTTGCCCACGATGAGCGGGTCAAGAATGCGCGAGGTCGAGCCCAGTGGGTCAACAGCCGGGTAAATACCCAGCTCGGTAATCTTACGCGAGAGCACTGTCGTGGCATCGAGGTGGGTGAACGTCGTGGCGGGAGCGGGGTCGGTCAAGTCGTCGGCAGGCACATAGACAGCCTGCACCGAGGTGATGGAGCCCTTCTTCGTCGAGGTGATGCGTTCCTGCATGGCACCCATCTCACTGGCCAGTGTTGGCTGATAACCTACGGCCGATGGCATACGACCGAGCAGGGCCGACACCTCGGAACCGGCTTGCGTGAAACGGAAAATGTTGTCGATGAAGAACAGGATATCGGCTGCCGCTCCGTCCTTTCCGCCGTTGTCGCGGAAGCCCTCGGCGACGGTCAGACCCGAGAGTGCAACCGACGCGCGTGCGCCCGGCGGCTCGTTCATCTGGCCATAGACCAGCGTGGCCTGGCTCTTCTTCAACTCCTCAGGATCGACCAGCGAGAGGTCCCACTTGCCTTCCTCCATGGCTTTCTGGAACTTCTCACCATAGCGTACAACGCCCGACTCAATCATCTCGCGGATGAGATCGTTGCCCTCGCGGGTGCGCTCGCCCACTCCTGCAAACACCGAGTAACCGTTGTGCCCCTTGGCAATGTTGTTGATCAGCTCCATGATGAGCACCGTCTTGCCCACACCGGCACCACCGAACAGGCCAATCTTTCCGCCCTTCATGTAGGGCTCCAGCAGGTCGATTACCTTGATACCCGTGGCAAGCACCTCCTTGCGCGTGGAGAGTTCCTCAAACTTCGGAGCCTCGCGATGGATGGGATAGGCACCCTCCATGTCGAGCACCTCCATACCATCGATAGGCTGGCCGATGACATTGAGCATACGACCCTTAATCTGGTCACCGGCTGGCATACGGATGGGTGAGCCCGCAGGCATCACCTCCAACCCGCGCTGCAGGCCGTCGGTGTTGTCCATTGCCACGCAGCGCACGGTGTCCTCACCGATATGCTGCTGAACCTCGATGACCAAGTCGCGACCGTCGGGACGCTTCACATACAACGCCTCGTAAATCTTTGGCAACACCTTCTCGGCATCCTGCCCCTTCGTGTCGAAATAAACATCAATCACCGGGCCGATGACCTGAGAAATGTGTCCGTTAATCTGTGACATATTCTATAATAAATTTAAAGTTATTTCAAGATATTTTTGATCTGCCAGAGTAGCTGAACGCTAATTCTTCTGCAAGCATTTTGCTAACGCGTGCAAAGGTACAAACTTTTTCCCGAACACAAAAGATTTTCAGCGATAAATTCTGAAATACTATCATCGGGCACTATTTTTCTACACAGAATTAGCCCCGATGTGCAACGGAAAAGCAAAACACACCTGTTCCGAAAGACCGCCTTTCGCACAAAATTCCCTAGGGAATTTATTCCAAAAGACCGTCTTTCAGCCAAAATTCCCTAGGGAATTTTCACCGAAAGGTAAGCTTTTGTCTCGCAAACACTTCGTCCTTCAAGTCTTTTTCACTATCTTTGCAGGCGTAATTCGCGCTTTGTCACTGAGAATGGAACAACGCTACAACGACTTCGGCACATGGCTGCGACGGCAGTTTCCCTTCCGCGTGCAAAAGCTCTCGGTCGATGCCGGTTTCTCCTGTCCTAACCGCGACGGGCGCATCGGCACGGGCGGCTGCGTCTATTGCGACAACCGCACGTTTAACCCTTCCTACTGCAATCCACGGCAAAGCATCCGCCAACAGTTGGAGGAAGGAAAACGCTTCTTCGCCCGCAAATACCCCGACATGAAATACCTGGCCTATTTTCAGGCCTACACGAACACCTACGCCCCGCTTGCCACACTCCAAGCCCTTTACGAAGAGGCACTCGCCACGGAGGATGTCGTCGGCATCGTCATCGGCACACGTCCCGACTGCGTCAGCGACAAGCTGCTCGACTACCTCGCCCTGCTCAGCCGTCGTTGCTTCGTACTCGTCGAATACGGCATCGAGTCGGCCAACGACGAGACCCTACGACGCATCAACCGAGGGCATACCTTCCAGCAAGCCCGTGAGACCGTCGTCCGTACCCACGAGCGCGGCATCCGTTGCGGCGGCCACATCATCCTCGGCCTGCCAGGCGAGGACGAGACCGAGAGCCTGCGCCAGGCACCCCTCATCTCCGCCCTCCCGTTAGACATCCTGAAGATTCACCAGATGCAGATCATCCGGGGCACACGCCTCGCCCTGCAATATGCCGAGCAGCCCTTCCACGTCTATACCGCAGAAGAGTATATCCGTCTCATAGCCAGACATATACAACGATTAAGAAAAGATTTAGTTTTAGAGCGTTTTGTCTCCCAGTCGCCCGATGAACTTCTCCTCGCCCCCCGCTGGGGACTCAAGAATCACGAGTTCACCAACCTCCTCAACAACTACCTCCGCACCCACAACATCTGCCAAGGCCAACAAGCCGGATAAAAGTCATATCTGTTATTCAAGAAAATGGGAGGAGACTTACTCTTTCGAAAAACAACACGCAACCGCAATTTATAGGCATTTCAGACAGATGACTAATCCCTTTCAACTTTTAGACGAAAAGGTTCTATAAAATAAGGAGCATCTAAAAGAAAATTTTTCTTTCTTGAAAAAGTAAAGTAGGTATTGAGTAAATACGGCCTAATCGGTCAGGAGGCTCTTGATGGAGGTCTTGGGGTGCTGCCGCATGTATTGCTCGACTTTTGCGGTGAAGGGGGTCTTGAAGAACTGGCGACCCAAGGCTTTGTTGGTCACCCACATGATGCGCCCCATGTGCATATCGCGCTCTTCTTGCGTGGTTTCTTCATAGTTTTGCAGCGGATAAAGGCTGAGCAGATAGAACGAGATGGCATCGGGAACGATAAACTGACGGGCCATCGACTTGCGCTGATCCTCTGAGTAATAGCACTGATAGGGCTGGTAGTCGCTGCCAAGATACTTGTCGAGGGAGATGCCGACCATCTGGTCGCCCACGACAATGCTCTGGTTCAAAGCTCCTATCTGCGTATAGAAAACGGGAATCTTGATGCCCGGCAAGAGTTTCTCCAGTTGTGCGACGGCCTTGTCAAGGTCGCGGTTGATGTCTTTCATGTTGGCAAACTCGGCCTCGGCATCCATGATGATGGTCTGTAGGAGGGTATCTTGGAAGAAACGGAGGAACTTACTGTTGATCTCAGGGTCGCTCACCTCGCCCAGCTTCATCATGTCTTCTATCAGCATCCGCGTCTCCATCGGATAGTCGGTGTTCATCTGCTGCAAGGCAGAGAAGTCGCCCGTTGTCAGATAACGACTCTCCAGGCGGTCGTAACGCTGCACCTCGATGCGCGCCGACTGCTCTTCCTCCTCGTTGGGCTTCAGCTTGAACTCACAAGCCATGCAAAGAACCAACGATACAAGCAATGTATAATATGCTTTTTTCACTTCTGCCTATTCTTGCAAAATACGTGGCAAAAGTACTAAAAAATATTTTAAAACCAAAGAAAATTCATAAAAAAGTTAAATAAAATGGCGAAAAAGCGCATTTTAACTTTAAATTATTGAAAATTTAATGTTTTTTATCATCGCAGTTGCGGGAGAAAAGATCTGGAAAAAACCGCTTTCGCCTGACGTAATATTGCCACACGACGGAAAAAGGTTCCCTGTCGGGGGCGGCAGCCACTACCCTGCCCTCTTGTATCTTCCGGCGGTCATCGGCAAAGTTGTTGCGCCACTTGCGAAAAGCCCGCCGCGCACGACAGACAGCCTTGAAATCAGCCACATTGCCGTTGCAGAAAAGGGTCTGGAAGGCCGCGAGGTAGTCGAGCCACCACCGGACGCGCATCACCGGCCTCAATTCGCCCTCGGGAAGATTCTTGTAGAGCATTGTCAGGTTGTTACGGAAATTGAGGAAGGTCTTGCGGGAGTTGCCCTGTGGCAGCGTACCTCCGCCAAGATGATAGGCCTGGCTTTCAGGAACACAATATATTTTCCGTCCCAGCAGGCGCAGTCTCCAGCAGAGGTCAATCTCCTCGCAATGGGCAAAGAAGCGTCCGTCGAGTCCGCCCACACGCCAATAGTCCTCAGACCGCACCATCAGGCAGGCACCGGTTGCCCAGTGGATTTCCTGAAGGGTATTGTATTGACCTTTGTCTTTTTCTACGGTATCGAAAAGACGGCCCCGACAGAAGGGGTAGCCGTAGCGGTCGATAAATCCGCCGGCAGCTCCGGCATACTCAAACTCGTCACGGCTGACGGCGGAGAGCAGCTTGGGCTGGCAGGCTGCCGCCTCATCGTGAGCATCCATAAACGCAACAAGCGGAATGAGCCAATGCTCACCGACCTCGACATCGCTGTTGAGCAGGACATAATAATCGGCCTCTACCTGTGTGAGAGCCTTGTTGTATCCCTCGGCAAATCCGTAGTTCTGATCAAGAATAATGGTGCGGACATGCGGATAGCTCTCCGAAAGATATGAGATGGAATCGTCGGTTGATCCATTGTCGGCCACAATAATCTCTGCCTCACCGCCTGTATTCTCAACAACAGAGGGCAGAAAACGCTCCAACATCGGGCGACCGTTCCAATTCAAGATGACAATGGCTGTTTTCATAGGTCAGGGGTTTAAGTCGTTAACAATGAGTGCCGAGCGGTCGCGGTTGAAACCGCCAAGACGCACACGCATAAGCTGGTTGTCGTATTCCTCGCGTGCCCGGGAAGCCGGCAGCTCCACCCGGATATAGTTGCGGGTAAAGCCGTGCATGGCCCTGCCGCGTGTGGAACGCTCAAAGAGCACCTCAGCCTCCTGTCCGACATGCGCGGCATAGAACGCCTCGGTCTTTGCGGCAGACAAATCGAGCAGCCGCTTCGAGCGCAGTCTCTTGTCCTGCTCGCCCACCACATAGGGAATCTTCAAGGCTGCCGTACCCGGACGCTCACTATAGGGAAAGACATGGAGTTGAGTGACATCGAGCGACGTGAGGAAGTTGTAGCATTCCTCGAAATTCTCGGGCAGCTCGCCCCGTGTGCCCACCATCACATCGACGCCGATAAAAGCATCGGGCATCCGCTGTTTGATGAGCTGTATCTTATGGGCAAAAAGTGCTGTGTCGTAACGACGGTGCATTAGTTTCAGGACTTCATCGGAGCCGCTCTGCAACGGGATATGGAAATGGGGCATGAAGGCCCGGCTCGCGGCACAATAGTCAATCAGCTCGTCGGAAAGCAAGTCGGGCTCAAGGCTGCTGATGCGGAAACGGCTGATGCCTTCTATCTGGTCGAGCGACCGCACCAAATCGAGAAAACTTTCGCCAGTGGTCTTTCCAAAATCGCCGATATTGACTCCTGTCAGCACTATCTCCTTTGCGCCCTCGCGGGCAGCCTCTTTTGCCTGCTCGACCAGAGACGCGATGGTAGGATTGCGCGAGAAGCCACGCGCAAAAGGTATGGTGCAATAGGTGCAGAAGTAGTTGCACCCATCTTGTACTTTCAGGAAATAGCGTGTTCGGTTGCCCCGCGAGCACGACGGGGCGAAGGTTTTTATATTCTTCGTATGCTCCACAACCTTTATCGTTGCGCCCTGTTGCCTCTCATCGCTCTTCTCACATGCCATATCGGCCATCCAACATTCACTCAGATGTTGTATCAAGTTAGCCTTTTCATTGCTGCCCAATACAAGATCTACGCCTGGAATACGACCAACCGCAAAGGGATCGAGCTGGGCGTAGCAACCCGTCACGACGACAAAAGCATGTGGGTGCTGGCGTATCATACGCCGAATAGCCTGCCGGCACTTGTGGTCGGCCACCTCGGTCACGGAACACGTGTTTATCAGACACAGGTCGGCCTGCTCACCCTCCTCTGCCGACCGCACGCCCATTTCAGCCAACGCACGCCCGAAGGTCGAGGTCTCGGCAAAATTCAACTTGCAACCAAGCGTGAAATATGCCGCCGTTTTTCCTTGAAAAGCCGATGTGACAATCATAAAAGCAATTACACCTTATTATATATAATAGCCGTCAAGACTACATAGGGGCAAACCAACATGTCGGATGTCGGATTATCCGAGTGCAAAGGT
Source organism: Prevotella sp. (assembly GCA_017442765.1). The sequence continues at coordinate 4,488 of JAFRZC010000024.1, read as the reverse complement.
ACGGAATTGTTATGAGAAAAATGCACTTTTTTCTCCATTTTTACCCTTTTGTGTGGGCACACAAAAACTTTAACGTTTATTAGCACTTTGAAAGTCATTGATTATCAGTAGTTTGCAGAAAAGTTACAAAATCGACGAAAAAAAGTTGAGAAAAAATGATTGCGGTATTAAAAAAATACTTACCTTTGCAGCGTTTTAATAATTTAATGATTGTTTTACAGATTTAAAAAGCAAAGAAAATGAAGAAATTAGTTTTGATGTTCGTAGCTATCGCAGCCATCTCTTTCGCTGCATGTGATGAGAAGAAGCAGGCTCCCGCAACTGAAGGGGCAGACTCCACTCAGGTTGAACTGACCGACAGCACTGCAGCTCCCGCTGACACTACAGCTCAGGATAGCGCAGCTGTTAAGTAATTCAGCTCGAACTATTGAGAGAAAACGACCGCTGGGCCACAGGCCCGGCGGTTTTTTGTGTCTGAGGGTCACGCGACATGACGACCGTTATGTGCAATTCATGAACTACAGGAAGTGGAAAAACCGGAAAAATCTGTCGGGACTTTTTCTCGTTTTAGAAGTTGAAAACGCCATTTTTCCACCCATCCACTCCCTCTTCCCTCATCTCTCATCCCTCATCCAGTCCGAAACATATATGTTTCACCTCCCAAAACACGGTCTTTTGCAACCCGAAAGACGGTCTTTCGTGACGTCAAACATATATGTCTCGGAACTGAGAGATATATGTATCGCAAACTGGAATGTTGCACACTTGCACCTCAGAAGGCCCGCACCTCCCTAATTTAGGGGGCTAACCAATTGCACACGCACACGTGAAGATTTTGCGGCCTCGGGGAGATTTTTTTGAAACGATGGCCTTCTCGCGCCACTTCAAATGTTAACAATTAACATTTGAAGCGTTAAAATTTAACATGCTGAGCCACGCCGCAAGCGCCAGAGAAGAAAAAGGGCTGGCTCCATTATGAAGCCAGCCCGAAGAATTTTTAATGATTGAGGGAATTACCGATTAGAAATTGTAGTAAAGTCCGAAGACGATATTGTTGCCATCGAGGTCGGCACCCCAGCTCGAGACTTTACCACCTCCATGCTTAGCCTTTTCCTGCTCATAGCCGAAGAAGCCCACATGGGTGACAAAGCTGAAATGATCGTTGAAGTTCACGGCTACACCTGGTTTCAGTCCAACGGAGAAAAGGTCGCCAACACCATTCAAATGACCATAACCTACACCACCGTCAACAAAACCGTTCACATACTTCGTGTGGAGGAATGTGTAACGCGCATACGGTTCTACACTGACAGCATGAGCACCACCCTCTTCGCCTTGCCAGCCAAAAGCAACACCAACAGCCCAGTTGTCGTCTATGTTATAGCCCACCTCGGGGATGAACTTGTAGGTCGTAACTGCGTCTTGATGCTCTACCTTCGTTGAGCCGATGCCGACACCACCACCTACGTAGAACTGTGCAGAAGCACTCACTGTGACAAAAGCCACTGCAATAACCATAAATAACTTTTTCATAATCACACAATTTTTAAAAGTTAATAAATAAGTTTGCTAATCTGGGGGCAAATTTAATGCTTTTTGTCAAATACGCAAAATATTCGGCAAGTTTTTTTTGTATGCAGCCCATTTTATCATACTTTGCATAGCTATTCTCGCCCGGGATGACAAAAGAAAAATTGATTTTTCTTTTGTCGTCTGCTCATTTTTTCGTACCTTTGCATACCTTATATATAAATAGGTATATGGAACAGATATTCATAGCGGGCCCGTGCGTCATCGAATCGGCTGAGTTGATCGACGTGGTGGCCAAAGAACTGGTCGGCATCAACCGCCAACTGTGTACTGATATCATCTTCAAAGCCTCGTTCGACAAGGCAAACCGCACGTCGGCAAGCTCGTTCCGCGGTCCGGGATTAGAACGCGGCCTGCAGATGCTGGCCGACATCAAGAGCCGTTATGGGCTACGCATTCTTACCGACATCCATGAAAGCTATCAGGCCGAGGCAGCCGGCAAGGTGTGCGACGTGTTGCAGATACCCGCCTTCCTCTGTCGGCAGACCGACCTGCTCGTAGCCGCAGCCCGAACAAGAAAAATCATCAACATCAAGAAGGCCCAGTTTCTGAGCGGAAAGGACATGCGCTACCCCGTTGAGAAAGCACGGGACGCTGGTGCTAAAGAGGTATGGCTGACCGAGCGCGGCAACACTTTCGGCTACAACAATCTCGTGGTCGATTTCCGCAACATTCCCGACATGCTCCAGATCGTGCCCCGTGTTGTCATGGACTGCACTCACTCCGTGCAGCGACCAGGAGCCGCCAATGGCACGACAGGTGGCGACCGGCAGTTTGTTCCCGCTATGGCCATGGCTGCCAAGGCTTTCGGCGCAACGGGATACTTCTTCGAGGTGCATCCCGACCCCGACCATGCGCTGAGCGACGGCCCCAACATGCTACGGCTCAACGATTTGAAAACCCTGATTGAAAAATTGAAAAAATAAGCCGCTGCCATCATGAATATGAACAACGATAAAGCAACAGACAGACTGAAGAACGTCAAAGACTATGCCATACAGTGCCTCCGCGACGAGGCGGAGGCCGTTTCCGGGCTGATACCACAACTTGACGAAGGTTTTGAGAAAGCCGTAGAACTCATCTACAACTGCAAGGGTAAAGTCATCGTCACCGGTGTCGGAAAAAGCGGAAACATCGGCGCGAAGATCGCCGCCACGCTTGCTTCGACAGGCACTCCCGCCTTTTTCATCAACCCCTTAGATGTCTATCACGGCGACCTCGGTGTGATGACACCCGACGACGTTGTGCTTGCGCTGAGCAATTCCGGTCAGACCGACGAGCTGCTGCGCTTCCTCCCGATGGTGCTCCACATGAAGGTGCCCGTCATCGCCATGAGCCGTAACCCGCAGTCACTCCTCGCGAAATACAGCGCGGCCCACATCAAGGTGAGCGTAGAGCGCGAGGCATGTCCCCTGAATCTCGCCCCGACGAGCAGCACCACTGCCGCGCTGGCCATGGGCGACGCGCTGGCCGTGGCACTGATGCAGGTCAGGAACTTCCGGCCGAAGGACTTCGCACAATTCCATCCCGGCGGTGAGCTCGGCAAACGGCTCCTCACCACGGCAGCCGACGTGATGAGGAAAGACGACCTGCCCGTCATTCCAAAGGAAATGCACCTCGGCGAGGCCATCATCCACGTGAGTATTGGGAAACTCGGACTTGGTGTCTCTCTCGAGGACGGAAAAGTCATCGGACTCATCACCGACGGCGACATCCGTCGCGCCATGGAGAAATGGCAGGCCAAGTTCTTCGACAAAACCGTTGAGGACATCATGACCTGTAATCCGAAAACCGTGTCAACAACAACAAAAATCACCGAGATACAGCGCATCATGCACCGCCACAAGATACACACCGTGCTCGTAACCGACAAGGAAAACCATCTGCTCGGTATCGTTGACAGCTACTCCTGCATGATATAACCTGAAATTAAAGGAAGTTATGAGGACGCTGCCCTTACTTATCACTCTTCACTTATCACTCTTCACTTTTGCGCAGGCCCAAACGGTCGATTCTCTCGTTGTCAACGACCTGCGCCATGAAGGTGTAACCTTCTCCCGAAACAACTCCGTCACACTGTTCACCACCGGGCAGGCTAAGTTCGACGACATGTTCGAGGCCATCCGGCAAGCCCGAAGCAGCATTCATCTCGAATACTTCAACTTCCGCAACGACTCCATCGCCACCCTGCTCTTCGACCTCCTCGCCATGAAAGCCCAGCAAGGCGTGGAGATACGCGCACTCTACGATGCTTTCGGCAACGCATCCAACAACCGCCCCCTGAAGAAACACCACATCAACAGCCTGCGACGGCGCGGCATTGAGATTTATTCCTTTGCCCCTATGCGCTTTCCTTGGATAACTTATGCTCTCTCCAGAGACCACCGCAAGATTGTCATCATCGACGGTCTCATCGCCTACACCGGCGGCATGAATGTGGCCGACTACTACATCAACGGCACTGAGCAAGTGGGCGAATGGCACGACATGCACTGCCGCATCGAGGGCGAAGAAGTCAACACGCTGCAAGATATTTTCCTCCGGATTTGGAACAAGACGACAAAACAAAGCATACACGGGGCAAAATATTTTCACGGCGGTGAAGATACCTGCCAGTTTATCAACCTTACCGCCGACCCCTGCGACGAGGCCGGACAGGAAATGGTGGGCATCGTCAACCGCGAACCGCAACGCAGCAACCAGATTATCCGCACATTCTATACCTCCGCCATCAACCATGCGCACGACAGTATCAAGCTCATCAACCCCTACTTCACACTTATCCGCCCCATCAAACGTGCGCTCCGCGATGCCGCACAACGTGGAGTGAAAGTGGAAATCATGCTCTCCACACGCAGCGACATCCCCCTTTCGCCAGACTGTGGCTTTTATAACGCC
>JAFRZC010000228.1 GCA_017442765.1 Prevotella sp. | reverse complement strand
TGTCAATGATATTGAGCGAGGTGTCTTCCACGACATAGAAATAGCTGTTGTAGCAGTCGCGCGGTACGAAGTAGCCGTCCTCACGATCCCATTTCGCATGCTTTACGCCCACGTTCTCGGCAGGTATCATCTCACAGTTGAAAAGCACGTCCTTGGTACGGTATTCCTTGTTTTTCTTTTCGACAATACCGAGGATGCCTTGTACAAAAGCGAGATAGTCGGGGTTGTCGGTAATCTTGAGCCCCATGAACTCAGCGGCCTCCACCATACCGTTGATGCCGATGGTGAGATACTGGCGGCCGATGTTGATGTAACCTGCATCGAACAGAGGCAGCATTCCATGGGCTTGCAGGTCTTTGAGATTCTCGTTGTAGGCCAGCTGTACCTTGTGGCAGAGGTCAACGATTTCTGTCAGGAACTCTTTATAGTCGAGCTTGTTGTTTACGGCATATTGTACGCAGCGGTTGAGGTTGACGGTGAGTACGCTCTTCGAACCGGTTGACACGCCGCCGGCACCCAGCGTATAGCTGAAGCCGTTGTCTTGAATCTCGTTGCGCAGACGGCAGCATGAGGAAAGCGAGTCGGCGTTGTCGCTCATATAGGTGAAGAACGAGTGGCCTTCGGCATACATCTCGGCGGTGAAGTCTGCCCATTCTTTATCCATGCAGTCACCGTCCTTGGTGAGCAGGGCCATTGTCTCGACGGGGAAGGTGAGCACGGTCTTCGTGCGTTCCTTGTTAAACCATTTCATAAAGCGCTTTTGCAGCCATGACAATCCTTCCCAGTCGGGCTGACTTCCGTCGGGGAAATAGAAGTTGCCGAAGAGGCTCTCGAAATAATAGCGGTCGTAATAGGCAACGTTCCAGAACACGGCCTGATAGTTGCGTGCGCCTGTGGGTTGATTGATGGAATAGACAATCTGCTCGAAGCAGTCGGTGATTACTTTGTCGATGGTGCGCTGCTTGAGTGAGAGGTCAACCACCTTGTCGGGTTCTTTGTAATAGTCCTTGCCATACTCAAGTCCGATGAAGTAGTTGAGGTACATCAGGAACTCGGGTGTTGCGCATGCGCCGCTTAGCATTGACGACACCATGAACACCATATTGACAAATCCTCCGCAGAACGATTTTAGGTTTGTCGGTGCCGTGGAGTTTCCGCCGATGCTGGCTGTTCCTCCAATCAGCCATGGATACATGGTGATGGAAGCGCAATAGTTTGCCAGCGACGTCTCATCATTTTTATATATGAAATGCTTTTTCAGTTTGTCAAGATATTCGTTGGCCAGCTCTTTTCCATACATCTGTTTGATGCGGTCGGTTAGCAGACGGCGGTTGAGACGAATGAAATTTGACTTTGGCAATTCACCTATCAAAGTTGCAATATTTTTATGCTCGACATTCGCATTAGCGTCATATTTTGACCCGGTAGCCGCATTAGCAGCGTCGCAATAGTCTGCCAAAAATTTCAATTTGTCTAATGTTTCGCGGTCTTCAGTGTGCTGTTGACGGTAGAGCATAAACGACTTTGCCACGCCATAGTAACCCTCGCGCATCAATGCCACTTCAACTTGGTTTTGTATATCTTCAACCTTTATGTCGTCGTGAATGTCTAAATGGCTGAGTATCTTTGAGATACTTCCAAGGTTGGTTGGTTCGTTTACAGACTCGAATGCCTTGACGATAGCATTCATGATTTTGTCTAACGAGAAGCTGTCTTTTGTCCCGTCACGTTTGGTAATAGTAAAGTTTTTAATCTCCATGATGTTATTCGTTTTGGAAAACTTTTTCGCATTTTCGGCGGTGAAAGTTTCCCGTTTTGTAAAACTCTCATCGGAAGAAAGGAAAATAAGTTTTCTGTTTTGTTTAACTGAAATCGCTTACAAAGTTACAACTTTTATCAACGTCGTCGTTCTTTTTTGACAAGAAATTTTCCGTATTTCATATTTTTTAACGTTTGGTTTTCTTCGATGAAATGGGCAATTTTTGTTGTCTGACGGTTATTAGTTCTTGATTGATAACTGTTTATCGTTTTTTCTGTAAAGCAGTCTTGGAGAGTGTGAGAAAACGTCCGAAATAAAGAAGCGCATTCCCAAAATCTGAGAATGCGCTCCTGTGTAAAGCTGTGTATAAAATCTTATTCCACAACCACGAGTGGGGTGTCTTCCATGACGTTCTCGCCTTGTTTGACGAGTATGGCAGTCACTTTGCCTGTCTTCTCGGCCTCGATGTTGTTGGCCATCTTCATGGCTTCGAGCACGAGGAGGGTGTCGCCGGCGTTTACGTCTTGTCCTTCTGTCACTTCAATCGATGTGATGACACCAGGAAGGGGTGCTTTGATGGCGTTAGCTGTATTGACATTTGCGGCTGGTTTTGCTTTCTGTTCCTCGTCGGCCTGTTGTGATGGTTGTCCGAGGACCACTTTTTTCTTCTCGGGTTCGGCTTCGGGCTCCATCTCTACTTTGAAATGGTCGCCGTTGACGGTTACGTCGGCCACGTTGTCGGCGATGTCGCCGATGACCACGTTGTATTCTTTTCCGTCGATAGTATATTTGTACTCTTTCATAATCGATTATGGTTTTGGCGTCATGGAGAGGAACTTGGCGTTCCAGAGCGTGTGACGCGGTTTGATGGTGATGATGCCCGGTTCGCGGTCGTGCACGTTGTTTCCTCTGTGCTCGTGCAGGGCCAGGGCTATGGCTGCAATGATGTTTTTATCCATTTCTCTTATCACTTATTACTAATCACTTACATCGGCATGCATCCGTGTTTTTTAGTGGGCAGCTGCTGGCGCTTGGTGGCAAGCTGAGCGAGTCCGCGACAGATACGGAAGCGTGTGTTGCGCGGTTCTATCACGTCGTCGATATAGCCGTATTGTGCAGCTTGATAGGGGTTGGCGAAGAGTTCGGTATATTCCTCTTCCTTCTCGGCGAGGAATGCCTTGACGTCTTCGCCTGCCTCTTTCTTTGCCTTTGCCTCGCGTGCGGAGAGCACGGCGACGGCTCCCGATGCGCCCATGACGGCAATCTCGGCGGTCGGCCATGCGAAGTTGAGGTCGGCGCGGAGCTGCTTGCATCCCATCACGATGTGGCTGCCGCCATACGATTTGCGCAGGGTGATGGTAATCTTGGGCACGGTGGCCTCGCCGTAGGCATAGAGCAGCTGGGCTCCGTGCAGGATGACGGCATTATACTCCTGTCCTGTTCCTGGCAGGAAGCCTGGCACATCGACCAATGAGACGATGGGGATGTTGAAGGCATCGCAGAAGCGTACGAAGCGGGCACCCTTGCGCGAGGCGTTGGTGTCGAGCACGCCGGCGTAGCATGCGGGCTGGTTGGCCACGATACCTACGCTCTGGCCGTTGAAGCGGGCAAAGCCTGTGATGATGTTCTTTGCAAACTTTGGCTGTACTTCGAAGAATTCGCCGTTGTCGGTGATGGCTGTGATGACCTTATACATGTCGTAGGCCTTGTTGGGATCATCAGGCAGGATGTCGTTCAGCAGGTCCTCGGTGCGGTTGACGGGGTCGTTACATTCAGTGCGGGGCGCTTCTTCGGTATTGTTTGAGGGGATATAGCTCAGGAGTGTCTTAATCATCTCCATGGCCTCCTCCTCGGTCTTGGCGGTGAACTGTGTCACGCCGCTCTTCGTGGCATGTACGCTCGCGCCTCCGAGTCCTTCTGCGTCGATGGTCTCTCCTGTGACGGCTTTCACCACGGCAGGGCCTGTGAGGAACATATACGATGTGTTTTCCACCATGAGGATGAAGTCGGTCAGGGCAGGGGAATAGACGGCACCTCCTGCGCACGGTCCCATGATGGCGGAGATTTGTGGAATGACTCCGCTGGCAAGGATGTTGCGCTCAAAGATCTCGCCGTAGCCGGCCAGCGAACAGATGCCTTCCTGTATGCGGGCACCGCCGGAGTCGTTCATGCAGATCATCGGGGCACCGTTCTGCACGGCCATGTCCATCACCTTGCAGATTTTCTGGCTCATGGTCTCGGAGAGAGAACCGCCGTTGACAGTGAAGTCCTGTGCCGACACATATACCAGCCGTCCGTCGATGGTGGCGCTTCCTACCACTACGCCGTCGCCAGGGTATTGTTTCTTTTCCATTCCGAAGTTGTGGCAGCGGTGGAGCTTGAACATGTCGTACTCCTCGAACGAGCCTTCATCAACCAGCATCTCGATGCGTTCGCGGGCGGTGTATTTGCCGCGTTGGTGCTGTTTCTCGATGGCTTTCTCGCCGCCGCCGAGACGCGCTTGTTCACGGCGGGCCACGAGTTCCTTTATTTTCTCTGTTTGTTTACTCATATTTTTTCTTTTTCTAATTTCCGCTGCAAAGGTACGATTAAATGAGCAGAATACAAAACAAAAAACGTTTTTTGTTTTTATTCTCGAATGAAAGCACCTTCGGCGTTAGTCAAAGGTACGATTATTTAACCCAATCTATATAAAAGCACCATCATGTGAAAATAAATGGGTAAAGATTCGGCAGTCTCATTTCCTTTGTGTACTTTTGTGAACTGAAAATACAAATAATTAGGATTAAACTCTTTTTGTAACTTTGCAGTCGGCACCAATAATGACTTTCAAAAGATAATTGCTCTCAAGGTGTAATAATCCTTGTTGTTGTGGGTCTTTAGTTTAGGAACAGCAAGAACGATGGGGTAATGAGCCCCACGATATAATGACAGACAGAGAACTTACAAAGCAGGTCTTACAAGGCAATCACAGTGCTTTTGCAGAAATAGTCCATCGCTATTCGGGGATGGTATTCTCAAAGGCTTTAGGTGTGATGCACACAGAGGAGGGTGCTGCTGAAGTCACACAGCAAACCTTCGTTCGTGCTTACGAAAGCATTGATGCCTGGCGCGGCAAAGAACTGGCACCTTGGCTATCTGCCATCGCTGTACACACAGCGTTGAAACTACTCGACAAGAAACGTCGACGACGTACGTCATCGCTCGATGAGCTCCCACATGGTGTTTCCGGCAGTATTGCAGACGAGTCCACTTATTCCGAGAAGCACGAAGCTCGCCTTCAACAGATGGAAGCCGCCATCGCAGGACTATCAGAGCAAGACCAACAGATTCTGCGTCTACAATACTACGAACAGATGAAAACAGCTGATATTGCCCACCAAACAGGACTCTCACAGAGCAATGTGCTCGTAAAGCTACACAGAATACGTGAACGATTAAAAGATATACTCACTCATGAACGCAATGACTGACAACAACGTAGATACTCTCATCCGAGAAGCGTTAGAGCGCAGGGAACTGCTGGCTGATCTCGACCGTCTCATTATTGACGACGTGCGCCGTCAGGCACGACGTGAATGGATTCGCCGTTGGGCACGTGCCGCCGCGTTCAGCTTTGGACTTCCGATGGTGTTGCTTGTGTTTGCTGCATGTATATACCTATATATAGATATAGAACAGTACGGTGCTTCAACCTTCACCCTATACCTCATGGCACTTCCTACTCTCGCCCTCATTTTCTCAACCCATCGCTTTCTTAAGAATTTTTCGCCCGACGGAGTGTAATAATACATTGCCCGACGGGTCTTATATACAAAGAACGTTCTAAAAATCACAAGATGTTAAACTTTAAAACTCAATTATTATGAATATGCATGGATATGACATTGCCGGCATTCTTGCCGTAACACTCTCACTCCTTATTCCTATTGTGGCCATCTTGATGGGATTCATCACCGACATCAAGAAGAAACGGCGCGACACCGAAGTGCGACTCGCACTCATTCAGGCAGGCATCGATGCCGAGACAGCCAAAATACTCATCGAGCAACAGCCAAAGAAGAATGACAAATACAGCGGTCTCCGCTGGGGATGCATACTCGTTGGCATAGGTCTTGGTACCCTGTGCGATGCCCTTCTCGACATTAGTCCCAAGCACAACATTTATTTCTGGCTCATTATCGCGGCAGGCATGGGAATTGGTCTCCTCGTATCCTTCGTCATCGAGTATAAGCTCACAAAGAAGGAGCAGCAAGAAAAGATGAAGAACGAGGAATGTGGCAAATAACATAATAAAAATCTCTCTTATTAACAAAAACTCTCAATCTAAGTTGAGGCTTTCACCCTCGGCACCCGATTTTCGGGCTTGCCGAGGGTTTATTAGTATGACTTTTTGTAACTTCGCAGCACAATCGTATAAAAACAAAGAAAAATAATCAAGTTTGTTAACAGAACTTAAATGCTGAAGTGAGAGGTATGTCTTTCGCAGGTGGGAATGTTAAATGCCAACTGGCGGTTTAACATTTGTAAAAGACTGCTTTTAGGTGAAAAAAATGGCTTCCCGATGTCTTTCGTGCCCCTTCATTTTGCGAACGCTCGAGCGTTCGTTTCTGAAAGAGTACGTTTCGGGGTGCGAAAGCTTATGTTTCGGGATGCGAAAGACCGTGTTTCGGGGGGCGAAAGCTTGTGTTTCGCAGGTGAACGCTCGATCGTTTGCAAACCTGAAGCGGGCAAAAATGGACTGACGAGGAAAAACTGGCGATGCAAATAGTTGAAATACAGTCTTATACAAAAATCCCGCCCGTAATCGCTTATCGCGATTGGGGCGGGATAATCATCCACAGGGGTGATTTCGTGCGCTTAGGCGTGTTAAAATTCCCGGCGGAAACCGGCTGGTTTTAACATTTCGCTTGAATTATTATTCGCGCTGTCAAGGAACGATGTGGAATAAAATACCGTCAGATGGTTCCCATGCTGTGAAGCAGGTAGGAGATGCAGTAGGCCACGATGGTACTGGTGAATACGCTGATGAGGCCTGGCATCATGAACGAGTGGTTGAGCAGGTATTTGCCGATGACGGTTGTTCCGCTTCGGTCGAAGTTCACGGTGGCGATGTCGCTCGGATAGTTGGGGATGAAGAAGTAGCCATAGACGCTGGGCAGCACGCCGAGCAATATCCAGCCTTCGATGCCGAGCGAGTAGGCGAGGGGAAGCATGGCGACGACGACGGCACCTTGAGAGTTGATGAGCACCGAGACGAGGAAGAAAGCGATGGCGATGGTCCAGGGATGGGCGGACACAAGGTCTTTCAGCATGGCCTGCATCTCGGGCATATAGTTGGAGAAATAGGTGTCGGCAAGCCACGCGATGCCGTAGATGGCCACGACGGCTACCATGCCGCTTTGCCAAACAGCGCCTCCGACGGCTTTCTTCGGTTTGGCCTTACAGAAGATGATCATCAGTGCGGCGGCGGAGATCATGATAATCTGGATGACGAGGTTCATGGCCAGCGGTTTCGGTCCTTTCTCGGTCTCATAGACGGGCAGGATGTTGTGGTCGAACATCTGCAGCAGTGAGAACAGCACGATGATGCCCAGCGCGGTAAGGAACACATAGACGGCGCGACGGGCCTCGGGCGTAATCTTCTTGTTGAGCGTGGTGGCTGATCCGCCGTAGATGAACTCCCGTTGTGCGGGGTCTTGCAGTTTCTTCTGGAACTCGGGGTCTTTGTCGAGGTCCTTACCACGCCGGTAGGATGCGACCGATGCCGCAATAAGACCGCAGAGACAGGCAGGAATGGTCACCATGATGATTTGCAGGTTGCTCACCTCGTAATTGTTCTGGGCGGAGATGGCCGAGAAGGCCACGACGGCGGCGGCGATGGGCGAGCAGGTGATGCCTACCTGCGATGCGATGGAGGCCACTCCGCAAGGACGTTCGGGACGGATGCCCTTCTTCAGGGCGATGTCGCAGATGATGGGCATCAGCGTGTAAACCACATGTCCGGTGCCCACGAGCACGGTCAGGAAGAAAGTGCAGAGGGGCGCAAGGAAGGTAATGCGGTCGGGATGCTTGCGAAGCAGCTTTTCAGCCACCTGTATCATCCAGTCCATTCCGCCCGATGCCTGCAAGACACCGGCGCAGGTCACGGCGGCGATGATGATGTAGATGACGTCGGTCGGGGGAGTGCCGGGCTTCAATCCCCATCCGAAGACGAGAATGGCAAGGCCGATACCCGAGATCGCACCAAGGGCGAGGCTTCCATAGCGTGAGCCTACCCACAAAGCCAGTAATACGATGAGTAGCTGGATAATCATTGTAATTGTCATAATGTTGTAAGGTTTTTTGTTATGAATGATTTAAGTTTGTTCCATTGTTTCGGGGTTGATGGTTGCAAAGGTAATGATTTTTTCATTAAAGATGAAAGATTTTCGCTAAAAATCACTATCTTTGCAGCCAATGATGAATAATCCTTTCGACGCAGAGGGCGGGATGCAATTCGCGGTACAGGCTGAGGATGACCACAGCTCTTGGTACGCCGTGCGTCTTTTCACGCTGAAGACCGAGGCCGTAGCCGACTATTTCAGAGAGCAGGGGCAGGAAATCTTCATCCCGATGGAGTGGGTCGATTATGTTGACAAGGAGAACCGTCGCCGCCGTAAGCTCAAGCCCGTTGTGCGCAATCTTGTCTTCGTGAAGAAGCAGGACGAGGGGAGTGCGTTGAAAAAACTCGTCATGGACGGCCAGTTCAAGATGGTGGTGATGCGGAAGAGCAAGGAGTCGCGCGATTTCTACGAGATACCCCACACGCAGATGCGCGAGTTCCAGACCATGTGCAATCCTGAGATTACCATGAAGAAATACCTTTCTGAGGATGAGGCGAAGTTGAAGGTTGGCATGCCCGTCGTGGTCACACACGGCCCGCTGAAAGGAATGACGGGCAAACTCGTGCGCTCGTCGAAGAAATACTATCTCTTGAAAGAGGTTCCGGGCATGGGTGTGATGCTGAAAGTATCGCGCTGGTGCTGCAAGGCAATGGGGTGAGACTTTAGAACTCGCTCGTGAAATGGAAGCGGATGTGCTCAAAGTCTTGTTGAGCCATCGAGAGCACATAGCCCGAGTCGGCAAGGAATACGTCACGACCCTCGCGGTCCTTCGCCATATACTGATATTTCCGTTTTTTGAAGGCCTCCAAGTCGGCATCGTGGTCGGCTTCTATCCAGCAGGCTTTATACAGGTGTACGGGCTCCCACCGGCAACGGGCGTTGTACTCATGCTCAAGTCTGTACTGGATAACCTCGAACTGAAGTTGTCCGACCGTGCCTATAATCTTCCGTCCGTTGAACTGGTTGACAAAAAGCTGCGCGACGCCCTCGTCCATGAGTTGCTGGATGCCTTTCTCCAGTTGTTTTGACTTCATGGGGTCGTCGTTCTCGATGTATTTGAACATCTCAGGCGAGAACGAGGGCAGCCCTCGGAAGTGCAACTGTTCGCCCTCCGTCAGCGTGTCGCCGATTTTAAAGATGCCGCCCGTGTCGGGCAGACCTACGATATCGCCTGCCCATGCCTCGTCGATGGTTGATTTGCGCTGCGCCATGAACTGCGTGGGCGAGGTGAAACGAAGTGTCTTGCCCTGGCGGACGTGCAGATAGGGCTGATTGCGCTGGAAGCGGCCGGAGCACACCTTGCAGAAGGCGATGCACGAGCGATGGTTCGGGTCGATGTTGGCGGTAATCTTGAAGATGAAACCTGTGAAACGAGGCTCCTCAGGTGTGACCTCGCGTTCCTCTGCCATTGTAGGACGCGGTGAGGGGGCTATCTCTACGAAACAGTTGAGCAGTTCCTGAACACCGAAGTTGTTGAGTGCCGAGCCGAAGAAGACGGGAGCGACCTCGGCCTTTCTGTAGGTTTCTACTTCAAACTCGGGATAGACCCCGTCAACAAGCTCAAGGTCGTCGCGAAGCTGATGGGCATCTTGTTCGCCTACTTGCGTTTCCAGTTCTTTGCTCTCTATCTCAACCTCCACCTTTTCGGTTACCCGTTGCTTATCGGGCTTGAAGAGGTCGAGCTTCTGCTCGTAGATGTTGTAAACGCCCTTGAACTTGGCGCCTTGGTTGATGGGCCAGGAGAGCGGACGTACCTTGATTTTCAGTTCTTCCTCCAGTTCGTCGAGCAGGTCGAAGGGGTCGCGCCCCTCGCGATCCATCTTGTTGATGAAGATGATGACGGGCGTCTGGCGCATGCGGCATACCTCCATCAGCTTCCGTGTCTGTGTCTCCACACCTTTGGCGCCATCGACAACGATAATGGCAGAGTCAACGGCGGTCAGCGTGCGGAAGGTGTCTTCGGCAAAGTCTTGGTGCCCAGGCGTGTCGAGGATGTTGATTTTATAATCCAGATAGTCGAATTCCATGACCGATGTGGAGACCGAGATGCCACGCTGCTTCTCTATGTCCATCCAGTCGCTCGTGGCCGTCTTGCGTATCTTGTTGCTCTTGACGGCTCCCGCCACTTGTATCTGCCCGCCGAAAAGCAGGAACTTTTCGGTCAGAGTGGTCTTTCCTGCGTCGGGGTGGCTGATGATGGCGAATGTCCGTCGGCGTTCTATCTCATTGCTCATAATTGATAATTAATAATTGATAATTGATAATTATGATTAGAATAACTATCGTCCCTTTCTATCCCTTTCACTTCCCTTTCTATCCCTTTCACTCCCCATTATTCATTAGCAAAGCGCAACACATCCTCAGACTGTCTTCCCAATAAGGAATAGTGATGTTGTAGGTATTTTTGATTTTCGTCTTGTCGAGAACGGAGTAGGGCGGGCGGCTGGCCGGGGTGGGGTATTCGCTCGTGTGAAGCGGACGAACATGGCACGAGTCGATTCCAGCAATCCTGTGGATGGCCTTGGTAAAATCGTACCACGAGCAGACTCCCTAGTTCGAGAAATGATAGGTCCCAGGTACGATGCCATGCTCAATGATGCTGAATATGGCCGATGCAAGGTCGCGGGCGTAGGTCGGGGTGCCTATCTGGTCGAAGACCACCCCCAGCTCCTCGCGCTCACGTCCGAGGCGGATCATCGTCTTGACAAAATTGTTGCCGAAGGTAGAGTAGAGCCATGCCGTGCGGATGATGACTGACTTCGGACAGAGTTTCAGCACGTTGAGCTCGCCGACAAGCTTTGTGCGCCCATAGACACTGTTGGGACAGGTCTCCTCGTCTTCCGTGTATGGTGTGTGGTTTGTTCCGTCGAACACATAGTCTGTTGAAATCTGAATCATCCATCCGCCGCGCTGTCCTATGGCATGAGCCAGATAGGCGGGCGCCTCGGCATTGAGCAGCGTGCAGAGTGCCTCGTTGTCCTCGGCTTTATCGACGGCGGTATAGGCGGCACAGTTCACTATGCCGTCGATGGCATTGTCCGCGACGAAAGCCTCAATAGCCTCGCGGTCGGTGATGTCGAGCTCTTGAACGTCAGTGTTGAAAAACGTATGTTCGGGGTGTTGTCTCTCAAGCAGTTGCATCTCATTGCCCAACTGCCCGTTGCAACCGGTAATCAGTATATTCATGCTTCTTCTAATTTGAGTCCTTCTTCTTTGTCTTTTTTATAGTAGTCGGAGAGCATGCCAATGAATGTGGTTATTTCTTTAATGGCATGAGCTGTTTCGGGTGAGACGTTTTTCTTTTGCAGTCTCAACAACATGGTACCGTAAAGCGCATTCATGCACGTCTCTATCTCACCATAGCTTTTGCCGCCCTTATTACGAAGCTCCACGATGAACGGCAACACGCGATAGTATTCTGCCGAGTAGAACGGGAACTTGGGGCTTTCGAGCAGACGAAGGTGAAGCTCGGTCATATCTTGAACCACCAGTTCGTTGATTTGCAGATGTCCGCCCTCGCGCTTTCCCTCACCGTTCATCATCGTCACCAGATTGCCATACCAGTCGAGCATTTCTTCTTTTTGCTCGTCGGTATAGTCAAAACGGTCGATATATTCACGGCGGATGCGCGACAAGCTACAGCCGTAGGCGCGGATGGTGTCCTCCACCTGCCACATATAGAGCAGGTATTCGGCAATGCTGTTCTTTCTTAGTTCCTGAGCGATATACATTTTTTAGGAGTTATTTCGGAGGTCATAGTTGGTAAAACTATCGGCTTAACTTCTTTAACTACGTAACTTCTATAACTTCAGAAAGTTG
>JAFRZC010000227.1 GCA_017442765.1 Prevotella sp. | reverse complement strand
CCGAGGTAGGTGGCAACTTCCTTGAGTGCATTGATTTCCTCGGTTGCCACGATGCCGTCGGCCTGGGCGAGGATGACGAGGAAGTTGAGCAGCTGGAGGCGTTCGGAGTAGCTGAGGTGCCATGAGATTTGCTCGCAGGCGCTACGGATGGTGTCGCGGAATTGTGCGGCTCCCATCTGCTTCTGTTGCTCGAAGATGGCGAGGATGATGCTTTCGCCCTGACCGACGGCCTGCTGTCCGAAGTTGGTACGGAGGAAGCGGCGCAGTGTTTCCATCTCGGAGTGCATGACGCGGCCGTCGGCGCGGATGATATAGGCCGAGAGGGTGAGCAGGGAGAAGAGGAAGGAGTTGCGCTGTCCCTCGTAGGCGCGGCGCGGGTCGCGGGTAGTATGGGTGTTGTCGTATTCGCGGTTGTTGTACTCTTCGGCGGCAAAGCTCTCAACTTGTTTGTCGAAGAGCCAGCCGATGACGAAGCCTACAATGGCTCCAAGCGGCCCGCCTTGTGCGAAGCCGAGGAAGCCGCCAATCCATTTTCCTAAAGCAGACATAAGGACATGTTTTTTAGACAGAATGACATTTTTTTAGTTGACAAGTTGACGAGTTGACAAGTTGACAAGTTGAGACACGGATTCATTTTTCATTCTTCATTAGCGCAGCGACACACCCTCATCACTCATCTCTTTTTCGTTTTTTCAGGAGTTAAGGAGTTAAAGGTGTTCAGGAGTTAAGGCAATAGGTGAAGCTATCACACCCTCATCCTTCATCTTTCATCTCTCATCCCTTTTTGGGGCTTTTTGCTTGATGACGGTCTTCTGGCCGGTCTTGAAGCGGAGCCATCCGTCTTTGGTCTCGACAAGTTCCTGCAGGATGGCCTGCCTTCCGATCTTCCATCGCTCGCCGGGCTCGTAGGCATGACAGAGGTAGAACATACGGCCTTTGGCCGTCTCTACGATGGTGCCGTGTCCGCACGACTGGATGTCGGTGCCGTCGCCCATGAGGATGGGATTGCCGGCATACTTCTCGTAGGGACCTGCAAAGCTTGTGGCGCGGGCTATGCGCACCTCGTAGTCGCTGCGCGGGGAACAGCAGTCGCGGGCGGAGTAGAGGAGGAAGTAATAGTTTCCGCGCTTGACGATGCATTGGCCCTCCATGCCGATGTCCTCAACGTCGGTGAGGAGGGTGAAGGGTTTTCCCTCGAGATAGAGGCCGTCGGGCGAGAGCCGTTGTGCCAGCAGCTCGATGGGCCGGCCTTGCGTCAGCCCGTAGGCTTTCCATGTGATGTAGATGGTGCCGTCGGTGTCGCGGAACACATAGCTGTCGATGGCCTCGTTGCCCGTGCGTACGAGTTCGCCATGGTCGGTGAAGGGGCCTGTGGGCTTATCGGCCGATGCCACACCGATGCACGAGATATGGTCTTTCTTGGCTCTGGCGGTGTAATAGCAGTAGGTCTTGCCGTTGTTCGGGTTGACAAACAGCTCGGGTGCCCAGAAGGCTCCCTCGGTCCATTCGGGCCATGTGGGGAAGATGTGACCGGTGCTTTGCCAGTGTACCATGTCGTCGGAGACGAAGGCGGGGTAGGCCGACGGCTTATCGCCCGACGTGGCGGCGGCATAGTAATGTCCTTGCCAAAGGATGATGGTGGGGTCGGGGGCATCGCTGCGGATGACGGGATTGGTGAAGTTTTGCTGCTGGCTACAAGCTGTGAGCAGCAGGCAGGCACTGATAAAAAGATTTTTCGTGTTCATAATTGCTTTAAGTTGACAATTTGACGAGTTGACAAGACTATCTGATGATTTTCTTGCCGTTTTTAATATAAACTCCGTGCATATCCGTGTTCATCTGTTGCCCGACCTTGCGGCCCTGCAGGTCGTATATGGATGAGGGATGAGAGAGGAGGGATGAGGGATTGTTACTTTCATCCTTCATCCTTAATCCCTCATCCAGAATGATGCCTGTGGTTTGCGGGTCTTTTTTCTCGAAGTTGTCCATGAGCACTTTCATCCAGTGGCCGCCGACGACGGAGCGTGCCTTGAAGCCCACTTGTGTGGCGTCGCTGGTGCGGAACCAGTCGGAGAGCGGTACGCGCGAGGATGTCTCGTTGGCATATTTCCACACGAGGTCGCTGAACTGAAGGAATGTGCTCTTGTCGTCGGCCATTGATGCCGTCCAGATTACCCAGTCGCTCTTGGTGTAGTTGTCGCGGCTGTCGAGGGGCAGGCCATACTTGTTTTGCTTGCCGAGGTAGTAGTTGATTTCGGTCTGCATGACATCGGTGGGGAAGATGTGTGTGTCCCAGAGGTGGTCCCACACGAGGTTGTACTTCTGGCTCCATGTGTCGTTGCGGTCGAGGGTGAGCTTGTAGTGGTCGCCACGGGAGTCGACGGCATCGCGCTGCCACTGTGCGGCCATGTCCTTGGCGCGTTGCAGATAGGTGGCGGAAAGCTCGTCCTCGTGGGCATAGCGGGCTATCTCGGAGAAGGCGAGAACGCCCATGATGGCCTTGAGCGAGAGGTTGGCGTTGTGGGCAAGGTGGCCGGCAAAGTCGTCGGTGCATAGTTGGTTCTCGGGATCCTGTCCGTTGTCAGCGAGATAGTCGGCCCATTTCTTCAGCGTTCTCCAGTGCCCAAGCGCATAGTCGGCATTGCCGTCGAGCATGGTGATGGTGGCCACGAGGGTGAGCATGTTGCCCGACTCCTCGATGGGCATATTGTTGTCGAAGCCTCCCTCGGCATTGGGCTTGCGTATGGAGTAGGCTTGTCCGTTGGCATGGGGATAGAAGCCGAGGTCGTGGCAGGCGAAGTTGAAACCCCAGTCGTCGCTCTCGCAGTATTCAAGGATGCTGGTGAGCATGCCTTTGGCCAGGTCGCGGTTGTAGTAGAGGAAGAGCGGCTGCGAGGGGTAGGTCACGTCGAGGGTGTTGACAAATCCGCCGGAGTTGTTCTCCTTTGAGAAGAAGAGCAGGTGGTTGTGCTCATCGAGGAAGAGGGTGTGCGCGCCGATGCACTGGCGATAGGAGGCGGAGAGCAGCTCGGCATAGTTTTTGTTGCCCGACTTCAGCGCGTCGTCGTAGATGGTCTTGTCTTGCAGGTAGCATTGGCGTACGATGGAATTGTAGTTTGTCTCCATCTCATCGAATGCCTGATAAATGGTCTTTGTGCCATCGGGGTTCTTTGCCCAATAGGCTTTGTAGTTTTTGAAGTTGTATTGCATACAATATGTCTCGTCGTAGCCAATCATGGCATAGCTGTTGGCCGTCTTCACGTCGCCGAAGTCGTGGACAAAGGT
Organism: Prevotella sp.; assembly: GCA_017442765.1. The sequence continues at coordinate 1,072 of JAFRZC010000227.1, read as the reverse complement.
CATCAGCGGGTGCTCGGCAGACTTGGTTGAAGTGATGGGCAGCCGGTCGTTTGCCGCCTTCAGAACGCTGCTCTCGAGCTTGCCGTGCTCGTTGAAGTCGCTCTCGGCATCGAGCTGCGAGGCGACGGCCACAGTGCCGTTCACCTCGGGGATATAGAGATAGCCCCAGTCGATGCAGAGCAGGTCGCCTGCACGTTCCAGCACTTTCTGGCTGCGCTTGCCGCAGCGGATATATCTTTTCTGGTTATTGGTTAGATATATTGAGCTGATGACTTGGTTCGGGTCGTTGAGGCATAACTCGCTGGTTGCGGCAAGGTAGAACTGCACGTTGTGCTTCTGGTCGTCGGTGCTGCGGACACGGAAGCTGACATAGTTGACGGGCGTGGAGAGCAACTGGAGGTTTCTCATGAGCATGGGGGCGGTGAAGACGAGGTCGAGCTCGACGGGTCCGCAGGTGAAGGTGTAGTAGGTGCTGGTGGCCATCACGTCGCACGACTTCTGGGTAGCCAGCTCGAAGTCTGTGCGGGTGGTCTTGAGATTCTCGAACACGCCGAAATCGACGTATGCGCCTCCTGTCGTGTTGTGGCAGTGGGCGGCGATGATGTTGTCGCCTTCGCGCAGCCGCTGCTTGTCGCTCTCGGTCAGGTGATAGACCTCACCCTGCAACCAGGTGTTGCCTGTGCTGATGACGCGCGAGCCGTTGATGAAGAGCTCAAACACATCGTCGTGGGAATAGATGATGTAGAGGTCTTTCTGCAAATCATCGGCAGTCAGGGTCATGGTGCGGCGTATGTAGATGTCGCGGTTGCTGCCTTCCCATGCTGTCCTCACGTGGGAATATTCGTTTGGCGAGCCAAAGGCCCCGGGCTGTACCTCCCACCCGGAGTCGTCGAAGGTGCGTTGTGCCCAGTTGGTTGTCCACTGGAAGTTATAGCTGACAGGAGCAGTCCACTCGCCCACGTCGGCCATAGGCAGTAGTGCGTCGCCGAGCACATACTGGCGCTCGGCACCCATGACGCGATAGGTCTTGCCATCGACGCGAAGCAGCCCGTCGAGAGGCTTTGCCTTTCCT
>JAFRZC010000003.1 GCA_017442765.1 Prevotella sp. | reverse complement strand
TGGTCGCTGCCCCACTTGGTCAGCCAATAGCTGGCGTTGGAGGTACTTATCTGCTGGTTGCCCATCTGCGAGTTGGTGAACCATGCCCGTGCGTTGGGCTCAACCAGATAGGCCTTGACCTCAGCCGTCTGGCTCTCGTCGTCGCCCTGATTGATGTACTCCAAGTACATCAGGTCAATGGTCTTGATACCATTGGTGGCATAGACGTGGCCTCCTTTGGAGTAGGTGTTGCTGTAGTCGAGGTCGGCCAGGAACACTTCCAGATAGAGGTGGTCGCCTGATAGAGACGCACTGTACTTGCTCTCATTGAGCACCCAGTCGCTTGCATGTACCGAAATGGTGCTTGTTGACAGAAGCAACAGAAGTCCTAAGAACCGCCAGAAAGCGGTAGCCTTTTTCCGATATTCGTTCTGTTTCATATTGATTTTTATTGATAATTTACAATTAAAGTAGAGATATATGCAGTGGGGTGGGGCTATATGCTAATCTTCCCATAATGAAATTTCGATGTCGGGTTCACCTTCGCCCTCAAAGTCCTCGTAGCTGCCAGTCTTGGCTTCGCCCATCGAGGCGTCAAGCTCGCCAGAGCCAAGTCCGATGAACCCTTCGTCGTTGCCATAGCTGTTTCCGCAGAGGAATGAAGCCGGGCTGACGATTTCGGCCAGCGGAGAGATATAAGGACTTTTTTTCTTCATAATTCTGTTTACTGTTTTCTAATGCCCTATGACGACCTTCTTGCCGTCGATGATGTAGATTCCCTTCTTGGATGAGGGATGAGGGATGAAGGATGAAGCCCCCTCCCGACCTCCCCCCGAAGGGAAGGAGATTTTCCGGCCTTGCAGGTCGTAGTACCACGAATTTCCCGAAGGATTATTATGCATTATGCATTCTTCATTATGCATTGTATTGATGCCGGTCGGTTCGTCATCGGCCAGTGTCGACAGCTTAGCCAGCCCCGCCACATCCGAGCTTCTCACTCGTAGATAGGCACGGTTGGCACCGAGCGTGCCGCCGGAGGTTCGATAGAATGCTCCGCTGTTGAGTATCATGTTGGTGTAGACCTCGCCGCCGATGGTCTCGGTCGCACCGATGAGGGTGGGGGAGGTCACGCCGACAAGTAAATTGCTGTCGAATAACGCGTCGTCTATGTTATATTGGTTGTCATTAACATCGTCGGTACCTACTCTGGGAAGTTCGACATACGAGGATGAGTTTTCTTTCTTATGTCGCAGTACACCTTGATTAGGCATGATGTAATGCACACGCTCAATGTGAACCTTCTTTTCACCTTCGTGTTCCACAATTTCCGTAGGAATGTAAAAGAGCAGATTTGATCCGTCGTCTATGTCTTGGAAGCATGCGTTGCCACAAAATGAGACAATTTCCGATGTCAGCATAAACCGCCCGTAGACGGTTGCGTAGCCAAACTGCTGGGTGCCCACTCGTGCTGCCGGCAATACCACTTTCATGTTGTTCGTGTTGGCACAGATGGCGTCGGACGTGATGACGGCATCCAGCGGAAACTTGTCGTTGTAGATGTCGATTTTCTCCAGCGTTCCCGTGTTTCCGCAACCCTCCAACATTTTCCCGATGTTCGCGGCGGTCATTGCGGTTCCTTGAATCTCGATGACGGACAAATGTTGGTTCAGGTAGGCGAGGGCATTCTTTCCTTCGTCTTCATCTAATTCAAATTCGGGATTGCCTTCGATGATGAGTTTCTCCAATTGCAGGGTGCTTCCATATAGGCTGAAGGCATAGGGACTGACCTTCACAACGCTTGATGGGATTGTGAGGCTTCCTTGGTTGTTAATCTCCGTAAGGGCAGCCTCAAAATTTATTCCGCTGACGATGGTTTCTTCTTCGTCGTCGTAGATGAAGCATTCCGTCTGGGCATTGGCATTGCTGACGCCGAAGGCCATCCTGACGGCAAATATATAGATGAGTATTTTTCTCATATAATAGTTTTTCCCTAATAAATCTTAATTTGTATTGGATAGTAGTCTTAAATGTTTTATTCATTTAATCTCTTTTAATTCTGTGTGCAAAAGTACGAAAAAAAAGTAAAGTACAAAAGAAAAAGTAAGAAATGTTAAATAAATGATGTTTTGCGAGGCAAATTTTAACACGCAGAATCGTGCAAAATCTTCCGGGTGGACTGTCTTCCCGCCAAGACAGAAAAAGACCGCCAGCGAAGGGCTGCGACAAGTCGCTGTAATACAATGACATACAAATCCTTGAGTGATGGGAAAGTGAGTCCCGATTTGCGAAAGATATATGTTTCACTTCTGAAAGCTAAGCTTTTGGGTGGTGAAAGCTTAGCTTTCGCGGTGCAAAAGACGGTCTTTTGCAAGGCGAAACATATATGTTTCGCATTTGAAGGGGAGTGAAAGGGGAGTGGAAGGGAAGTGAATGGGGAGTTGAAGGGACGATAGGGGGGGCTAAATGAAATGTTAAACCGGAAACCTGGCTTTAACATTTCGGGCAGCGAAAGATATATCGTTCGCTGCCCGAATTAAGTTTTTTTAATGTTTCCAGTTCTCAAAACCGATACCGCTGGCGACGGCTATCGCTTGGAGACATCGATGCGCTTGTCGGTGTTCGGGCTCTTTATCAGGTCTATCTCCTCGGCGTCGTAAGGGGTGTGGTCGCCGTGGTAAAGGTCGTGCTGCCACGGACCGTTGTATGCTCCGTGCTCGGGACGGTGGGACCAGGGCAGGTGGGCCTGTGTCTTGCCGTTGACCAAGCCCCACAGCATGCTGCCCACACGGTTTTCTTTGAACATGGGCATGATTTCGGTCACGAACGACTTGCGCGGGCGGTTCATCCACTCCGTGCAGATGGCGGGGCGCCCCTTTGCCGTCATGCGCTCCATCCACTTGTGGGTCGCTTCCTTGTCGGCATACATGTGGAATGTGATGATGTCGGAGTTTTCGGTGAGGAAGGCCTCCAGCTCGGCATTCTCCTTCCATATGCCCGACGTGATGGGCTGAACGGGATTGACCTCTCGGGCCCATTGAAACACTTTGCGCAACAGGGGCCAGCTGCGCTCAGAAAAGCGAGAGTTGGTGGGCTCGTTGTAAAGGTCCCATGCCACAAGGCTTGCCGAGCAGAATAATGCAAGGGCCAGCCATAATTTCGCCAGTCTCATGTTTTATTAAAAAATTGTTTTTCTTTATTAAATCAATAAAATAACGGATAAATAACAAAAATATTGCGCTTATTTTGAAATGATTAATGGTTTTTAATGTAAACAGAGGGAGGGCTGGCAGGAACAATTATAAATAAGTGCCGACGAATTACGGTTTGTCTCGCACGCGTATAATGTAATAATGTGTAAGGGTGTGAAAAAGCATAAAGGAGGAAGGAAAAACGCTAATTAGTTTTAAATCTTTACGGCTTTTTTAGCAATAATTTTGTTTTTCCGTAAAAAAGTTGTAATTTAGGCGGCGATTTTTGAAGCGTGAACTTTAAACCTGAAATATATATTACTTAAATAATAATTTTTGATATGAAAATCTATCAGACAAATGAGATCAAGAACATTGCCTTGATTGGCAGTGCGGGCAGCGGCAAGACCACTCTTGCCGAATCAATGTTGTATGGCAGCGGCGTCATCAAGCGTCGTGGCTCGGTTGAACAGAAAAACACGGTGAGCGACTACTTCCCCGTAGAGCAGGAGTATGGCTACTCAGTGTTTCCGACGGTGCTCCACATGGAGTGGAACGGAAAGAAACTGAACGTGATTGACTGTCCGGGAAGCGACGACTTCGTGGGCGGTGCCATCACGGCGCTGAACGTGACCGACCAGGCCGTCATCGTGGTGAACGGCCAGTACGGTCCTGAGGTGGGTACGATGAACGCGTTTCGCAATACCGAGAAACTGGGCAAGCCCGTTATCTTCCTTGTGAACCAGCTCGACCGTGAGCACTGCGACTTCGACACTGTGATGACAGCCATGAAGGATGTCTATGGGCCAAAGTGCGTGCAGGTGCAGTATCCCGTTCAGACGGGTCCGGGCTTCAACGCCATCATCGACGTGCTCACGATGAAGAAATACTCGTGGGGACCCGACGGCGGAACTCCCAAGATTGAGGATATCCCTGCCGACGAGATGGGCAAGGCCGAAGAGCTGCACGCCGCGCTCGTGGAGGCAGCCGCCGAGAACGACGAGGCCCTGATGGAGAAATTCTTTGAGGAGGAGGCACTGAGCGAGGATGAAATGCGCGAGGGTATCCGCAAGGGTCTGGTGTCGCGCTCGATGTATCCTGTCTTCTGCGTATGCGGCGGCAAGGACATGGGTGTGCGCCGCCTGATGGAGTTCCTCGGCAACGTGGTGCCCTTCGTCGATGAGATGCCGAAGGTCAGCAATGCCGCAGGAGACGAAATCGCCCCCGACAGCAACGGCCCCACATCGCTCTTCTTCTTCAAGACCGGTATGGAGCCGCACATTGGCGAGGTGTCGTACTTCAAGGTGCTCAGCGGTACCATCAAGCCTGGCGACGACCTGACGAACGCCGACCGCGGCTCGAAGGAGCGCATGGGACAAATCTTCGCCTGCGCAGGTGCCAACCGCGTGTTGGTTGACGAGCTGAAGGCCGGCGACATCGGCTGCACCGTGAAGCTGAAGGATGTGAAGACGGGCAACACGCTCAACGGAAAGGATGTGGACTGGAAGTTCGACTTCATCAAATATCCCAACTCGAAATATTCGCGTGCCATCAAGTCGGTCAGCGCATCAGACATGGAGAAGATGATGGCCGCCTTGCAGAAGATGCGTCAGGAAGATCCGACATGGGTTGTCGAGCAGTCGAAGGAACTGCGCCAGACCATCGTTCACGGACAGGGCGAGTTCCATCTGCGCACGCTGAAGTGGCGTATGGAGAACAACGAGAAGATTCAGATTGAGTACAGTGAGCCGAAGATTCCGTATCGTGAGACCATCACGAAGATGGCACGTGCCGACTATCGCCACAAGAAGCAGTCGGGCGGTGCCGGACAGTTCGGTGAGGTGCACCTCATCGTGGAAC
>JAFRZC010000226.1 GCA_017442765.1 Prevotella sp. | reverse complement strand
TCATCAGCGGTCGATATTGTGGTCATAGACTCCGTAGCCGCGCTCACACCAAAGAAAGAGATTGAGGGCGACATGGGCGACTCTGCTGTCGGACTGCACGCCCGTCTGATGAGTCAGGCACTCAGAAAGCTCACCTCTACCATAGCAAAGACCAACACCACCTGTATCTTCATCAACCAGCTACGCGAGAAAATCGGCATCATGTTCGGCAATCCCGAGACAACAACGGGCGGCAATGCCCTGAAGTTCTACGCCTCGGTGCGTCTCGACATCCGCAAATCGACCGCCATCAAAGACGGTGACGACGTGCTGGGCAACCTGACAAAGGTGAAGGTGGTGAAGAATAAGGTGGCTCCTCCCTTCCGCCGTGCCGAGTTCGACATCATGTTCGGCGAAGGCATTTCGAAAGTCGGTGAGATTATCGACCTTGGCGTAGAGTATGGCATCATCCAGAAGAGCGGGTCGTGGTTCTCTTACAACGACACCCGACTGGCACAGGGCCGCGATGCCACGAAGCAACTGCTCAAGGACAACCCCGAGCTTTGCGAAGAGCTTGAAGCCCTTATCATGAAGGCGATAGCAGAGAAGTAAGGTCAGCCTGAATATGGCTGACAGGGTCGGAGCGGAAATAGCCGAGATTCTTCTTCAGTGCAAATTCGATATTGCCAAGACTACGCTGATAGCACGACAGTTCATTGCGCTGCTGCATGGTGTGTTGACTTTGACGGCGTATTTCCTCCTCCCGCTGACGGATGAGCTTCTCACAGACTTTTTTCAACATGGGCATCACCACTTTATCGAAAAGGTGATGCCCTTGTATGTATAAATAAGTGGTGTCGGGGGTAACACCGAGCTGCTTCAGTTCCTCTTTCAGTTGCAGATACGACTCCTTCGCATCGGGATGCATTTTCTGTAATTGACTGATGCGTGAGCCAACCTTCCGCCGTATATTCTGGATGATTGACTCGGCCTTTTCTATGGTAAAGTTACCCGTTTCGATGACACGGTTGAAGTCGGTGATGGTGAAATCACGGTATTCCGGCCGACGGTAGTGCCAGATACTCCATACGAACAGCGGAAAGATGGCCTGCGAGTATTGACGCAAGTACTCAGCACAATTGAACACCTCGCGGTCGTTCAGTGTTACCGCCACACACACCTCGCGCAATGACTCGGCATAGCATTGCAGGTTCTCAATGGCGTAGGCATAGGTATGGAAGACGTAGCGATTGCTGATAAGCTCGTGAGATGCGGGCGTGACACCCTGGATGAGAAAGTCGTAGTCGGCATCTACGCAGGCCAGCATATATTGTCCCGTATGTTTCGTAAGCAAATTCATGATGGCCGATTTCTTCCCACGCTCCAACTTGCCAACTTTCGTCGGCAGAAGTATCTCGAAATAACGTGTCTCGTTCTCAAAGCGGCTGAGCATCGATCGCCAGAAGAAGATGTCGTCGTAGCTCTCCACATAAACCACAATACGCCGTCGTGCCGAGGACGGGCGCAGCTTGTTCGCCGCCTCGAACCATTCCGAGGAGAGACTGTCTGTCAGTCGTTTGCCTTTCATCACTTATCACTTACGATAATCGTTTTCACCTCAGTCACCTTGTCGCTCCAACCATCCATAATGAGACCGGGAGAGTGGGTGGTGAGAATGACCTGCGCGTTAGGATTCAACTCGGTAATCATGTCAATAAGTCTACGCTGCCAGTCGAGGTGAAGCGAAATCTCCGGTTCGTCGAGAAAAAACACATACGGCTGTCTGTCCTCCACGAGTACGGTGAGCAATATGGACAGTGCCTGTTTCTCTCCGCTCGACAGCTTATAGGGTGAAAGCCGCTCACCATGCTGCGTGAACCATATCTCGTTCTCCGTACGCACCACGCTCTTGCCCGTATCGGCGAACAATTCGTCAATCATATCAAGGAAACGCTGCTTTGGCTTCGACACTTCTTGTGCTTCTGCAGCGGCATCGGGCGATCCGCTCTGGATAATCTCAATGATGCGATTGCCGATGTTCACCTGATAGTCGAGATAGCGACGTTGCAGTTGATAGAGTCGAAAGTCAAGCTCCGAGGTGACTAGCGGCTGGCCAATCTGCTCTATCGTGTCCTTGCCCAAGGCCGGATTGTCCATCGAGCGGATTACATCGTAGCGAATCCACTTCGCGTCCTCGGGAAACACCTTCAAGCGCACACCTTTGAGCATGTGCGACGGAAACTCCCCGCCTGTGGACAGGCTCTTCACCACCTTGTTCAGAATAGTACTCTTGCCTTCACCGTTCATGCCACTCAACACGTTCACCTTCGGGTCTAGATTCCACAGAATATGACGTTTGCCGGCCCACAACGAGTCTATCTCTATCTGCGTAATATAATCAGCATATTTCTGCATAGTAATATGGTTTTAGGTATGCAAATATAGGAAATCTTTTATATATCGCAAAACAATTAGTCGAAAAAACTACAAATTGATGCCATAATCATGTTTCACCTCGCTCATCACGAAGATGCTTTCCAGCGAGTCGAGGCTCTCGATAGTGCCCAGCTTGTTGAGCACAAACTCCTGGTACTGCTTCATGTCGGTTGCCCTGACCTTGAGCAGATAGTCGTAGTTTCCTGAAATGTTATAGCACTCGGTAACTTCCGGAATGCGCTGGATGCGGCGCTCAAAGGCCGAGGCTATCTCGTGGTTGATTTGCCTCAGCTTCACCTTGCAGAACACCAGCAGCCCCTGCCCCAGTTTCTCAGCGTCGAGCACGGCGATATACTTGCGTATGTATCCGCGCTTCTCCAGTCTTTTCAACCGCTCGAACACCGGTGTCGGTGTCAGGTTTACAGCATCGGCCAACTCCTTGGTGGTCAGCTTCGCATTCTTTTGCAGTGTCCGTAGAATCTGCAAGTCGGTCTGGTCTAAAATATCCATGTTTTTATTCTGATAGAAAATTATTCTACAGCAACCTGTTTTCAACGGCTCAAACAGAAAAATATTCCTGTAAGCCGATGCAAAAGTAGTAAACATTTCCGAATTTGCAAAAATATTTGGATGATATTTCTAAAGTTTGTAACTTTGCACCCGGAAACTTTTACAAAAACAACAAATAAAAAGGAAGGACATACATCATGACACAAAGAAAGCTACACTTTGAAACGCTCCAGCTCCATGTTGGTCAGGAGCAACCAGCCCCCGCCACCGACGCGCGGGCAGTACCCATCTATCAGACCACGAGCTATGTGTTCCGCAACTCACAGCACGCAGCCGACCGCTTCGGCTTGCGCGATGCCGGTAACATCTACGGTCGTCTGACCAATTCCACACAAGGCGTGCTGGAAGACCGCGTGGCAGCCCTTGAGGGCGGCGTGGCCGGACTGGCCGTGGCATCGGGTGCCGCAGCCATCACGTATGCCTTGCAAAACGTAGCCCGTAACGGCGACCACATCATTGCGGCCAATAATCTCTATGGTGGCACCTACAACCTGCTTGAGCACACGCTGACCACGCAGGGCGTTGAGGTATCCATTGTCAATCCCTCCGACTTCGACGAGGTGGACCGTGCTTTCAAGGATAACACAAAAGCTGTCATCATAGAGACCTTCGGCAATCCCAACTCCAGCGTGACTGACATCGACAAGATTTCGGAAATCGCACACCGGCACAACACCATTGTCATCGTTGACAACACTTTCGGCACACCTTATCTGATTCGTCCGATTGAGCATGGTGCCGACGTGGTGGTACACTCGGCCACAAAGTTCATCGGCGGTCACGGCAGCAGTCTCGGCGGCATCATCGTCGATGCCGGACGCTTCGACTGGAAAGCCAATGCCGACAAATACCCCTCTCTGGCCAAGCCAGACCCCTCATATCACGGTGCCGTGTTTGCCGACGTGGCTGGAGCGGCCGCCTTCGTGACACGCATCCGTGCCGTTATCCTGCGCGACACGGGAGCTGCCATCTCACCCTTCAATGCCTGGATACTACTTCAGGGATTAGAGACGCTGAGCCTGCGTGTGGAGCGTCATGCCTACAACACGCAACGGGTAGTCAATTTCCTTGCTTCCCATCCGAAGGTGGCTCATGTAAGTCATCCGCAGCTCCCCGACCACCCCGATCACGCACTCTACACCCAGCTCTTTCCGCAAGGCGGCGGCAGTATCTTCACCTTCGAGGTCAAGGGCGGCCAGGAAGAGGCCTGGCGGTTTATCGACGCACTGGAAATCTTCTCGCTCCTCGCCAATGTGGCCGACGTGAAGAGCCTCGTCATCCACCCCGCCACCACCACCCACTCGCAGCTGTCGCCCGAGGAATTAGAGCAGCAGCACATCTATCCGTCCACCATCCGCCTGAGCATCGGCACCGAGCATGTTGACGACATCATCGCCGACCTCAGCCAGGCTCTCGACAAAATCTGATTTCATAAAGCCGTACATAACATCAAATAAGAAAACAATATGGCAAAAACCGCTTTAGTGACAGGTGCCAACAAGGGCATCGGATTCGGAATCATCAAGCACCTTGGCCTCAGCGGCTGGCAAGTGATTGTAGGTGCCCGCGACGAACAGCGGGCGGAAAAAGCCGTCAACGAGTTAAAATCACTTGGCATCGATGTCCCTGGCTGGGTGAACATCGAGCTGGCCGACCTCGCAGGCATAGAGCAGGCTGCCGATGAGATAAAGGCGAAATATCCCGCGCTCTCGCTGTTGGTAAACAATGCAGGTATCCCGGGCGACATGAGCGTCAGAAGCGTCGATACGAAGATAAGCGACATCAAGGAGACCATCGATGTAAACTTCATCGGCACCTTTGCGCTCACCACGTCTCTGATACCTTTGCTCCAGAAGAATAGCGGAAGAATCGTCAACATCACCGTCCCGTCGGAGATAAGTCCTTATTGGCATCCGTTAGCCTACGTCGCAAGCAAGGCAGCCCAGAATGCCATGATGGGGGTGATGGCGATAGAATTCCAACAAGAAGGAACACCATTAGAGATCTTCTCCGTACATCCGGGTCCCACCACAACCGACCTCAACGGCAATATGGCCTTGCCCGGTTTCCACGATATAGAAACGGTGGGCCGGAAAATAGCGGCACTCATCAACGACGGCAAGAGCCATCAGGGAGAATTCATAGAACTCTACCCCATCGTTAATGAAAAGTGATAAGTGATAAGTGAAGAGTGAAAAATCACTAAACACTAAACACTAAACGCTAAACATAACATTAAAAGACAAATAATTATGAGTAAAATCGCAAAACAACTGACCGATCTTGTCGGCAACACTCCGCTTATGGAGCTGAACAAATTTTCTGCCGCCAACGGCATTGAGACACCTGTCATCGCGAAGGTGGAGTATTTCAATCCCGGCGGCTCAGTGAAAGACCGTATCGCTCTGGCGATGATTGAGGATGCCGAGGCTAAGGGCATCCTGAAGCCCGGTGCCACCATCATCGAGCCCACCTCGGGCAACACCGGTGTCGGCCTCGCCCTCGTATCCGCCGTGAAAGGCTATCATCTCATCCTCACCATGCCCGACACGATGAGCGTCGAGCGCCGCAACCTCGTAAAGGCCTACGGTGCCGAGGTGCGGCTCACCCCCGGCAAGGACGGCATGCCCGGTGCCATCCGCGCAGCCGAGCAACTGCGCGACGAGATTGACGGCAGCATCATCCTGCAACAGTTCGAGAACCCCGCCAACCCCGCCCGTCACTATGCCACCACCGGTCCCGAGGTCTGGGCGCAGACCGACGGCAAGATTGACATCTTCGTCGGCGGTG
>JAFRZC010000225.1 GCA_017442765.1 Prevotella sp. | reverse complement strand
TGTTCCGTCGTCGGAGATATAGAAGCTGGCATTGCCGTATGTTCCGTTATCAAAGTTCTGAGCCACTCCATTCTTGTCAACAGCAATCGAAACGACCTTACCCTTGATATACACATCCTTCGGCGAGTTCACGTCGCTGCCGAGGGACTTGGCATAGTTGGCAGCGGCAACGGAGTTGTAGGGATTGGCCAGTGTTCCGTCACCAGTGGCTTCGCCAGTGCCGCCACCGCCACTGCCATTGAGTGAGTAGATGTAGCAGCCTTGGGTGAACTCGTAAGTGCCGTTATAGTTGACGAGCTTGCCTACGATGACCACCTCGTTGCCTACACTAATCTCATCTTCACTCTTGATGTTCTGATTGTTCAAGCCTTTGCTCCTATAGACTTTCAACACGTTGGTGTTGGTACCATCGTCAGAGATGTTGAACGTGGCATTGCCAAATGACGTGTTTACCTCATCAATGGATACGATGATACCCTTCACGTAAACCTCCTGGTCGAGGTCTTCGCCTGCCGCGATGTAACTGAGCGCGGCTGCGACATTGAACGGGTCGGCTGCGGTGCCCTCACCCGAAGGAGTGCCATAATTATTGCCCCCGTTTCCTCCTGAGCTCGGCATGTCATACGGCATGGGCACGTCGTCGCAGCTTGTAAATGTAAATGCTGCAATGGCTATTGCAAGCATGGATAAAAATACTTTTTTCATAGTCTTATATCTTTTTATTGTTTTTCGTTATTCGATTACTGTAATGTCGCTGGTCTTGCGAATCATAATCTGCCACGTGTTGCTATAGCGCGAGGCGATGCCCACAATGTTGCAGGCTTTCTTCTGCCCTGTGGAGAGGTCGAAGGGCATAACCATTGCCGCAAAATCGGCATACGACGAGGTGCGGACGATGGTGTTCGACAGTCCGTCGATGTCCTGAGCATAATAGTTGGAGCCCGAGCTGTTGCCATCGATGAGCGTCTTTGTGCCGTCAGCGTTTTTGAACGTGACGTTCTTCAGCACGACGAGCTTACCGCAATTGGCAGCGATGTCGCCCTTCACGCTGTTGAAATCGACAGGTTGGATGGCATCGGCGTCGATGTCGCCCACGAGTTTGAAGTGCTGCATCCAGATGCTCTCGGCCATACGTCCGATGCCTCCGTTGTAGGGTGCGCCTATCTGCGGCTGGCTGCCGTATGCGCCTACGTAGAGACCCTTCAGGTCGATGATGATTTGCTGTCCTTCGGCCAGATAGCCGCAGAGACCGGCCTTGTTGATGCCAATGATGATGGCACCCGTAGCATCCTGCACGGCCACCTGCTTGTAGATGTTGCCGCCGATGTCGTTGCCGGTGACGTAGGCCTTGATCTTCACGTCGTCTTTCACCTCTACGCAGGCACTGCCTGAAAAGGCACTGCTGTACTTGGTTTTCAGCTGCGCGATGGTGATGATGTTGTCCTCGGTGATATTGTTGTTGCCGTAGGGAGACCCCTCAGGGAAGTTGGGGTCTGTCCACTCATTGCCGTCGAGGTCGAAGAAGTTGTTTTCGCCGTCCATGCACGAGGTTACGAACATCGTGCAGAGCAATGCCATGAGAAAATATTGAATACGTTTCATATCTTGGCTTCGTATTTATATTAGAATAAGTAGGTAATCATAAACATTCCGTTGAGTCCGTTGGCGTAGAACTTCTTGGGATTGAGCTGGAACTTGTAGGCACGCATATCCTCGTCGGTGGCCGACTTGCGGTCCTTGCGGTTTTGCTCCATACCACCGGTGACGATGTTGTCGGTGTTGAGGATATTGGTGACCATGAGGTTGAAGCGCAGCTGGCCATGGTGGCGCAGATAGATACTTTTACTGATGCTGCCGTCGAGCATGAAGCCGCCGTGTCCCTTGGCCTGAGCGTAGCGGTTGAGCACCTCGTTGCCGGCATTGTCGGTTGTGATGTTCTCGTTCTTGTAGCGCGTAACCGGCGTGTAGTAGAGGTAGATGCGGTCGTAGTAGTTGCCGATGAGGTCGATGTACCACCCGCTCTTGCGATAGCCGAGATCGATGCTGAAGGCCGACAGCGGTGTGCCGCCCTCGCGCATGTCTTTGTTGAGCAGGATGTCTTGCTTGTACACACCGTCCTGTGAGCGCATATAGACGATATTGGCATCGTTGTCGTATTTGGCATCGCTGATAGTTCCGAGCACCTTCACGTTGAACATGGTGTTGATCTTGAAGTTCAGTCCGGCCTCGATACCGTAGAACTGCTTTTTGATGCCGGTGATGGAGGCATAGGTGAACGAGTTTTCGGCGTCATCGTAGTACATGCTGTACTCAGCCACGTCGCCCAGTCGGCTGTAGTAGGCACTGACGTTGGCGTGGAGCCATGTGGTCTCCCACTGATAGCCGAGCTCGGTGCTGAAGACTCTTTCCGACTTCAAGCCGAGGGCGAAGTTGTTGTTGATCTGCGGTGCGGAGAAAGCCACACGTGCGACGGGAGCCTTGCGTTCGTAGCCGACACCGAAGGAAAGGGCATGTCCGCGCCCAAGGTTATAGGACGAGCCGAGCTTCACGCCACCGTCGAGGAACTCGGCGAGCTTGCTGCGGCCGTATGAGTTCTCGAGTGCCAGTCCGTTGCGCATCTTTCCCTCGCGCTGGAGGGTGTTGTAAGCCATGCGGGCCGAGATAGAGTAGTGCAGCGGGCCGAAGTTCTCGGCATAGGTAGCCCAGAGGCCGGCCTTCTTGGCGTAGATGTTATAGTCGTAGGCAAACTTGTCGCCGACCTTGACTTCCTGGTTGGGGTGGTTTACGTCGTACTGTGCGCGGGGGTCGCTCTCGAGATAGGTGCCCACGAGATAGGTGTTCACGTTGCGGAAGGTCGAGGCTCCGAGCATGTCCTCAAGTGTCTGGTAGTGCATACCCTTGTTGGTAGAAAGCACCAGGCCCGAGGAGAACACCTTGTTGTTGTCAATCTGCTTGCGGAGCGTGGAGGCCAGGTTGACCGTCAGCTGGTCGTCGTGGTAGGCCTGCTGGTAGTACATGGCGTCCATGCCCTGAGCCGATGCGGCGCGGTTGGCGAAGTAGAGGCGGTCCCAGTTAATCTGGCGGTTGGCCTTCGAGGCGGTCAGGTAATCGACCGATGCCTGCCATGCGGCCAGGTTGCTCGCGCCACGGTTCTTCGTGTCTTCCGGATCCCACACGTTGTAGTTGTAGCTCGGCATGAGGCTGTAGTAGTCGGCTGCGGGGTTGGTGCCGTTGTTGTAGCGCAGTGCCGAGGAGCTGTACATGGCATACTTTCCGAAGAGCGTGGTGGTGAGCTTTGCGGTCTCGTCGATCTTCCAGTCCCATGTGAACATGGCCGAGGGCGCGAAGTCCTTGATGATGCGGGCGTTGCGCTTCTTGCCGTTCTGGTAGCCCCAGTTGGGGTTGTAGTAGCGGTTGTTGGCCAGCCAGTACATCTCGTCGGTCGAGGCGGCCTGTGCGGCACGCTCGGTGGGGTTGCCCCATGTGACGAGCGAGATGGAGTGCTGCGGATTGATGATCTTCTCTGCTCCGAGGTAGTAGGAGAGCGAGTTGTAGAACGTTCCCTCGATGAGGGCGGTCTCGGTGTTTGACCAGCGGTACGACAGTCCTACTGAGTAGGCCCATCCCTTAGGTGTCACACCCGAGTTGTAGGCATACTGCCCGCGGAAGGTGTAGCTACGGTTGGCCGCTGCGAGCGAGAGGCGATGCCCCGTAGGCATACTCGACGGGCGGAAGTTGTAGTTGTTCGACCCGCCCATCGCCGGCATACTGAACGCGTTGTCCTCGAAGGGCAGCGCGCTCTCCATGCTGCGCGTCTGGTTGTTCAGTCCGCCCACGAGCGAGTAGCGGAACTCCCCGCGCTCGATGTCGTTCATGGGGTTGCCGTTGATGTAGATGTCGCTGTACTTCGAGTTGTACCCCCGGAACTTGAACCTCGCGGGGCTGAAGCGGTAGCCTACTTCGCTTGCATACACGTTGCTGTTGGAGCCGAGGATGGTCACCTCCTGCGACACGTTGTCGTCCTCGCCCAGCTGCGACTCAGAGAATGTGAAGGCCGACTCGTCAACCGTGGCGGCTTTTTGCCCCTGCTTGTCGTCGGTCTGCGCAAACGCCAACGACGAACAGCACAAGGCTATCACTGCTAATTTAAGCTTTTTCTGCATACTTTTTAGATTATTATAATAGATTATTATTTTTTCCCTGCAAAGATACGGTAATTTTTTGAGTGCACAAAAGAAAAAAGACTTTTTATTTGCGATTATTCAAAAAAATGCATTATCTTTGCACAAAAATCAAAACTATTAATCTTTAACAACGAATGAAAAGACACATTCTGTTTTTCGCGACCCTGATGCTGTTTGCAACGGCGGCGCAGGCACAGGAGAAGAAGTTTTCTGCCTATGCCGTAGGATTCTACAACCTGGAGAACCTTTTTGACACATGCCACGACGAGGGCAAGAACGACTACGAGTATCTGCCTGACGGTACGAATAAGTGGACGGGGTTGAAGTACAGCCACAAACTCCACAACATGGCCTACGCCCTGTCCGACCTCGGCACCGACGTGCTGCCCGGCGTGGGCTGCGCCGTCATCGGCGTGAGCGAGGTGGAGAACGCCAAAGCGCTCACCGACCTCTGCGCCCAGCCCGAGCTCGCCGCGCGCGGCTATCAGTTTGTTCACATCGAGGGACCCGACAAGCGCGGTGTCGATTGCGCCATGCTCTATCGCCCCGACCTCTTCACCGTGCGCGACGTGAAGCTCGTGCCCTACCGCTATGAGAAGCAGGAGGACATCGACAACGACCGCCAGACCCGTGGCTTCCTCACCGTCAGCGGCACGATGGCCGACGAGCACGTGACCGTCATCGTCTGCCACTGGCCCAGCCGGTTCGCAGGCTCCGAATACCGCGAGTTAGCCGGACGGCAAGTGAAAGTGGTGAAAGACTCGCTGCTGCGCGACGACCCGCAATGTAAAATCTTCATCATGGGCGACATGAACGACGACCCCACCAACCGGAGCATGGTGAAGGAACTCGGCGCGAAAGGAGATATAAATAAGGTGGGAGCCGACGACATGTACAACCCCTGGTACAACATCCTGGCCAAGGAAGGCAGGGGCACCCTGCGCTACAACGGCTCGTGGAACCTGTTTGACCAGATTGTCATGACCCCGAACCTGCTCAACCCGAAGGGTGTCAACAACTACAGCGAGCTGAAATTCTGGAAGCATCAGATCTTCAAGCGCGACTACCTGCTGCAGACCGAGGGCAAGTACAAGGGCAACCCCAAGCGCACCCATGCCGGCGGCGTATGGCTCGACGGCTACAGCGACCACCTGCCCGTCGTCGTCTATCTGCTCAAGGAACAGCAATAGCCCTCACGTCAAATCCCAGAAAATCCCAACAAAAATGCCCACCGAAAAGACCACCATTATCGGCATTGCCGGAGGCACAGGCTCCGGCAAGACCACCGTCGTGAAGAAAATCGTCGAGGCACTGCCGCCTCACTACGTGGCCGTCGTGCCTCTCGACTCCTACTACAACGACACCTCGCACATGACCGAGGAGGAGCGCCATGCCATCAACTTCGACCACCCCGACGCCTTCGACTGGAAGCTCCTCAACAAGCAGATCAACGCCCTGCGCGAGGGTAAGGCCATCGAGCCGCCCACCTATTCTTATATCCTCTGCAACCGGTTGCCCGAGACCATCCACGTCGAGCCAAAGCCCGTCATCATCATCGAAGGCATCATGACGCTCATCAACAAGAAGCTGCGCGACATCATGGACCTCAAGATTTTCGTCGATACCGACCCCGACGAGCGGCTCATCCGCAACATCCAGCGCGACACCATCGACCGCGGGCGCACCGTCTCGATGGTCGTCGAGCGCTACCTCAACGTGCTCAAGCCCATGCACGAGCAGTTCATCGAGCCCACCAAACGCTATGCCGACCTCATCATCCCCCAGGGCGGCGAGAACCTGAGAGGCATCCGCATCCTCTGCAAATACATTGAGGGCCTCGTGCCCCCACAGGAAACCGAGGAATAAGCGCGCGGAGCATCACAAACCCCAAAAATATGTTAACGGCGGCGGTGAGAGTTATACCTCTCACCGCCGCAAGTGTTAAAACGCAATTTCCGTTTTAACATTTCCATCAGTCCACTCTATCGTCCCCTTCACACCCTTTTAACTCCCCTTTCACTCCCCCTTCACTACCCTTTTTCCGCGAAACATATATGTTTCACCTTCCAAAACATGGTCTTTCGCACTCCGAAACACGGTCTTTCATCACCCGAAACATATATCTCCCGGAGGTGAGAGATATATGTTTTGCAACGGAAGAGGGATGAAAGATGATGGCAGAGGGATGTATCCCGCTGTTTTGCAGTGACTTGTGAAGCGTCCTCGCTGTGCCCTTATCCCGACCTCGGTCGAACAGACTCCCAGCCCCTTGATTTCGTGCGCTTAGGCATGTTAAAATCTCCGCCCGCAAACTCTTTTTTTTAACAATTCGGGGAGCGAATTGTTAATTTTTGTTCATCGTCATGCCTGTTCCTTTGCCTCGATGCCGCGCAGAACGCTGACGGCCTCTGCCACACTATGCACCTCGGAGACGTGCATCAGCCGGCGGCCGCGCACCTCTTTCAGGGAGCATCGGCGCACATTGCAGGCGGCATAGTCGAGTATCTGCCCGAACTGACGGCTCTGGTAGTAGGGACTGTCGACAACGGAGACAAACTGCATAATCATGATGCCCTGCCGCAGCACAATCTTCTCGCAGCCAAGCCGCTTGCCGACGCGCCGAAGGGCGACCACCTGCATCAGCTCCTCGCCCTCGGGCGGCACACGTCCGAAGCGGTCAATCAGCCGACGGCGGTAAGCCTCAAGGTCGCTGTCGGCCTCGATATTGTCGAGCTCGCGGTAGAGCAGCACGCGCTCGCTCGACGTGGGCACGTAGGTGTCGGGGAAATACATCTCGAGGTCGCTCTCCACCATGCAGTCGGCAACGAAAGCCCCCTCCCAGCCTCCCCCCGAAGGGGGAGGAGTACAACCGACCAGTGGACTTGCGTCTCCTCCCCCTTCGGGGGGAGGTTGGGAGGGGGCTTCATTCCTCAGCTCCGCCATGGCCTCCTTCAGTATCTTCATATAGGTCTCGTAGCCCAGGTCTTCCATGAAGCCGCTCTGCTCGGCACCGAGCAGGTTGCCCGCGCCCCGGATGTCGAGATCCTGTATGGCCAGGTTGAAGCCCGAGCCGAGACCCGAGAAACTCTCGAGCGCCTCAAGCCGGCGGCGTGCCTCGGGCGTGAGTGCCGACTTGGGCGGTGCCAGCAGATAGCAGAACGCCTTTTTGTTCGACCGGCCCACGCGGCCGCGCATCTGGTGGAGGTCGCTCAGCCCGAACTTATGGGCATCGGCGATGATGATGGTATTGGCATTGGGAATATCGATGCCGTTCTCGACGATGGTCGTCGAGAGCAGCACGTCGTAGTCGTAGTTGATGAAGCCCATGACAATCTGCTCGAGCTCGTCGGGCGGCATCTGCCCGTGTCCGACAGCGATGCGGCAGTCGGGGATGTGCTTCTGTATCATCAGTGCCAGCTCCTGCAGGCGGTTGATGCGGTTGCAGACGAAAAACACCTGCCCGTTGCGCGACATCTCGAAATTGATGGCATCGCAGATGACCTCGCGGCTGAACGTGGACAGGTCGGTCTGTATGGGGTAGCGGTTGGGGGGCGGCGTGCGCATGATGCTCATGTCGCGGGCACCCATGAGCGAGAACTGAAGGGTGCGCGGGATGGGCGTGGCGGTCATCGTGAGCGTATCGACATTGGTCTTCAGCTTGCGCAGTTTCTCCTTGACCGACACGCCGAACTTCTGCTCCTCATCGACGATGAGTAGGCCGAGGTCTTTCCACTTCACGGTCTTTCCGATGAGCTTGTGCGTGCCGATGATGATGTCGATCTTTCCGTCTGCGAGGCCGGCAAGTATCTCCTTCGTCTGCTTGGCCGAGCGTGCCCGCGAGAGATATTCCACGCGCACGGGCATCCCCCGCAGCCGCTCGGTGAAGGTCTGGAAATGCTGGAAGGCGAGAACCGTCGTGGGCACGAGCACCGCCACCTGCTTCGAGTCGCAGGCGGCCTTGAAGGCCGCGCGTATGGCCACCTCTGTCTTGCCGAAGCCCACGTCGCCGCAAATGAGCCGGTCCATCGGCTTCACCGCCTCCATGTCGGCCTTCACCTCCTGTGTGGCGCGCAGCTGGTCAGGGGTGTCCTCGTAGAGGAACGAGGCCTCGAGCTCGCTTTGCAGGTAGCTGTCGGGCGAATACGCAAATCCCTTCTCCGCCACGCGCTTGGCATAGATGCGGATGAGGTCGCGGGCAATGTCCTTGATGCGCTTCTTGGTGCGCTCCTTCATGCGCTCCCACGCTCCCGTGCCCAGTGTCGAGAGGCGCGGGGGCTCACCGGTATCGGCGCGGCGGTATTTCGAAATCTTATAGAGCGAATGGATGGACACGTCTACGATGTCGCCACGCTGATAGATGAGGCGGATTTTCTCCTGATACCCGCCCCCCTCTATGGGCACGCGCACAAGCCCGCCAAACTTGCCAATGCCAAAATCCACATGAACGAGGAAATCGCCGGGTTCCATCTCCTGCAGCTCCTTCATCGTGAGCGCCATCTTCCCTGCACGGGCACCGTCGCTCTTCAGTGAATACTTATGGAAGCGGTCGAAAATCTGATGGTCGGTAAAGAGACAAACCTTCAGGTCGTTGTCGATGAAACCCTCGTGGAGGGTAACAGAAGATAAGAAATTGATCTCAGCATTTGCAGACAGAATCTCCCTCAACCGCTCCTGCTGCTTGCGGCTGTCGGCTAATAAATATAAGGTACAGCCCTGCTGGCGGTAGTGATCGAGGGTCTGGCGCAGCAGGTCGAAATTCTTGTGGAACAATGGCTGCGGCGAAGTGTTGAAAGAAAGAACAGCCTCACCCCCGGCCCCTCTCCAAGGGGAGAGGGGAGTATAATGTTCTCCAACAGGAAAGTAACCACTCCCCTCTCCCCTTGGAGAGGGGCCGGGGGTGAGGCTTCTTATGCTAATTGTCCTGAACCGACTCATTTCCTCGTCAAACAGCTGAGGGGAGATAAGGGTTTGCTCCTTCTGCATGTCGCGCAGAATCTGCCGCCGCTCTACCTCAGTGGCTCCCTCAAGCCGTTCGTCCAACGCCTGCGACGAGAAACCCTCATCGTAGATATGCGCCACGGTGTCACGGACAAAAGCGAAATCGCGTGCCACTATCACCGCATCATCGGGCAGGAAATTAAAGAACGGTATCTTCTCAGCATCCATCAATGCCAAATCGGGAACAATCTCTATTGCCTCCTTGCGTTCCTTCGACAACTGATCCTCCACATTGAAAGTACGGATACTGTCGATGTCGTCGCCAAAGAAGTCGATACGATAGGGCAGTTCGCTTGAATAAGAATATACATCGACAATGCTGCCACGCACGGCAAACTGCCCGGGCTCATAGACATAATCGACCTCGACGAATCCGAAATCACGAAGACGGCGAACCAACTGTCGCTGGTCGGCGGACTGGTGTAACGTGAGTTTGATGATATGGTCGTCGAGCTTCTTCCTCGACACCACAAGCTCAGCTACGGCCTCGGGGTAGGATACAATATAGATGAGGGATGAGAGAATTTTCTCCCCTTCCCTTCGGGGTGAGGCCGAGAAGGAGCTGAGGGACGAAAGCACCTCGGTACGGAGTATCTCATTGGCTGCGTCGCGCTGGCCGTACTTCACCGCCCGACGATACGACGAAGGGAAAAACAGCACTCTCTCCGTGCCCAGCAACTGCGTCAGGTCGTGATAGAAATAGCCGGCCTCGTCGGCATCGGAGAGAAGGAAAAGGAACGGCTGTGAGAGAGATCTCAGACTTGCAAACGCCACCGGCGCGGCCGAGGCCACGAGCCCTTGCAGGAAAACGCTCCTCACGGACTTGTCCTCCAGTATCTTGCGAAGTGCCGCTAACTGCGGCAGCCCCTCGTAACGCTTCAATATATCGGCAATATCCACTGCTGCTTAAAACCCTATTCCGGCATAGGAGGGTATTTGCGTGTCCATCCGTCCCAGCGCAGACGCATCACACCGAAGAACGCCTCGCCAAAGATACCGCCCGACATCTTGGACGTTCCCTCGCGCCGGTTGACAAAAACAACGGACACTTCCTTAATGCGGAAGCCAATCTTGTAGGCCGTATATTTCATCTCGATCTGAAAGCCGTAACCCTTGAAACGTATCTTGTCGAGTTCGATGGTTTCTAAGACGCGACGGCGGTAGCACTTGAATCCGGCTGTGGTGTCGTGGACATGGAATCCCGTGACGAGCCGCACATACTTCGAGGCGAAGTAGCTCATGAGCACTCGCCCAATGGGCCAGTTCACCACGTTCACACCGCTGATGTAGCGCGAGCCGATGGCCACGTCGTAGCCCTCGTCGGCACACGCAGCATAGAGGCGCGGCAGGTCGTTGGGGTCGTGGCTGAAGTCGGCATCCATCTCGAAGACATACTCGTAGTCGTGTTCGAGAGCCCATCGGAAGCCTGCGATATAAGCAGTGCCGAGACCGAGCTTGCCGCTGCGCTCGACGAGGAAGAGCCGGTTGGCAAACTCCTCGGCCATGAGCCGCTTCACAATGTCGGAAGTGCCGTCGGGCGAACCGTCGTCGATGACGAGGATATGAAAACACTTTTCCAACCCGAAAACGGCACGGATGATTTTTTCCATGTTCTCCCGCTCGTTGTAAGTGGGAATAATGACAATGCTGTCACTTTTCTTCAGTTCTGACATATTTTAAAGGTGTTTAAGAGGAGTGAATTTACTCCGATGGTGCTGACGGCTCAACGGGAGCAGGAGGGGCTGGCGTGGCAGGAGCCATCTCTACAGCAGGAGCATCAGTGGCATTGCCGCCACCTTCCACATTCACATCTTCGCCAATAGGACGGGCTTCCTCTATTTCCGGCTTCTTCGACTTATAGGCCGGCTGCACAGGCTGGTCTTCGCCGATGACTTGCTGCTGGCCAATCTCGATATTGTTGCGGCTCACCTCGACGATGTTCTTCGTCTCGGTGTTGATCTTGAAGTATTTAATCTGCTCGTCGGTCTGCACTTCCACGGCAATGGTCTTCTCGTCAGAAGAAAGCTGCGCCTTCTGCACGAAGGCATCGCGATAAGCACCGAAAGGCACCTCGTCGAGTGTCTTCATCTTGCCGTCATTCTTGTTCATATAGTAAAGCGCATGACGGCCATCGTCGGGGAATCGGGCAATGACACGCGAGCCTTTGGGCAAGATAGACACCAGACTGTCGAACGACTCAGCCACAGGCAGGTTCTTGCGAGAGGTAAACGGGCGGTCGTTGGTGGCCTGCACAACAATGAAAGCCACCAGCGCAAGCACGGCCAAGGCTGCAAGAGCTGCCAAGGCTTTCTGCAAGGCGGTGAGCGAGCCGAGCAAACCGTTCATCTTCGACATCGCATTCCCGTTTGTCTGAGGCCGTTCCGTTTCTATCGGCTGGGGAACAGCCGGAGCGGGCTCCTCATGGTGTTCTACGATTCGTTTGCCTTGATAACTGGCAAAGCCGGTGGGCTTGCCACAATGGGGGCAAAACTTGTCGGCCGCATCAATTACCTGGTCGCAAGCCGGACAATGGAGCTTTTGAGTTTCGTTGTTCATAATTTATAATTCATAATTCATAATTAGCAAAATCTCTCATCCCTCATCCCTCTATTGGTCGGGATTCTCCACGTAACCTTGATACTCTGGCACGAGCGCACTCATCACCTTCTCGTAGGCTATGCGCTCCGTATGGCTGACATTCTCGACTCCCAGCCCTGTCGGCATGATGGGCTCGTGGATGATCAGGGTGAGCGGATGCCACGTAACCCAGCCAAAGCCACGCTGACGGGGCATCACGTTGAATGAGCC
>JAFRZC010000224.1 GCA_017442765.1 Prevotella sp. | reverse complement strand
GGGCGATGGCACCTGCAACAATAGGCGTGGACATCGACGTGCCCGATGCAGCCCGCCATGCGTATGTGCGACCATCGTGGTCGAAGTGTGCCACATCGTCGCCGTCTTGCGTCGGGTTGTTCTCAAGAAAGAAACTGCTCCCCGAGGATACGATGTTGCAACCCGGAGCTACCACATCGGGTTTGATGCGCCCGTCGAACGTAGGACCTATCGAAGAGTAGTTAGCCCTTTCCCCGTTGCGCCCGGAGGAATATGAGATGGTGCGTCCCTCGTAGTTCACATATTTCTCCCTGTAGGCTGTCGCACCCACGCAGATGGTCACTGGCGTACTGCCCGGCGAAAGAATACTGTAGCCCGTTTGTCCGCGGTTGAGCAGCGGATTACGCACGTTGGTATTGAGCTTTCCGTAGGTGACAAACAACTCCACATCGGCCTCCTCACCTATAACTTCCACCGAGACGCGACCGCCCTCGATGCGCGCCGAAGAGGTGACATACACGTCGAAAGCCTGCGCACCCTCCATATAGCACGAGGGGAAGGAGGCTACATCTACGGCATACTTTCGGTTGGATGTCTCGATGGTGTCGGTGAACATCTCGTCGGTATAGGCCGCGAGCATGTCGGAGGAAAGGGTGAGCGTGTCGTTCTGTGCGTCATAGGCCACGATACGGAGGTCGAACTTCTCTCTGCTTTGCAGGGTGAAGGACACTCCCGTACCGGTGTTCTCTATGAACGCCCCCGTGCTCGTCTCATCTTTTAGCTTGTGAAGATAACGCTTTTTGCTGCCCTCGTTACCTGCCGAGGCCACGAAGATACGTCCCTGGCCGGTGATTTTACGGAGCATTTCGTTGTAGAGCACATCGTCGCCACGCAGATCCTGCCCGCTGCCCTCGCTGAACGATACCACGCAGGGCATCCCCTGCGAGCGGGCATAGTCGAAGATATACTTGAAACCGAGCACGTCGGTGGCATAGGTGAACTTGTAGTAATCCTCCTCGCTGATGAGCTCGTAGTCGCTTGCCCCTGCCAGATTGCTCACGGCGCAGATGTCGCTTTCGTAGGCAATGCCGCGGTAGGGCGAGTCGGCTCCGCTACCGGCTGCCGATCCGAGCGTATGGGTGCCGTGTCCTTCCTTGAGCCCGTCGCGCGAACGGGCTACGCCAAGAATCTCTGCCTCGGTGGTATAGTCTCGCCCGACGAAGAGCTTATAGTCGAGCGTGTCGGCGGACAGCTGATCCCAGAAACGCTTGACGCGATAGTGCGTGCCGGCGGCATCGTAGAACGTCGGGTGGGTGAGGTCGAAGCCGATGTCCTCCACACCCACGACCACACCTTTCCCCGTATAGGCCTGCGGAAGTTTCCGCCCTTCATAGACAGGCAGCACATTGATACAGACCGCAGCCGAGTCGTTCTGTATCTTTGCCGAGGGGCCGGCCTCTATGCGGCTGACACGCTGGTCGAGCGAGAGCTCGGAAAGTCGATTGAGCGGTATGCTGGCAATATAGATGTCGTCCTCGCAGGCCAGTTCACGGCAGCCATGCTCGCGCAGCACCTTGCCGCCGTCGCCGCTGATGCGCACCAGCGCACAAAGGCAGCCCATCCCCGACAGACCCACCCCCAGCCCCTCCCTATGTGGGAGGGGAGTAGTTACTTTCCGATCGGAGAACATTCCGCTCCCCTCCCTCATAGGGAGGGGCTGGGGGCGGGTCTGTTGGGAGAGGCTGTGTGCTATCCGCCGCACCATCGACGACATCTTGCCATAGTCAGCCCCCTGTGCCGAAAGCTGAGCCACACCTATTATAATAATATAGAGAAGCGCGAAAACCTTTCTCATTGTCGTTTCTTTTCGGCAAAAGTAATAAAAAAAGTTGAAAACTTAAAGGGTTGTCAACTTTTTTCACTACTTTTGCACTGTCTTTCATCAAAAAACAAAGCAAAAATGGACACAACCAACAACAGAGTGATTGAAATCGCCTACGACCTCTATACCGTTGAAGAAGACGGTCGGCACCTCGTGGAACGGGCATCTGAGGAAAACCCCTACCGCTTCATCAGCGGCTTCGGTCTCACGCTCGAGACGCTTGAGAAGGCCGTGGAGGGACTACAGGTCGGCAGTCCGTTCGAAGTCACCCTCACCAAAGAGCAAGCCTATGGCGACTATGAGGAGGAGCGCGTGCTCGACCTCGACCGCGAGATCTTCACCATCAACGGCCATTTCGACCACGAGCACATCTACAAAAACGCCATCGTGCCCCTGCAAAACGAAGAGGGGATGCCGCTCATGGGCCGCGTGCTCGAAGTGGGCGACAAGGTGAAAATGGATCTGAACCACCCGCTGGCCGGAACCGACCTGCTCTTCAAGGGAAAAGTCATCCTGAACCGTCAGGCCACCGAGGAGGAGGTGCAGATGCTCATCAAGCACCTCAGCGGCGACCCGTGCGGATGCGGATGCGACGGTTGCGAGGACGGCTGCGGGCACGACCACCACGACGGTTGCGGACACCACCACGACCACCATCACGACGGATGCGGATGCGGCCATTGTCATTGAAATTAGAGGAGAGAGGAGAGAAAACCGGCATGAACACGTTTGGAACATTATTTCGGCTGACCACTTTCGGCGAAAGCCACGGCGAGGCCATCGGCGGCGTCGTTGACGGAATGCCTGCGGGCATTACGGTGGACACCGCTTTCATACAGCGTGAGCTCAACCGCCGCCGTCCTGGGCAGAGTCCCCTCACCACCGCGCGCGACGAGGCCGACCGCGTGGAACTGCTCAGTGGCATCTTCGAGGGCAAGACCACCGGCACGCCCATCGGCTTCATCGTCAGAAACAGCGACCATCACCCGCAGGACTACGAGAGTCTGCGATGCCTGTTCCGGCCGTCGCACGCCGACTTCACCTATCAGCAGAAATACGGGCTGCGCGACCATCGCGGTGGCGGCCGCTCGTCGGCACGCATCACCATCAGCCGAGTGGTCGGCGGCGCACTGGCTAAGCTCGCGCTCCGACAGGCGGGCATCAACATTCAGGCCTATACCTCACAGGTGGGCCTGGTCGCCCTTACCCACGACTACCGGCACTACGACCTCAGCCTGTGCGAACAAAATCCTGTCCGCTGTCCCGACCCCGAGATGGCGGCACGCATGGAGCAGCTCATCACACAAGTGAAAGCCGAGGGCGACACCATCGGCGGCGTGGTAAGCTGCGTGGTGAGCGGCTGTCCGGCAGGTATAGGAGAGCCCGAATTCGGTAAGCTGCACGCCATGCTCGCACAAGCCATGATGAGCATCAATGCCGCAAAAGCTTTCGAGTATGGCGACGGATTCGCGGGATGCGCACAGCGTGGCAGCCAGCAAAACGACATCTTCTGCAAAGCAGGCACTGATGCCGACGGCAAAGCCATCATCTCCACACGCACCAACCACAGCGGCGGCATACAAGGCGGCATCAGCAACGGGCAGGACATCTGCTTCCGCGTAGGCTTCAAACCCGTAGCCACGCTGCTGCGCCCACAGGAGACCATCGACATGGAAGGCAACCCCACAACCGTCACGGCACGGGGACGGCACGACCCGTGCGTCGTGCCGCGTGCCGTACCCGTCGTCGAGGCCATGGCCGCAATGGTTGTTTTAGACCAATTTCTTGTAAAGAAAACTATAAAAATCTAAATTTTGTGTATAAATTTGAAAAAAAATAGGATTTTTCTTGCAGGAATAAAATAAATTAAATATTTTTGCATCGGCTATGAGAGATTTGTGAAAACCTTGAATAGCTTAGTTAAGTCTAGTTTAGTTTTTGTGTTGGTTGAGGGCTGCCAATTGGCAGCCCTCTTTTTGTTATTTTATTCAAGTTTCGCGCGAGTTTCATTTGTCGGGAGTTATTCGCCGTGCCGCCGCTTAGTTATCACAATACGAAAGACCGTCGTTCACAAAGTAATATAATATATATTACCGAGTAAAAGTATATATATTACTCAGTAAAATAATATATATTACCAGGTAATATAATATATATTACTTTGTGAAAGATAAGCCTTCGATTGCTAAAAGACCGTCTTTCACCACCCGAAACATGGTTTCTCGGAAAAAGGGGTTATTCTACTGTTAGTTATTCTTTTTGTAACTCTGTACTGCCCAGATGGCCATAAGGGCGGCTATGCCTGTAAGGGCAAACACTTGATGAGCGACGCTGTGGAAATTGCCGCCACGGACAAAGACGGTGCGGATGGCATCGGCGAAGTAGTGCATGGGATTGACGTAGGTGGTCAGATAGGCCCAGTGGGGCATGGAGCGGACGGGGGTGAAAAGTCCGGAGAGAAGCATCAGGCACACTACGAAGAACCACATGACGAGCATGGCTTGTTGCATGGAGTCGCTATAGTTGGAAACGATAAGGCCGAAGCTGCTAAAAAACAACGCCAGAAGGATGGCCAGCAGATAGACAAGCCCGAGCGGCCCCTGACAGGTAATGCCATAGACGAGCCATGAAAGCACGAGACAGAGGGTGAGCACCACCAGACCTATAATCCAATAAGGAATGAGTTTGGCAAGGATGAACGACCACTTCGAGACGGGAGTGACGTTGATCTGTTCGATGGTACCCTTCTCCTTTTCCCCCACGATGTTCAGGGCAGGCAGGAAGCCGCAGAGCATCATCATCAGAATACCCATTAGGGCGGGAATCATAAAGACTTTGTAGTCTTGGTAGGTGTTGTATAAAAGCCTCACCCCCGACCCCTCTCCCAAGGAGAGGGGAGTAGTAACTTTTGCTTTCGGGCTTTTCTGCG
>JAFRZC010000223.1 GCA_017442765.1 Prevotella sp. | reverse complement strand
CCTCCGGGAACGGGTAAGACCCTGCTTGCCAAGGCTGTGGCAGGCGAAGCCGGCGTGCACTTCTTCTCTATGAGCGGCAGCGACTTCGTTGAGATGTTCGTGGGTGTAGGTGCCAGCCGCGTGCGCGACGTGTTCCAGCAAGCCAAGAGCAAGTCGCCCTGCATCATTTTCATTGACGAGATTGATGCCGTGGGCCGCGCGCGCTCAAAGAACCCCGCCATGGGCGGCAACGACGAGCGCGAGAACACCCTCAATGCCCTGCTTACCGAGATGGACGGCTTCGGCACCAACAGCGGTGTGATTATCCTTGCCGCCACCAACCGTGCCGACATCCTCGACAAGGCTCTGCTGCGTGCCGGACGTTTCGACCGCCAGATTTACGTCGAGCTCCCCGAGCTCACTGACCGCAAGGAAATATTCCAAGTTCATCTGCGCAACGTCAAGACCGACGGCTCAGTTGACCTGGACCTCTTGGCACGTCAGACTCCAGGCTTCTCGGGTGCCGACATCGCCAACGTCTGCAACGAAGCAGCACTCATCGCTGCGCGTCGCAAGAAACAGGCTGTGCAGCGCCAGGATTTCATGGACGCCATCGACCGTATCGTCGGCGGTCTGGAGAAGCGCTCCAAGGTCATCACCGAAGAAGAGCGCCGTTCCATCGCCGTTCACGAGGCGGGACATGCGACCGTGAGCTGGCACCTGCGTTACGGTGACCCGCTCATCAAGGTCACCATCGTGCCCCGTGGCAAGGCCCTGGGCGCCGCATGGTACCTCCCCGAGGAGCGCCAGATTGAGCCCAAGCAGGCACTGCTTGACAAAATCTGTTCGCTCATGGCGGGCCGAGTTGCCGAGGACATGTTCCTCGGGTTCATCGACACTGGAGCCCTCAACGACCTGGAACGGGCCACAAAGATTGCCTATGCCATGGTGACCTATTATGGTATGAGCGACAAGCTGCCCAACATCTCCTATTATGATACATCGGGCGAGTCCTATGGCTTCACCAAGCCCTATAGCGAGGACCGCGCTCAAACCATCGACCAGGAGGTGCAGGCCATCATCGACGGCCAGTACGAGCGTGCAAGGCAGATTCTGAAGCAGTATGAGGTTGGTCATCACCAGCTCTCGGACCTGCTCCAGCAGCGCGAAGTCATCTACACCGAGGACGCAGAGCGCATCTTTGGCCCCCGCCAGTGGAAATCCAGGACCGAGGAAGCCTTGAAAGAGAACGATAATGAACCTAGCGATGCAGGTGTCACCACCTTGACACCTCCACCCTTTGAGCAGGAAGCACAATAATGAGAGCCATGGAACTGATTCAATTCAACGAGACGCAGAAGGCGGCAGTCGTCAGCCTCCTCATAGAGATGATTAACGTCGATGGGGTAGTGGACCCCTCGGAGTGCGCAGTCTTTAACACCATTTGTGTGGAGTGCGGCATTGGCGAGGAGGCCTTCGATGTGGGACGCTCGCTCAACAGCATGGTCGCCATCGAAATCATGAAAAGGATGAACGACCTCCAGAAACTGACCGTAGCACACCTGCTCACACGTGTTATCGACGCAGACGCCTGTGATGATGACAACGAGATACGGCTATTTAATATAATATGTGTAGCTACAGGAGTTGACGTTCTGGTCAACGCCAAGAACATAGGAGGGGAATAATCCTTTTCAGTATCAAAAACAGGTCCCGAAGGCGCATTTTGGTTGCGCCCTCGGGATTTTCTTTCAAGAAAAAATAAGATTTTTTTCAGAAAAATCAACTTTTTGTAATCTGCTGATTTTTAGGAATTAAACAACGTTATTTACAATTTTATCGACCCTTGTTGATAATTTTTTTTGAAAATAATGACGAAAAAATTTGGTCAGTATCAAAAATGACTATACCTTTGCACCGCTTTTCGCTCAAAACGGGGCGCTAAAGCAACTCAAACAAGAGTTCTTTGACATGTTTGCAACAATGACGTAGTACAAGAGAACAGGGACAAAATTTGTCCCCGTTGATTCAAATCCATAGTACACAATAATGCAGGAGTCATCAAGGGCCAGACAATCTATTCGGTCGAGTGTTGCGTTTTCATTTATTCTGGAAACAGAAAAAGACAAGATACAACAACGAAGAGTTTGATCCTGGCTCAGGATG
>JAFRZC010000222.1 GCA_017442765.1 Prevotella sp. | reverse complement strand
TGCGAGAGCCTGACTTCTATTACCATCCCCAGCTCCGTGACTGTCATCGGCAGTGGCGCATTCGAGGGCAGCACGGGTTTTATCGAAATCATCTCGTTGATAAAAGAGCCATTTGCTATTTCTTATTGTTGGGACTATTATTTAAACAGAGACATCCCCCTCTATGTGCCCAAAGGAACGAAAGAGCTTTATTAAGCGACAGAAGGCTGGAAGGATTTTACCAATATCATAGAGATGGAAGGCACAGAAATCAATGTAATGCATAATGAAGAACGCATAATGCATGATTCTCCCTCAGGTGTCTATGACCTGCAGGGCCGCAAGGTAGCAAGGTGGCAGAAGAAGGGTATCTACATCGTCAACGGCAAGAAGATTGTGAAAAAATAAAGCGAAGTGTGCGATAAAAAACAGCTCTACTCATATAAAAAGTGGGGCTGTTTTTCGTATCAGATGATTATTTTTTTGACCTATAGTTCATTTTGCACTATTCTATATTTGGCGAACTTGAGGAGAAGCTGTTTGGTGCCAGTGTTACGGAACTCAATGGTGGCTTTGGTGTTCTCACCCGTGCCCTCAACCTTCACGACTGTTCCGATACCAAAGCGCTGATGCTCGATAACGGTGCCGACGGTAAGGGAGAAACCTCCCCCGGCTCCTTTTGATGGAGATGACGTGCGGGTTGGTGCCACGCGCTTGAAACGACCACCGGCCAAGGCAAGTTTTTCTTTGAACGAGGAGCTAAAAGAATCGACCGGACGCTCCTCCGGACGACGCGGAGCGGTTATTTTGGGCTTGGGGTCAGCGCGGAACTGCGAGGCAACAGGACGGGAATTCTGCCAACGGGAAGAGAGAGCCCTTCCTTCGCTCCCCCCAAGGGGGAGGGAAACGTCTAACAACCGCGCGTCGATGTCGCGGATAAACCGCGAGGGTGAGCCGAACTCCATCTTTCCATATCTCCAGCGGTTCTTCGCACAGGTGAGTATGCAATGGCACTCAGCACGGGTGATGGCGACATAGAGCAGACGACGCTCTTCTTCGAGCTCACGCAGCGACGCGGCTGACATGGCTGAAGGCAGGATGTTCTCCTCAAGTCCCACGACAAACACGGTGGGGTACTCAAGTCCCTTGGCGGCATGAATGGTCATCAGACTGACGCGGTCGGGATCGGCATCGGCCTTGTCGGCATCGGTGAGCAAGGCAACCTCCTGCAGATAGTCTGCCAAAGAGGCTCTATCGGCCATTCCCTCTTCGGTGCGTATGGAGACAAACTCCTGAATACTTGACAGCAACTCTTGCAAATTCTCCTGGCGGGACAGACTTTCGGGGTCGTTGCCTGAATAGATATCGGCAAGGATGCCACTGTCCTTGACCACGATTTCGGCCAACTGGTAGGCATCGTTTTCCTCGCTTTGCGACAGAAAAAGCTGGATGAGTTGACTGAATGCTGTCAACTTGCCAAGCGTTCCGCCATTGATGCTCAAGTCGTAAGCCACCGGGTCAGAGACAACAGTCCACAGGCTGACACCAGCATTTCCTGCCGCCTCGCTGATTTTCTGCAACGTGGTGTTACCTATGCCGCGCGCGGGATAGTTGACGATGCGACGGAAGGCTTCCTCGTCGTGAGGATTGACAATGAGACGGAAGTAGGCTATTACGTCTTTGATTTCCTTGCGCTGGTAGAAACTCATACCACCATAGATGCGATAAGGGATGCCCTGACGGCGGAACTCCTCCTCAAACGAACGGCTCTGGGCATTGGTGCGATAGAGGATAGCGAAGTCACTGTACTGCCCCTTCTCCTTTTTCCTGATGCGACGTATCTCGTTACAGACGATGCTGGCCTCCTCCTTGTCGGAGTAGGCTTGACGCAGCTGCAGTTTCTCGCCCTGACTGCCCAGGCTGTAGATGTCTTTGGGTATCTGGTACTGGTTTTTCTTGATGAGGCTGTTGGCCGCCTGCACGATGAGCTGGGTGGAGCGGTAGTTCTGCTCAAGCTTGAACAGACGGGTGTCGGGATAAACCTGCTGAAATTTCAGAATGTTGTCGATATTGGCACCACGGAAGGCGTAGATGCTCTGGGCATCATCGCCGACAACGGTCAGCCGCTGATGCTCACGGGTGAGCTGCAGGATGATAGCCTGCTGGGCATGGTTGGTGTCCTGATATTCATCGACAAGCACATAGCGAAACCTGTCGGCATAGCGTTGGCGCACATCGTCGTGGTCGCGAAAAAGCTGCCAGGTGTTGAGCAGCAGGTCGTCGAAGTCCATGGCGTTGGCACTCTTGCACCGGCTGGCATAGATGGTATAAATCTCATGCAGCCTTGGCATACGGCTTTGCCTGTCGAGCGCAAGCGCATCGGCATTGGCCGCATAGCTCTCCGCACTGACAAGCTGGTTCTTCGCTTTTGAAATCTGAGATTGAACAGTTGAAGGTTTATAGATCTTATCGTCAAGCTCCAACTCACGGATAATGTTTTTCACTAACGAACGGGCATCGGCCTCGTCGTAGATTGTATAATTGGACTGATAGCCCAACAACGAAGCCTCGACCCGGAGAATGCGCGCAAAAATGGAGTGGAAGGTTCCCATATAGATGTGGCGGGCATTCTCCTCGCCGACGAGACGGCCTATACGGGTTTTCATCTCTTTGGCCGCCTTGTTGGTAAACGTCAGGGCGAGAATGTTCCAGGGCTTCATTCCCTGCTCTATGAGGTAGGCAATCTTATAGGTAAGCACGCGTGTCTTTCCCGAGCCGGCACCTGCTATGACCAACTGAGGACCGTCGCAATATTCGACGGCCCGGCACTGACTCTCATTAAGATCGCTGAGTAAATTCATTTCTTCTTATAGATTCCTCCAGAAACAGTCTCTGGATTGTAATCCTGACCCTCCTTCGGAAAACTCGGAATGTATTGCATCTGTATTTGAATTTGTCGCTGTCGCTTCTTCATATAGGCGCTGGGCTCCTTGGAACTGAAGCGGCGGGGGTTGGGCAACGTCGCTGCAATGAGCGCACAGTCGGCACGCGACAGCTCGGATGGAGACTTCTTGAAATGATGCTTGGCAACTGCCGACACGCCATAGATGCCATCGCCCATCTCTATCGAATTGAGATAGACTTCCATGATGCGCTGCTTGCTCCAGAACAACTCTATCAACACGGTGAAATATGCCTCGAAACCCTTACGCACCCAACTGCGCCCGGGCCACAGAAAAACATTCTTGGCCGTCTGCTGGGTGATGGTGCTGCCACCCATCTTGCGCTTTCCCTCCTCGCGGTTTCGCTTGGCTGCCTGCTGGATAGCCTCATAGTCAAAACCATGATGCAACAGGAAACGCTGGTCCTCGCTCGCCATCACAGCGACAGGCATGTGAGCCGACATATCTTCTATGGGCATCCAGTCGTGGTGCCATGCTATGCTTCTCCTCTCACCTACCTGCTCAATAGCGCGGATAAACATGAGGGGAGTAGCATATACAGGGACAAACCGATAGAAGAGGACGGCTAAAATGGTGCTGACAAAAAAGAATATCAGCACCCGCCGCAACCACTTGCGCAAGAGCTTCATCAGAGGTTTCCAGCCTCAGCGCTCTCAATCATTTCGGGGCTGGCATAGAGATAAACCTCCACGCGACGATTAAGTTGCTGACCTTCCCGTGTTGAATTGTCGGCTATCGGGTCGGTGCTACCC
The DNA here is from genome assembly GCA_017442765.1 of Prevotella sp. Next base: position 14,094 of record JAFRZC010000222.1, on the reverse strand, counting down.
TTGCCAATAACATTTTTAAACTGTGCGGCACTAACGCCAAGCGACTTCAGATAGTTAACCACGCTGGCAGCACGGCGCTCGCTCAACGGGTTGTTGATGGCATCCGTACCCGTAATATCGGTATGGCCATAGACATCAACATAGCAATCGGCATTGTTCTTCAGCACCTGAGAGAACTTCTGCAAGTCCTGCTTAGACTGGGCATTCAGGTCGGCCTTGTTCTTGGCGAAGAGAATACCAGAGTCGAATGTCACCTTCACCATCTTCAACCCGTTGGCATCGGTCACTTCCTCTACACGGGCATTCTGAACAGCTGCGGCAGCTTCGGCACGAACCTTATCCATGTGGTTGCCAATTACGGCACCGGCACCGGCACCGACAGCACCGCCAATAGCGGCACCGATAGCCGTTGCCTTACTGTCCTTACCAATGATATTACCAAGAATACCACCGACTACTGCACCTCCACCAGCTCCGATGAGGGCACCCTGCTGCTTCAATGTCTGGCAACTGACAATTGTCAGAGCGCAAAGACCAAGCGTTAAATACTTAATTCTTTTCATTTTCTGTACGATTTAATTATAAATTTGCATTTTTGCTTTGCGCCTGCAAAGATACGATTAAGTGTGCAAAAAACCAAATTTATTTGAGTTTTCTTAATTCTTTTTCGTACCTTTGACTGTCGTCGAAGTGAAGTCTCGTTCGGAAAATCGCAAATAAATTTGCATTTTCGCTCGCTTATTCGTACCTTTGCACGCAAATTTTAAAGACAATATACGAACTATGGCAAAAGAATTAAAGGATTTGACTAAGCGGGCTGTCAACTACAGCCAGTGGTATAACGATTTGGTTGTAAAAGCCGATCTGGCAGAGCAGAGTGCCGTTCGCGGCTGCATGGTCATCAAGCCCTATGGCTATGCCATTTGGGAAAAGATGCAACAACAGCTTGACAAGATGTTCAAGGAAACGGGGGCACAGAATGCCTATTTTCCACTACTCATACCAAAATCTTTCCTCTCGCGCGAAGCTGAGCATGTAGAAGGTTTTGCCAAAGAAGCTGCCGTCGTGACACACTATCGACTTCGGGCGAAGGAAGACAAGAGCGGTGTGGAAGTTGACCCTGCGGCCAAACTGGAGGAGGAACTTATTATACGTCCTACCTCTGAGACTATCATCTGGAACACCTATCGCAATTGGATTCAATCGTATCGCGACCTGCCGCTGATGTGCAACCAATGGTGCAATGTGATGCGATGGGAGATGCGCACACGTCCGTTCTTGCGCACGTCGGAATTCCTCTGGCAAGAAGGGCACACTGCCCACGCGACAAAGGAAGAGGCCGAGGAGGAAGCCCGCAAAATGCTTAAAGTATATGCACAATTTGCAGAAGAGTGGATGGCGGTACCGGTCTTACAGGGCGTGAAAAGCGAGACAGAGCGCTTTGCCGGTGCACTCGACACCTATACTATTGAAGCCATGATGCAAGACGGCAAGGCACTGCAGAGCGGAACAAGCCACTTCCTCGGACAGAACTTTGCCAAAGCCTTCGATGTGACATTCCTTAACAAAGAGAACAAGCCCGAATATGTATGGGCAACCTCATGGGGTGTCTCGACGCGCCTTATCGGAGCGCTTATCATGACCCACAGCGATGATAACGGTCTCGTGCTCCCGCCGCGGCTGGCTCCCATACAGGTGGTCATTGTTCCCATCTCGAAAGGCGGCGAGCAGTTACAGGCTATTACCGACAGGCTTACACCCATCATCGAGAACATGCGGGCGAAAGGCATCAGCGTGAAATATGACGATGCAGAGAACAAACGTCCGGGTTTCAAGTTTGCTGACTACGAGCTGAAAGGCGTTCCCGTACGCCTCGTGCTTGGCAGCCGCGACCTTGAGAACGGCACCATCGAAGTAATGCGTCGCGACACGTTGGAAAAGGAGACTGTCAGCATCGACGGTATTGAGGATTATGTAGAGAAACTGCTCAACGACATTCAGCAAAACATCTTTGAAAAGGCTCGTGCCTATCGCGATGCACATGTTTATGAATGTGACAACTACGAGGATTTCAAGGAGCGCGTAAAAGAAGGTGGCTTCTTCCTCTGCCATTGGGACGGAACGGCTGAGACAGAGGCTAAGATTAAGGAGGAAACGCAGGCAACCATCCGCTGTGTGCCATTCGCTTATGAGCAGACTCCGGGCACAGACATGGTGAGCGGTAAACCAGCCAAATATCGAGTTATTATCGCACGTAGCTATTGAACCCCACAAGGGAAGTCTTTTCACTTCTCACTTTTCACTTATTCCCATCATGGACTGGCTTGTTAGTTTATTTACAGAAACCGAATCAATTGCCCACATTATACTATTGTATGCCGTGGTTATCTCGGTGGGCATACTGCTGGGAAAGGTAAAAGTCTGCGGCATCTCACTCGGCGTGACCTTCGTGCTTTTCGCCGGCATCATGGCAGGACATATCGGCTTCACGGCTCCCGCGACAATTCTATCCTTCGCACAAGACCTCGGACTTATCCTGTTTGTCTTCTGCATAGGCTTGCAAGTGGGGCCTGGATTCTTCGAGAATTTCCGCAAAGGCGGTGTCACGCTCAACCTCTTGGCCGCAGCAGCCATAGTGCTCAATATCGGTATGATGTTCCTTTGCTACCATGTGTTTTTCAACACCTCTGACCCTGCTAATCTCCCCATGATGATAGGTACGCTCTACGGAGCCGTGACGAATACACCTGGTTTAGGTGCCGCCAACGAAGCGCTCTCCTCCGTATTTTCCAACGGCAAGCTGCCGCAAATAGCCTCGGGCTATGCTTGTGCCTATCCATTAGGCGTGGTGGGCATCATCGCGGCCACCATCGCCGTGCGCTATCTCACCCGCACACGCCTTTCCGAGGAGGAGAAAGACCTTGAGGCGCAAGAGGCGGAGAATCCCCACGAGAAGCCCTATCAGATGCGACTAAAGGTTGAGAACGCCTATCTCGCCGGACGTACGCTCATGCAGATTTCCGAGTTTCTGGGGCGCGACATTGTCTGCACGCGTATCATGCATAACGGTGAGCTCAGCATACCCAACCGCGACAGCGTGTTCTGCGTGGGCGACGAGGTGCACATCGTCTGTGCCGAAGCCGACAAAGAGGCTGTGCAGGCTTTCATCGGAAAGGAGATAGAAGGACAGTGGGAAGTGGAGTTTGAGAATCAGCCGATGATTTCGCGCCGCATTGTTGTTACGCGCTCAGCCATGAACGGCAAGACATTAGGAAAAATGCATTTTTCCAGCGTTTACGGTGTAAACGTCACGCGCATATCCCGCAATGGAATGGATCTCTTTGCCTCGCGCAACCATCATTTTCACGTGGGCGACAAGATTCTCGTCGTGGGTCCCGAAGAGAACGTCAATCGTGTTGCCGAGCTGATGGGCAACTCCGTGCGACGTCTGAACACCCCTAACATTGCCACTATTTTCATCGGACTGCTGGTGGGCATTATATTCGGAAGCATACCTTTCGCCCTGCCGGGAATGCCTGTTCCGTTGAAGCTCGGTATTGCCGGCGGTCCGCTTATCATCGCCATCCTTGTGGGCCGCTTCGGCTATCGCATGAAACTTGTCACCTATACCACGACATCAGCCAATATGATGCTGCGCGAGATTGGTCTTGCCCTGTTTCTTGCCAGCGTCGGTATCAAGGCTGGCGCAGGGTTCTGGGACACGGTCATTGCAGGAGACGGGTTGAAATACGTTTATACTGGTTTTCTCATCACTGTTATCCCCATCCTTATTATTGGTACGATAGCACGATTGCGGTATCATTTTAACTACTTCACCGTGATGGGAATGCTTGCCGGTACTTACACCGACCCGCCTGCACTGGCTTATGCCAATAGCATCTGTTCACGTCAGGCACCAGCCGTTGGCTACTCCACAGTCTATCCTCTCTCCATGTTCCTCAGAATTTTCACCGCTCAAATATTAGTATTGTTCTTTTGCGGAGCATAGAAATATAGACAACATTACCTTTGCAACACCGTTTTCACAAAAATAAACATTATGAACAAAATCATTCGCAAGGAACAGTTCTCCGAAAAGGTCTTCCTTTTAGAAGTTGAAGCCCCGCTCATTGCCAAAAGCCGCAAGGCCGGTAACTTTGTCATCGTCCGCGTAGGCAATAAAGGAGAGCGCATACCACTGACCATCGCTGAAGCCGACACGACGAAAGGAACTATCACGCTGGTCGTGCAAAAAGTAGGTTTAAGCTCCACGAAGCTATGCAACCTGAACGTAGGCGAGATGGTGACCGATGTGGTCGGTCCTTTAGGCAATCCCACTCACATTGAGAAGTTCGGCACAGTCGTCTGTGCAGGCGGCGGTGTGGGCGTTGCTCCGATGCTACCCATCATACAGGCACTGAAGGCAGCCGGCAACCGTGTGCTTTCGGTCTTGGCCGGTCGCTCTAAAGACCTTATTATCATGGAGGACAAGGTTCGCGAGAGCAGCGACGAGGTCATTATCATGACCGACGACGGCTCTTACGGCGAGAAAGGCGTGGTCACTGTCGGCATAGAGAAATTCATTGAGCAGGAACATGTTGACAAGGTTTTTGCCATCGGACCGCCGATTATGATGAAATTCTCAAACCTCACCGCCCAGAAGCACGGCATTCCCTGCGAAGTTTCGCTCAATACAATTATGGTTGACGGTACGGGTATGTGCGGAGCCTGCCGCCTGACAGTTGGTGGTAAAACGAAATTTGTCTGCATCGACGGTCCCGAGTTCGACGGTGCACTTATCGATTGGGATGAGATGTTCAAGCGCATGGGCACCTTCAAACGCGCAGAACAAGATGAGATGGAGCACTATGATGAGCATGTCCGTAGAGATGAGAAGCAAGAGGTGAGAGATGGGAGTACAGTTCAAGCCTCTGCCCGGCAAGACAATTCTCTCACCTCTCACCTCTCACCTCTGAGAATTGGCGCGCAGAGCTCCGCAAGGCGATGAAGCCCAAGGAACGAGCACAAATAGAGCGCGTGAAGATGCCCGAGCTCGACCCAGTCTATCGAGCCACACAACGCAAGGAAGAGGTGAACATCGGCCTCACAGCGGAGATGGCCATGCGCGAGGCAAAGCGCTGTCTCGACTGCCCAAAGCCGACGTGTGTGGAAGGCTGTCCCGTCGGCATCGATATCCCCTCGTTCGTCAAGAACATCGAGCGTGGCGATTTCCTTGCCTCCGCCAAGGTGCTGAAGCAGACCTCCGCCCTTCCGGCCGTATGCGGCCGCGTCTGTCCGCAGGAGAAACAATGCGAGAGCCGTTGCATCCATCTGAAGATGAACAGCCAGCCTGTAGCCATTGGATACTTAGAGCGTTTCGCCGCCGACTACGAGCGCGAGAGCGGGCAGATGGCTCTGCCCGAGAAAGCTCCGGCCAACGGGATTAAGGTTGCCGTCGTCGGATCAGGACCCGCAGGGCTTTCCTTCGCCGGCGACATGGTGAAGCTAGGCTACGACGTTCATGTCTTCGAGGCCTTGCACGAGATAGGCGGAGTGCTGAAATATGGCATTCCCGAATTCCGTTTGCCGAACAAGATTGTCGATGTGGAGATTGACAACCTGCGCAAGATGGGCGTACACTTCGAGACCGATGTCATCGTGGGCAAGACGATCACCGTTGACGACCTTGAGGCGCAGAACTTCAAGGGTATCTTCATAGGCAGCGGCGCAGGACTGCCCAACTTCATGAGCATCCCGGGCGAGAATGCCATCAACGTGATGTCGTCAAACGAGTATCTGACCCGTATCAACCTCATGGATGCCGCCGACCCGACGAGCGACACGCCGATGAACTTCGGCAAACATGTGCTGGTTGTCGGTGGCGGCAATACTGCAATGGACTCCTGTCGCACAGCCAAGCGGCTCGGTGCCGACGTGACACTTGTCTATCGCCGCTCCGAGGCCGAGATGCCCGCACGTCTCGAAGAAGTGAAACATGCAAAGGAAGAGGGTATCAACTTCCTCACCCTGCACAATCCCATTGAGTACAAGGCTGATGAGAATGGTGCCGTCTGTGCGGCCATCCTTCAGGTGATGGAGCTTGGCGAGCCCGATGCCAGTGGGCGGCGGTCGCCTGTTCCCGTAGAGGGAAAGACCGTCACACTTCCGGTCGATCAGGTCATCGTAGCCATCGGGGTATCCCCCAACCCGCTTGTCCCCAAGTCGATAGAAGGGCTTGAGCTTGGAAGGAAAAACACGATTGCAGTCAACGAGCAGATGCAGTCGTCGCGGTCGGATATCTATGCCGGTGGCGACATCGTTCGTGGCGGAGCGACTGTCATTCTCGCCATGGGCGATGGTCGTAAAGCCGCGCAAAACATGCATATCTCACTCATGAAGGGTTGAGCTATTGAAAATGAAAAGCGGAGCAACTGAAATTCATCAATTGCTCCGTTTTTTCGTTTTTCCCATAAAGAATACCACCAGCATGGCAATGCCTATCAATAGCGGGACGAGGCCTATCACGACAAAGGCGATGCCAAAGGCCGCCCCGATGTTCTCGCCACCGAGAAACGGCCGTGGCTCGCTGTAAGCCTCCAGACTGTCGTTGAGAGCCTCGACAGTGACGGTGTCACCGCGCTCGTATGCCTCCGCCTGCTGTTGCTCGAACGCGCGGTACTGGGCATTGATACGGACCGAGTCGGCCACATACTCCCTCCACCTGGCATCGCTTTCCGCCCGTCGCGACTCCACGCCATCGACACAGGCGTAAGCAAGTATCGCACCGAAAAGAACGACGACCAGCCCGACAAGTGCGAGAATACCGCCGCCAACTCCAAGGCAACCCCGAAGAGCACTGTTTTTCTTTGGTTTAGGGGGTAACGTCTGTTGTGTCATAATTCTTCACTTTTCATTTCGCGCTTTTCACTTTTCATTAGCGCAGCGCAAAAGTAGCGTTATTTTTCCAAACGGGCAAAAAAATGATATAAAATATTTCAAAAATAGAGCCACAAGCGTTAAATGATGTAAAGAAAAATAACACCTTTCATCATTTTAATGTATATTTGCGCAGTTTTTAAAAACATGTTTTACTAATTTAAAAAGAGAAAAGTATGAAAAAGTTATTTGTTTTTGCAATGGCCGCCATTGCACTCACTTTTGCAGGCTGCAAAGAAGGTAAGACCGACGCTAATGCCGACGGAACCGACTCAATCCAGGACACCGCTGCCGTAGTGGCCGAGGCCGCTGCCGACCCTGCCGCCGCCATCAGCGCACTGACCGAGCAGATCGAGGCCAAGGATGCCAACGCATTCCAGGCTGCCCTCGACAAGGCCAAGGCACAGATTAAGGCTCTTCTCGAGAAAGATCCCGAGACCGCAAAGAGCTATCTGGCCAAGATTCAGGATTTCCTGAAGACCAATGCCGAGAAAATCAAGGCATTCGCCGGCAGCAATGTTGCCGTGACCTCGGCCGTTGCCGCCCTCACCGATGCCGACACCGACAAGGTGCTTGAGACCATCAAGACCGCCGTCGGCGTAGAGGAAGCCGCCAACGCTGCCGTCGATGCCGCCAAGGGTCAGGTTGATGCCGCCGTCGATGCCGCAAAAGGCCAAGTCGATGCAGCCAAGCAGAAGGTTGATGCCGCCAAGGAAGCCGTGAAGGCCGCCCCCGAGGCTGCTAAGGAAGCTGCCAACAAAGCCGCCAACGACGCGGTTGACAAGGCTGCCTCCGACATCAAGAAAGGTCTGGGCATCAAGTAATTCAGCCCGACCCTCTCACTCGCAGTAAACACCAACCCCGACAAAAAGCATCCTGACAACTGGTTTGTCAGGATGCTTTTTTCGTGTGCGCCCCCCCTAAAAAGAAGGAGTTGGGGGCGGTTCCACTTCTCACCAACGCATCGGACAAGGGTTTACAATCCGGCCGACAAGCCTTCACGATGCGAAAGATAAACTTTCACAAAGTAATATATATTATTTTACCGGGTAATATATATTATATTACCAAGTAATATATATTATTTTACTGAGTAATATATATTATATTACTTTATGAAAGACGGTCTTTGGGACGATGAAACTCGGTTTTTTGCGCAAAAAAGCGTTAATTATTTGGTCACGCGGAGAAATTGTTGTATCTTTGTCGGTGATGAGAAAAGCAATGATGCTCGTCTTCCTGACGGCTGTGCTGAGGGTTTCTGTCAGCGCGCAAGTCAGGAAACCGAATGCTCCCGCGCCGAATGCGGGCACGAGGGCAACGGTCTCGCTGCCCGTGAACAAACTCTTCGAGCAGATGCTTCCGGCAACGGCGAAGGTAATGTTCATAGATAGCGTGGTGGCGGGCAAGGAGCAGTTTGCAGGTCTCATCCCCCTCAGCCCCGAGGCCGGAGTCGTTGCCGGATCGACAGACGCGACGGCCTCCTTCGGCGAGCAGCTCTTCAGCTACACGAACGGCTTTGGCAACCGGCGGATATTCGCCACTGCACCGACTGACTCGACATCCCTGCTGTGCAAAGCCTATCTGCTGGGCGAGACGTGGAGCGAGGCTCAGGAGATCGGCGACCTCAACAGCGAGGTGGAGAACCCGAACTTCCCCTTCCTCCTCGCCGACGGCACAACCCTCTATTTCGCAGCCAAGGGAGAAAAGAGCATGGGCGGATACGACATCTTCATGACCATCTTCGACTCTGAAGCCGGCCGCTACTATTCGCCACAGAACGTCGGGCTGCCCTTCAACTCCGAGGCCAACGACTACCTGCTGGCCATCGACGAGACGACCGGACTGGGCTGGCTTGTCACCGACCGTAACCAGCCAGGCGACAGCGTCTGCATCTACACCTTCGTGCCCACCGAGACGCGCGAGAGCTTCGAGGGCGACCATCTGGACAGGGGCAGGCTGAGCAGCCTGGCACGCATCGACCGCATTGCCGACACGTGGGCCTTCGGCAACCGTGAGGAGGCACTTCGACGACTGGCCGATGCGGTCGCCCAACAGGAAAAGAAGACTGGCGCACCGGCCGGGAGCTTCGTCATCGGCGACCACCTCACCTACCACCATGCCGACGACTTCGAGTCGGCCGAGGCACGGAAAACTTATCAGCAACTTGGCGAACTGCTCGCCATGCAGACACTGGAGGAGCGGAAGCTGTCGCAGCTCCGGACGCAATATTGCGAGGCAAAGCAGGCCGGGAGGGAGAAGCTGGCCGCACAGATACTGGAAGGCGAGCAGCAGCTGCGACAGATCTACAGGGACGTGGAGCAACTCAGCAAAGACGCCAGGAACAAGGAAATCGAGTTTATCAACAAATCATCAAAATAACAAAAATCCTTAAAGCTATGGAAAAGTATTTTGCACCATCAGAACTGATCATAAACGAAGACGGAAGCTGCTTCCATCTTCATGTGCGCCCCGAACAGCTGGCCGACCGCGTCATCCTCGTCGGCGACCCCGCACGTGTGAACACGGTAGCCGAACACTTCGACACCCGCGAGTGCGAAGTGGCGAGCCGCGAGTTCCACACCATCACCGGCACCTACAAGGGCAAGCGCATCACCTGCCAGAGCCACGGCATCGGATGCGACAACATCGACATCGTGATGACCGAGCTCGACACACTGGCCAACATCGACTACGAGACCCGCGCCGAGAAGAAAGAGCACCGCACGCTGACCTGCGTGCGCATCGGAACGTGCGGCGGCCTGCAGCCCTACACGCCCATCGGAACGTTCATCGCATCGGTGAAGAGCATCGGCTTCGACGGCCTGCTCAACTACTACGCCGGACGCGAGAAGGTTTGCGACCTCCAGTTAGAGGAAGCCTTCAAGCGGCACATGGCATGGGACCCCGTCAAGGGCGCACCCTACGTGTCGGTAGCCGACCAGGACCTGATTGAGCAGATAGCACAAGACGACATGGTGCGCGGCTATACCATCTCGTGCGGCGGATTCTATGGCCCCCAGGGACGCGAGATACGCATCCCGCTGGCCGACCCGCAACAGAACGAGAAAGTAGAGTCGTTCGAATACGACGGAATGAAGGTTTGTAATTTCGAGATGGAGTCGTCGGCACTGGCCGGACTGGCATCCCACCTCGGTCATCGCGCCATGACCTGCTGCATGGTCATCGCCAACCGCTATGCCCAGGAGATGAACACCGGCTACAAGAACACCATCGATTCCCTCATCACGAAAGTCCTCGACCGCATCTGACACATCATGAACGGCATCTACACCATCCTACTGCTCGTACTCAGCAACGTCTTCATGACCCTTGCCTGGTACGGGCATTTAAAATTGCAGCAAACAGGAGTCTCGTCACACTGGCCGCTCATCGGCGTAATTGCGTTCTCATGGGGCATCGCCTTCTTCGAATACTGCTGCCAAGTGCCCGCTAACCGCATAGGCTTCGCCGACAACGGCGGCCCTTTCTCATTGGTACAGCTGAAGGTTATACAAGAGTGCGTCTCGCTCATCGTCTTTGCCATCATAGCAAACATCCTCTTCCAGAACCAAAGCCTCCAGTGGAACCACGCCGCGGCTTTCCTCTGCATCATAGCAGCCGTCTATTTTGTATTTATGAAATAACCTCCGATGAACGCCGACACCATCTGTGCCCTTTCCACCGCCCCGGGCGGAGCACTCGCCATCATCCGCGTCAGCGGGCAGCAGGCTTTCCCCATAGTCAGCAGTCTCTGCTCCGTATGCTGTGGCTCCGCCGCCGCCGCCAACACCATCCACTACACCCATATCAAGAGCGGAACCGAGATCATCGACGAATGCATGGTCTCCGTCTTCCGCGCTCCCCATAGCTATACCGGAGAAGACTCGGTTGAAATCACCTGCCACGGTTCGCGATACATACTCAACAAGGTTCTCGATCTGCTCATTGAGCAAGGTTGCCGCATGGCCGCCCCGGGCGAATACACCATGCGCGCCTACCTCAACGGCAAGATGGATCTCTCGCAGGCCGAGGCCGTCGCCGACCTCATCGCCTCAACCAACCGCGCCACCCACCAGATGGCACTCTCACAGCTGCGTGGCGGCTTCTCCTCCGAGCTTGCCCAACTGCGCAGCCAGCTCCTTAAACTCACCTCGCTGCTCGAGCTCGAGCTCGACTTCTCCGACCACGAGGATCTCGAGTTTGCCGACCGCCACGAATTGCTGGAACTCGCCAAAGACATCGATTCACAAATCTCACGACTTGCCCATACCTTCGAGACAGGGCAGGCACTAAAAGAAGGCATACCCGTCGCCATCGTCGGCAAAACAAATGTCGGCAAATCCACACTCCTAAACCGTCTTCTAAAAGATGACCGCGCCATCGTCTCCGACATCCACGGCACCACACGCGACACCATCGAGGAAACCATCAACATCAACGGAGTCACTTTCCGCATCATCGACACCGCCGGCATTCGTCAAGCCACAGACGCTATCGAACAAATCGGCATCGAACGCACCTATGCCGCCATCAACAAAGCCCGCGTCGTTCTCTGGCTTCTCGACGCGGCACCCACCGAAGCCGAAATCCATGACATGACAACCCGCACCAAAGAAAAAAAACTCCTAATCGCCATCAACAAGGCCGACACCCTCTTCGCCCCCCCTTCCCCTTCACCCCTCACCTCTCAACCCACACCTCTCACCCCTCCCTATGTCCCGTATGCTGAGGCTTTGCCTCAGCCCTCTCTCCCCATCTCCGCCAAAACCGGCCTTGGCATTGAAGCCCTTGAAGCCGCTATCTACTCCGCTGCCGACCTTCCGGAAATCAGCGACACCGACACCATCGTCAGTAACGCCCGCCATTACGATGCCCTGTGCCGCGCCCACGAAAACCTCCAGCACGTCATCAACGACCTCTCACCTCTCATCCCCCACTCCTCACCTCTCACCTCTCACCCCTCATCCCCAAGCACCGACCTCATTGCCGAAGATTTGAAAGCCGTCCTCAACGACCTGTCCGAAATCACAGGCGAAAACCGAATCACACCCCAAGAAACCCTAAACAACATCTTCTCCCACTTCTGCATCGGGAAATAAATGGCCTCGCAGATCCCGTATTATTCCGGACATTTCCGTTGATAATCAGGCCATTGCTCAGATTAATATTTTGGGATTATCCCTTTCATTTTGGGTGTTTTTGGAGTAATTTGAACCACATTTGAACCACACGCGGTTCAAGGGTTGAGATATTTTACGCCATTGTACACTGCTTTACGTCATTTTACAGGGTTTTACAAAATTGTACCCAATCTCCTTTGACGTCAGTTTCAAAAGCTTATAGGTGACATTGCTGAAGTCAGACATCGCTGGATTGATGGTAATGGTGCCCTTGTTAATCAGGTCGATGACATAGTGGTCGTGACAATATCTCCCATAGGGTGCGGTAACGGCGGAACTTGTCTTTCGGCGTTGAAAACGGGATGGCTTCCGAGCGGGTGTAGTCAAGTCCCTCTTTGCTGCACTCGGCTCCGAAAGCGTCGGCATAGTGCGGCTCCGGGAAGGGCTGGACCATATCGATGGTGATGCGGTTCCCGACGGCCGTCATCTGGAGGAAAAAGTCATGCACGCCGCTGCTGTACACGTGGATGGAATCGATGTATTGTTCGAGATCTCCAAGCTTTGCCTGACCGGTATAGCTAAGCACGAACGAATCTACCGGGTTGGACGTGAACTTCTCCACCATGGCAGCCTTCTCATCAAAAGTGTTCATCTTGGAGAGCGCCCCGGAGAGCATGGTCATCACGGATGCGCCGGCACGGGCGGAATCGATTTCTTTCTGTGCCTTGACCAGACTGCGGAACTTGGGACCTACCTCGCTGAGTGGCTCCCCCTTTTCATCTTCAGTGAACGGAAGATAGATGGATGTGACGCAGTTTCGGAAGGTATCCGGAAGGCCGATGGCCTCGCGCCAGTCGCAGGCCAAGCTGCAAAGGACGGGTTTGTCGGCCGATGGATTGAGAGCCAGGATGGCCCGCTGCATGAGGATGGATGCAAGGATAGGCGGCGTGCAGCCGTTGGCCTTGCAAAGGCGCATCACCTCGTCGTTGCCGAAAGAGAATTCATAGCGCCAGCTGGTGCCGTTGGAGGGCTTGGCCTCGTGAACTTCCGGAATGGGATAGGCGTTGCGATCCACCTTGAACACTTTCTCCGGATCAAAGGAGAAATTCCCTTCGGTCACAGGGTCTGCAAGTTCCGTCTCCATCATGGATTCTCCGGGGAGCCGAAGGTCAGGGACGGAAAACTCCTGCTTGGGATATCGCTCCTTGAAGTACAGGTAAAGCATGGTCCTTATAAACGGCATCACGCCCCGGCCATCACACATGGCATGGTGGAAGGACACATAAATGCTCTTCCCCCAGATCGTCACATCCAGCATATTACCCTGAGTAGCATGACTCCCCAGCGGGCGGAGTTTCCGGGTTCTCTGGGGTGTTGGCGTGACCCCATTCTCCTTCAGGAAAACGTTTCCGTCCTTTTCCACAAGGCGGCTGTTGAAATAAGGGAAGCGCTTGTAGGTCCCTCTCAATGCACTGAAAAGTGCTGAGTCAACAACATTTTCGGTGAGCCGGATTTCAAAGACCTGGCTTTCGGTACCGTTCTTCCGGTAGAGGAAAGTCTCCCCGGTACGAAGTTGCAGATTAAAACGTGTGGCAGTCATATTATTACAGACAGAGATTTAAGAATATTCCGATCTATAGATGCAAATTTACTAATTCTCCACGACATAGAAAAGTCCCGGCGCGGTGAGCGCCAGGGTAATGAGGTTCAGGCACACGATAGTGGCAGAGGAAGGGTTCTCTACACCCACGAGAGTGGGCGGGTTGGTCTCCGGAGTGCCGCCGCAGGCGACAATCCAGTAGTTCAGACGGGTGAAGAGGTTCGCACCGGAAATCTTACCCTTGGTACCGAGGACGCTGCGGGCCTCCTGACTCAGGGCGAGTTTGTTCCAGGCAAGGATCTGGTCGTTCGTCAGGCCCCTCCACATAGTGGTGAGACGCTTGAAAACGCCCTTGACCTTGGCCTGGTCCGCAGTGCGGACACTGCCGCCGTAACCGCGGTTGCGGATGTACTTGCGGCTCTTCACTTTAGCGGC
>JAFRZC010000221.1 GCA_017442765.1 Prevotella sp. | reverse complement strand
CCGGGAAATATATCCGCCTGGAGACCACTGAGGCGCAGGACAAGGCAGTGGCAACGCTGATGCGCTACTGCGGGCAGTCCATAAAGATGGAGTACGGACCAGCTGAGAAAGGCGGCTCTGCGGCAGCTTACTGGGATGTTGCATGGGCCCTCGTCAACTTCTTCGACTACAACGCCGCACAACACATCGAGCACAGATTCTTCCCCGGTATCGGCGAATGGGAGGAGGTCATCTACGGCGAATTGGCCGCAGGGCGTCCGGTGGTTTATGGCGGCCAAAGCGATTCGGGCGGTCATGCCTTCGTGTGCGACGGCTACGACGGCAACGGCCTGTTCCACATCAACTGGGGCTGGTCTGGTATCAACGACGGCTACTTCTCGCTCGCCGTGCTCAATCCCTACAACAACACCAGTGCGGGCAGCGGCAGCAGCGGCATCGGCTATTGCATCAGCGAGAACGCCACCATCTACACCGACCCGAAGATGGAGCCGCAGCCCTCCAGGAACGGCGAAAGCGTGAGCCGCATCTACCAATACGTACCTTGCAGATATGATGATACCGAAGTAGCGGCATATTATTCGTTCTTTGGACCTGACAACGAGCAAGCCGACTTTGCCTTTGGCACCATGGATGCCGAGGGACAACTGCAGCCCTTGTTCATGAGCGATGAAGAATACAGTACCGTCGTGCCCTACCATGTGGAACCCGCCAACAGATTTGTCGTTAAAATCGACTCCACGATGTTCAACGCCGGGCAGATGATTGAACTCTACCCTATGCTTCGCTTCCGCCATCCGGGCGAGGAATGGCAGATCATCCCCCCGGTGGAGCAGAGCGTGACCGTGGGGCGCGACTACGAGGGACACTTCTTCATACGCCCGAACCAGATGACCTATAACATGCAACTCACCGGCATCGGCATCACCAAGGGCACCGGCCGACTGGATGAGCGCAGCGACCTCACCATCCGCGTCCGCAACTACGAGCCGTCGGACTACATCCGCGAACTCTATCTCCGCCCCGTCTATCTCGGCCACATCACGCCGGAGGAGTATGGCACCGCTCCCGTTCTGGCTCAGGGCCCGATGCTGACATGCGGAGCCTACATCCCAGCCAACGGCGAGGCCGATGTCACCTTCAGCTTCGTACCCGAATACGGCGGCATCGTGGCCTTCTGTGTCTATACCGATAACCAAATAATCGGCGAGCTGCCGTTCCAACTCGATAACGACACCCTGACCAACTACGACAACTACATAGAGAACAATAGCTATCTCTCCCGCGACGGCGACCAGTGGTACTACAACGTAGTGTTTACCGACCGCATCGGGGTCAGCATGCCACACTGGATTCCGTCCGACAACCTCGGTCTGCGCGTGCTCTACTACCTCAACGACGAAAAAGTGAACTCCGTCAAAGAAAGTGCAAGCCTCAAGGAATACCTCGCCGCCCTGCCCGACAGCATCGGCACCGGCAATTACATCTTCACCTACCAGATGCCTGTCGATGTCAGCAAGCCGGGTAAATATTACTTCGACTCCTACATCGCTGAGGTTGTGAACTACGAGCTGATCAGCTACTGTTGCGACAATAGCTATAGCTTCACCGTCGATGATCTTACAGGCATCAAGGAAGTAAAAAGTGAGAATGGCGCTGGCACAGTGTTCGACCTGCAGGGACGTCCACTCAGCGGTAAACCCACCCGCCGCGGCCTCTATATCCAAGGTAACAAGAAGATATTCGTTAGATAATAAACGACAATGAGAAAGATTCTGATGACGCTCGCAGCCGTCCTTTGCTGCGCAATGACAACGACAGTGTTCACCGCTTGCGGAAGCGACGATGACGACAACACAACAAAGCCTGATGACACCACGCCCGTAGGGGCCGTGATGGACTACAGCCTGGAAACGAGCGACGCGATGCTGGCCACGTTCGACCTGACCGTCGAGTATTACGATGCCAACGGCAAAGTGCAGACGGAGCCAATGACGCAAAAGACCTGGACGAAGAAAGTGTCGGCCAAACTGCCCGCCACCCTCGGCGCACGCCTGAAAGCCCAGTTGAAGTCCGGCGTCGATGTCAGCACCCAGGAGAAGGTCAGCGTTGCCTACGGCTACAACTACATGGGCTATGCCGTGAGTGCGACGGACAAGGTGGTGAGCGACATCGTGAGCCACGGCACCAGCACTTCCCTCGACATGAAAGGTGAGAAGGTTTCGGAGTGGCTCGAACGCCATGCCGACGGCCTCGTGAAGTTCCTCTTCGTCTTCGATGCCAAAGGGCAGCCCACAAGCAGCATCTGGCAGTGATGAATCGCGGGGCATACATCAAGTAACAAATATGAAGTGAATATGAACGGAAAGTCTATCCATAAAGACTCCCGCCCTCCGCCGGGCGGCGCGACGCTGAAAAATTTTCAGAACGGCACGCAGACGCGGGTCGCGACGGTGAAAAGTTTTCAAAAGTAGGAGAAGAGGCGGGTCGCGATGCACTTTTCAAAAAAGATCTACGAGTAGAAGCGGGTCGCGAGGTACTTTTCAAAAGAAAACATCGAGTAGAAGCGGGTCGCGAGGTACTTTTCAAAAGAAAACATCGAGTAGAAGCGGGTCGCGACGCACTTTTGAAAAAATTTCTGCGAGTAGAAGCGGGTCGCGACGAGGTTTTGAAAATTTTTCGGCGAGGAGAAGCGGGTGGCGACGCGGAAAAAAATTTTTTCGGACTCGGCGACGCACGCAAACATGGAGAAAATAAATTTTTTGTAGAACTAAAAACTATTGCTTATGGCAAAAACAAGAATTTTGAAGGAAGGATGGGCCAAGGCGCCCAATGCCTTTTTCATCGGCGCGATGCGCACCACCGACCAGAGGAACGCGGAGGTGGAGTCGGCGAACCAGCAGTGGATTGCGGCGCGGTCGGCTTTCCACACGGCGTTCACGACGCTCGACGAGGCGTACCAGCGGTCGCTGATGAGCTTCTCGTCGAAAACCATCGCGGAGAAAGACGACGAGCGCGACATCTATGGCCAGGTGCTGGAGCAGGTGGCGAAACAGTGGGCGCGCCTGCCGGACGAGACGATGACCATCCACGGCCGCAGGGTCTATCAGGTGTTCCGCGACATCGACTTCCGCACGTCTGAGGCACTGGTGGCCGAGAACGAGAAGGTGGTGAACATCGAGCAGCGGTTCGCCGAGCCGCAACTGCAGGCCGACCTGCAGGCCATGGGATTGACCGAGGCCAACCGCCGCTTCGCCGCGCTGACGCAGGAGATTATCACGCTGATGAGCCAGCGGCAGACGGAGAGCGCCAGCCGCGTGCAGGG
>JAFRZC010000220.1 GCA_017442765.1 Prevotella sp. | reverse complement strand
TTCCACACTACGCTCGCGGTTGTTGTCTTGTATGAACTCAAACATGATATTGCTCTCAGGCGAGTTCGCGTCGAATCCCTGATAGGTCTGCTTATAGTCTTTCTCAAGGAAGATGACGGAGTTCTCGCGTTTGGCCACCTCGAGGTTCTGGGCGATACCGACGGTATTACCGTTGCGCTGACTCCGTCCGAGGGTGTAGGTCTGGAAACCTCGCACAATCTTCCCCCCGTCGATAGAGTTGATATGGATTGACAAGAAAAGATCGGCCTTGTTGCGGTTAGCGATGTCCGCCCGCTCATGCAATTTCAGGTACACATCGCTTTTGCGTGTGTAGATGACTTTCACATCGGGACAATTGCGTTCCACCATCTGCCCGAAAGCCAGTGCCACGCGCAGCGTCAGCGTCTTCTCCACCGAGATTGCTCCTGGTGCACCCGTGTCGTGCCCGCCATGCCCGGCATCGACGACAAGCGTAAACTTCTTGTCTGCTGCCGTTGCACTCACACAAAACGCCAACAGCATTACTGCCAATGCGACTATAAACTTTTTACTTTTCATTCTTCACTTATCACATCATTGACGAAGCGCACACTCACCCCGGCCCCTTTGCAGTCGACACCCATCGGCGGGTTCAGCTTCAGTATCTCCATGTCAATCCGTTCTATCTCTGGAAACGTCTCAAAGAGTCGCTGCCCTACCCTGCCGGCCACATGCTCGACAAGGTTGGAGGGCTTCCTCATCTCCTCGCTTACAATCCGATAGACGGCGGCATAGTCGAGCGTATCCTCCACACGGTCAGACAAAACGGCGGCCGACACATCAACGTCGATGCGCAACGACACCTCATAGTCGTTGCCCGTGAGTCGTTCTTGTGGCAGCACACCATGAAAGGCATGAAACCGCAACCGCTCTATCACTATACACGTCCTATATTTCATCCTCCGGGTCGTTCGTATATTTCTTCAACGCACGCACCACTCCGATTTTCCACGTGTTGATGCTCTCATCGCGCAGGTCGAGCGACCCCACCAGCTTCACCACATGCTCAATCGGCATACCGTAGCGCAGCACGCCCGAGATGAGTTTCGCATAGTTCCAGTACTCAGGGTTGAACTTCTCCGAAAGCCCCTCCACCGTTGTCTTGTAACCACGCTTGTTCTCAAACTGAAAGTCGTAGCGCTTCGTGCCATCCTCGTTCACCTGCTTGATAATCTTGCCCTTCGTGACCGTCTTCGGCAACACGATACCCTCATCATCGTCCTGCAAGCCCGTAAAGATCTCGTATGGCCGACCGTCGATCAGCCCCACGAAAGCCACCCACTTCTCTTTGTTATTCTGGAAGCGCACCACATCGCACTCCAGCTCTCTCGGACGAACTTCTATTACACCGTAGGCTCGGCTCCAGACAGGCTGCGGCTCAGTTGTTACTGGTTTCTGATTGTCCATAACACACCTTATTTATATATTAGTCTGGGGACAAAGGTACAAAATAATTCATAATTCATCATGCATAATTCATGATTTTTATGTATTTTTGCAAAAAATCACTAAATTTGCACCATAAACATTTATGCATTATGAATTATCAAAGACGCACCATCCGCAAATACGCTGAGACCGCAGTGAGCGACACGCTGCTCCACAGCCTGCTCGCCCGTGCCGAACGCACCCAGACCATGGGCAACCTGCAGCTCTACAGCGTTGTCATCACGCGCGACGCGGCCATGAAAGCCCGTCTCTCACCCGCCCATTTCCATCAGTCGATGGTCACCGGGGCACCCGTCGTGCTCACCTTCTGCGCCGACTTCCGCCGCACCACCCGTTGGGCTGAGTGTCGGCAGGCCGACCCGGGCTACGACAATCCGCTCTCCTTCCTCAACGCCGCCACCGATGCCCTGCTCTACTGCCAAAACTTCTGCGACCTTGCCGAAGCCGAAGGGCTCGGTCTCTGCTTCCTCGGCACCACCATCTACAACCCACAGACCATTATCGACGTGCTGCGGCTGCCACGCCTAGTCTTCCCTGTTGCCACCATCACCCTCGGCTGGCCCGACGAAGATCCGCCACTCACCGACCGCCTGCCCCTCGAAGCCGTCATCCACGACGAGACCTATCAGGACTATACTCCCGAGCGCATCGACAGCCTTTATCACGAGAAAGAGTCGCTTGAAGAGAACCGCCGCTTTGTGGAAATCAACAACAAGCAGACCCTCGCACAGGTCTATACCGACTGCCGCTATACCCGCCGCGACAACGAAGCCCTCTCCGAAATCCTCATCCAGACCCTCCGCCAACAAGGATTCGCCCCCCTCCCGACCTCCCCCCGAAGGGGAGGAGATTAGGGGCTGGGTTGGGGTATTGAGCCACTGATGAACACGGATTGACACACTGATTTCTGGAACGCGGCAAGCCGCGTGAACATGTCCTTATGTCATTTTCTCGAAACAACGCGGCGGTAGGCTACGGGGAGGCGAGCTCTGCTCGGGAAGGCCGCGTAAAGTTATGGAAAACCTTTGCCCTGCTGGGCGGCCTTTTTAATTTTGGCCGCCCCTGCGGGCAAAGGTTTAAGATTTTCTATGTTTCTTTAAAAGGAGAACTATAGGGCTATGCGCAACCCGACGTTGTCGTTCCCGCACGTCGGGTCGTCGATGTACCGATTCGCTGAACGGCAGAACTCGGAGTAGCTGAGCCAGCTGCCGCCGCGAAACACGCGGAAAGAGCCCGACGAGGGACCGGTGGGGTTGGTCTGCGCCGAGCTGCTGTAGCTGCCGTACCAGTCCTGACACCACTCCCAGACGTTGCCGCTCATGTCGTAGATGCCCAGCTCGTTCGGGGCTTTCGTGGCCACTTCGTGAGTCTGGTTGTCTGAGTTGTCAAAGTACCATGCCACGTCGCCAATCGTGTTGCTGCCGCTGTAGGTGTAGCCCTTGCTCTTCGTGCCGCCCTTCGCCGCAAACTCCCATTCGGCCTCGGTGGGCAAACGGAACTGCTGCCCCGTCAGCGCGTTCAGCTTCGTGATAAACTCCTGGCAGTCGTTCCAAGTCACACACTCCACAGGTCGCTTCGCGCCGCTGAAGTAGCTCGGATTGCTGCCCATCACTGCCTCCCACAGCTCCTGCGTCACCTCCGTCTCACCGATGTAATAGTCGGACAGGGTCACGTCGTGGA
Organism: Prevotella sp.; assembly: GCA_017442765.1. The sequence goes on along the minus strand of JAFRZC010000220.1, from coordinate 201 downwards.
CGGGCGTGACATCGTTGTCGTCGGCACTCTCGCCCATTTGGAACGTACCGCCAACGACCCTTATCATTGTGAACGAGACTCCTTCGACAGTGAATACCTCAGTGAATACCTGATTCTTCTCTTTCTCTGTGAATGTAATATCTTTCACTTTTCCGACGGGAATCTCAACGGTGCTGTTGTCTGCCTTCGTGACGACCATGT
>JAFRZC010000219.1 GCA_017442765.1 Prevotella sp. | reverse complement strand
GGATTGTCGCATACCGACATTTTCGTCGAAGGCCGCTATCTGGCCATGACCGACCGCTACGACGAGGCCGTCCGGCTCTACCGCCAGTCCGACTCCATCTACCGCGCTGCGGGCGGCCCACTTTCCAGTGCCTACATCAATTCCCGCATGTCGCTCGAATACGACGCGCTGCAAAAGGCCGGGCGCACCGCCGAGGCACTGGCCTTGGGGAATCGCATACGTCAGTTGACAGACTCCGTGCGTTTGCAGGAGCGGCGGGCCGACATGGAGCAGCAGCAGGAAATCAAGCGTCAGGAAACCGAAATCATCGACAAACAACATTCGCTCACCGTCCACCGCATTATTCTCGTCGCCGCCATCCTCGTCTGCCTGTTCATTGCCTGGTTGCTCTGGCGCTCCTACAAATATAATAAGGTGTTGACGGCCAAGAACCGCAAACTCTACGAGGAGATAGAGCAACGCCGACAGGAAGAGCAGCAGGAGCGTGCGTCGTGGTTTGCCCGCGACGACCTTACCGCCGACCAGCAACTCTTCCGCCGCCTCTGCACACTCATGGACGAGCAGCAGCCCTACACCGACGAGACCCTGAACCGCGACTCGCTGGCTCGGCTGCTCGGCACCAACGCGAAGTATTTGGAGCAGGCCATCCGCCAATGCTCGAAGGGCGAGACCCCAGGCGACTTCATCACCCGCTACCGACTGGAGCACGTCGCCCGTCTGCTGAAGACCACCGACGACCCCGTCGCCATCATCGGCGAACTCTCCGGCATCCCCAGCCGTGCCACCCTCGCCCGTCTCTTCCGCAACACCTACGGCATGTCGCCTTCCGAGTACCGCAAAATATAGTATTTCCACATTTGAGAAAAATCAGCACTAATAACCAAAATTATTCACAAATTCGTGATTCATTTCAGATAAATTGTGTAACTTTGCACGCGAAAGGTAAATAGAAGAACAGATATGGAAGCAATAACCTATAAACGCCGCACCCCCGAGGAAGTGAGGGCATGGTTCCTGGCCGCCAAGGCACGGAAGGAGGCAAAGACCAAGGACGTGGAGTTCCAATGGGAGGAGCGCCGCCACATACTCGGCACGCTTATCGGACTTGAAACTGAATAAGGAATATGGAAGCAAAGACCACAACCGTCAGGAGCCTACCCGCGAGGAAATCATTGCATGGTTTAACGCCGCTCGCGAGCGGAAAGAGGCTTGGGCACGGCGGATGAAAGCCCAGTGGGCAGAGGAGCGCCGGCAGCAGAAGGAAGCTGCCGACAAGCATTACTATGACATATAATGGGAGTAGACTATGAACACACTTGACGCAAACAGAATCAATGTCAACTCGCCCTACAAGGTGTGGACGGATGGCGAGGTGGTGCATTTCACCACCGACAACGACATTAACTACGCCGTGGATTTCGACTACGACAGCAACCCCTACTTCACGGCCTACTGGCTGAATCTGACCAACGAGAGCGGCAAGCCATCGCCCGGCGACACGAAGATTCCCCGCACGGTTATCTGCATCATCGAAGAGTTCTTCCGTGTGAATCCTGACATCATGCTTTATATGTGCAGCACCGTAAAGGGGCAGCAGGCGCAGCGGGCCAGATTGTTCCTGCGCTGGTTCAACGGCTACGAGCAGCAGAAGTATGTTATTAAGGCATACGACGTGAAATCAACCGACGCTGAGGGCAAGCCAACGAAAGATTATGTGGCGCTCATCATCCAGCGCACCAACCCGCAGCTCGACGAGATCATCGCCCGCTTCGACAGTGAGATTGCGATGTTCAACGATTTCAAACCATAACCCTCTTTGCCTTAGATTTCCCGCCGCCGAGACCCCGAAAAGGGCCTCGGCGGCAATCTTTTTGCCCGTCAGCAGCAGAAATTCCAAATTTGAAACTTTTTTTTCTGATATATATCAGCTTACCGCAGGAACAAACCTATTTCTCGATCTTTCAAAAGACGTACTACAACCACAATTGAATAGATGGTATGAT
>JAFRZC010000218.1 GCA_017442765.1 Prevotella sp. | reverse complement strand
TTATAGCCGAGGGTGAAGAGCACCTGATGGCGCTTGTTCGACACATCGACGGCATCGGCGATGTTGTTCATCGTGTGGTCGGCGGTGTTCTCGTAGCTCATGAAGGGCGAGAACTTGCCTTTCTGAGCGGAGTACTGATAGGCGAAGTCGAGCGAAAGTTGTCCGATGTTGTAGCCCAGTCCGCAGGTGAAGCGGTTGGTGGCCTCCCAGTTTGTGTAGTCGGTGGCAGAACTGTAGTAGGAGCCGTCGGTTTGCAGGGTGCCGTCCTTGAAGCCGTCTTTCTCATACATGGGCGAGACGTAGTTGTAGCCTACGCGCAGGGCCAACTCAGGAATGGGCCGGTACTCGGCACCGAGTTTCAGGGTAGATACGCCCTTGAGGGTCTGCTCAGTATGGCGGTTCATCACGTCGTCGGAGGCACTGGTGGTATAGTAGCCATCCCAGTAGTCGTAGTACCCGCCGGTCTCGTAGCGCGTGTCGAGCGAGCCATAGTCGGCGAACTCGTAGCTGGCACCGAGGGCAAGGTAGTTACCCACGGTGTGACCGAGGCTTACACCAAATTTCCAAGGAGTATAGAGCTTGAAGTCGTAGGACTCGCCGCCCGATGCTGTTGCACTTCCGTCGGTGATGCTGGTATAGTTGGTGGTGGTGAGGTCGTACCATGTGGGGGTAGCGACACTCAAACCGATGCGGAAGGGTGATGCCTCGACGGGTCGGAAGATGATGCCGGCCTTGACATCAACACCAGTGCCGTCAATCTTACGGTCGTCGGCAACGGTGAGGCCGAAGCCGTCGAGCTGCTCGCGGTATTCGCCATAGTGCTTGTAGTTCACGTCGTGGATGCCGAGGGTCAGACCCCAGTAGATGCGGTCGCGATGGTTACCTGCCAAAGCGAAGTCGTACTCGCCGATATAGCCCTTATGGGCACGGTCGAGCGTGTATTCGGTGGCGGGATCGTAGTACCACATGTTGTCATCGGCACTGTAGTTCAGGTTGTCGGCATACATGTAATCGAGTTGACTACACGAGGCGTAGGGGTGCTCATTGTCAGGCACACCGCTCGAGTTCGCGGGGAAGAGCAGGCCTTCATACTGCTTCACATAGGTGAGCTTGTTCTGCGAGGCATCGTTCAGCCGGTCGGCCGCCGAGAGAATGTAATCGAAGTTACGACTCTTGTGATAGTTGAACGCGAAGTTCAGGAAGTTGTTGCTGCCTGTCTTGACTGCCCACACAAATCCTGCCTGGTCGAAGCTCATGTTGGTCTTCTTTCCCTCGGCAAAGTCCTCGCCGTCCTGCTGTGACACAAGGCCGAACGATACGTTTGCCGCCGAGCGGCGGAAGAGGCCGAGACCCGCGGGATTGGTGCCGATGGTAGAGATGTCAGCACCCAGCGCGTCCATTGCGCCGCCCATGCCTACATAGCGGGCTGTTCCGTTCAAGTCCTCGCCAACAATCTTGGCGTTCTCGTAAGTCTCCTGTGCTGCCCCTGCCAGTGTTGCGAGCAGAAATGCAGCGGTAAATAGATATTTTTTCATAGTCATTATTTATTTCATTGTTCAATTCACTATCATTTTCTCCTCCCCCAGGGGAGGCTGGGTGGGGCTATCTTCTTCCGCCAAAGCCGCCGCCACCGCCTGAGCGTCCGCCGCCACCGCCGAAACTACCGCCAGAGGAGCGAGAGCCACCGAACGACCCGCCGCCGAAACTACCGCCAGAGGAACGGCTGCTGCCGAAGCCCGACGAGCGCGAACTTGACGAACTGGAACTGGGGGTATAGGAACGGGTGGGCGAAGAGTTGCTTGAACTGGAGCGCGAACCGCCGAAGTTGCCATTGCTGTTACTATAGACACCGCTGCGCGAAGGCGTATAGGTGCGCGTGCCGGTGGTTGCCGACGAACCGCGGCCGATGGCCGAACCGCCGAAGCGACCGTTGCCGAACGTGGTGGTGCGCCCGTTGCTCACGCCGCGCGTGCCGCCATAACTGTAGCGGCCATGATTGCGCGTGCCACTATAGCCGCCGTTGCTATAAGCATAATGGTAGGGACGGTAATAACCGCCATAATACCAGGGACTATACCAACTGTGATAGCCATACCAGCCACCCCAGCCGTAGCCATAATACCAGGGGTCGTACCATGAGCCGTACCAGGGATAGTACCATGAGTCGTACCAGGGATAGTAGCCCAGCCCCGCACGCCAATAAGGCCCGTAGCCCCAACGGCCATAGTACCAGGGATCGTACCAGCCATAATAGTCGTCGAAACGGCTCATACGGCGGCTATACGTGAAGTCGTCGTCGAAATCGCCCTCCCAATACTCCGGCCGAGGAGCAGCAAAGAGCGTATCGACATAGGTGGAATCGGGGTACAGGCCGTTGCCCGCCTCGAAGTCGATAATGTCGTTGTCCCCGCCAATAGGCTGATAGGTACTGCGGAAACGCCCCCGCCGGTTGTACTCGTCAACGTCGCGGTCGCTGCCCACATGAAATGGTGGTGCTTCGTCGAATGCTGGCGGTGGTGGCGGTAAGGGAACAACTTTCGCTTCCTGCTTCTTCGGTACGAAGTAGAGGTCATCGTCCTGCGCGGCGGCATTGATGAAAGCCACTACAGTAAGGACGGGGATAAGCCAAAACTTTTTCATCATTCTTTCTCCTTATTTTTCGTTTATATTCTCATTCACGGTGCAAAAATAGCACGAATTACAATGCAAAAATAGGGAAAATCCCTAAAAGCTGATAGGTTTTTCCCTATTTTTTGTATTTTTGCAGCAAAATTTAACTTCACACATGAAATATTTAGTCGCAGACTTCAAAATTGCAACCAGCCGCGACTCCCTTCTTCCGGCTGCACGCGACGTGCTTTGCGCACTTGCGGGGGAGGCAGGGTTCGAGTCGTTCGAGGAAACACCCGGCGGAGTGAAAGGCTATGTGCAAGACGACCTGTTCGACCCGCAGGCACTGGAAACGGCTCTGGCCGACTGGCCACTGGCCGACGCGAGAGTGGAATACACAATCGGTGAGGCCGAATATAAAAACTGGAATGCCGAATGGGAGGAGACCGGCTTTGAGCCGATTGTCATCGACGACAAGATAAAAGTCTATGATGCCCGCACCTCCGCACCCTCGCACCTCCGTACCCTCGCACCCTCGCACCTCATCCAGATAGGCATTGAGGCGCGCATGGCTTTCGGAACGGCCACCCACGAGACCACGCGGATGATGCTCTCCGCCCTGCTCCGATGCGACACGGAGGGCAGGCGCGTACTCGACTGCGGATGCGGAACGGGCATTCTCGGCATTGCCGCATCGAAGTTTGGCGCGACCGACGTGGTGGCCTACGACATCGATGAGTGGAGCGTGGAGAACGCCCGACACAATGCCGAGCTGAACGACGTTCGCAACATGGAGGTCTTTCATGGCTCAAGCCAGGTGCTCTCACACGTGAGCGGGGTGTTCGACATCGTCATGGCCAACATCAACCGCAACGTCCTGCTCGACGACATGGCGGCCTTCACCGAAGTGATGACCAACGACGGCACGCTACTGCTGAGCGGATTCTACGAGGCCGACACCGCCCTGCTTGTCGCCAAAGCCAAGGAATTAGGACTGCAGGAGACAGGCAGAGCGCAGGAAAACGGATGGGCAGCACTTTCCCTCCAACGCCAGATGATTTGTGTTTAACGTTTAGCGATTTCTCACTTTTCAACGTTCAACTTTCTTAACGCTGTAAGTAATTGTAAACCCAGTGTAGAACAACTTTTAAGCAAAGCCGAACATTAGGATTTCGGTGTTGTACGGCAACGAGAAATCCTAATGACCGATTGGGGATTAAGATTAGAAGTCTCCAGGGAGTTCTGGGATGGTGAGTTTCCGCAAATCGTAGAACGAACCGTTATAGACATTGAAGTCAACATACCCTTTTATTCCGGGCAAGCGGCCTGCGTCGGTATGCTGCCAGAACTTCCACTGCCCCTCGTACTGAACCTTATCAACATAGTAATGGGCTATCCAGTAGGGATAGTCGTCGAACACGGGCGCATTGAGATACTGCTGCTTAAATTTATAATAGGTATAGAGAATAGGCTTCACATGGTAACGGTCCTCAACAATGTGAAACCACGTGAGCACGTCGCGCTGAAAGTCCTCTATGCTACGGTCTTCGGGCATGTGCTCTATGTCAAGCACGGGCGGCAGGTCGCCCTCTTCCAACTTCACGTTTTTCAGAAACCAATACGCCTGGTCGCGTGCCGACGACTTGTTGCTCCAAAAATGATAGGCACCCCTGATGTAGCCGTATTCACGAGCTTGATAGAAATTATCCTTGAACTTCGGGTCGAGGCGTGTGGAGCCCTCTGTGGCCTTGATCATGATGAAGCGTAAGGGACATCCCGCTATCATACCGTTCTTCAGACGATTCCAGTCAATCGTCCCTTGATAGTGGGAGATGTCAATGCCGTGAATCTCATAGCCGGCAGGATAGTCGGGGTCGCCGAACAACGCCCGCCAACGAAAACCGGTAGGACCGACGAAAAAATAGTAGAAAGCCCAGAGATAGACACACAGCATCACCGTGCCTCCTATCAGCCAGGCTTTCCTTCTCCTGACAGTCGCCTTTCTTGTCTTGCGCGATGTCTTCTTTCTTTTCGCCATGCTCTAAAGGATAAAACCTACCCCCACCCTCTTATCAGGAAGATGCAGGAACATCCCCCAACCTCCCCACGAAGGGGAGAAGACTCCTCTCTCCTTTTACCTCTCACCCTTACCTCCCCCCTCGGGGGAGGCGGGGAGGAGGCATTTTCTATTCGTGCTCCAAAGCCAGTGTCTTTGTCGTCTGGTCGCAAACTTCGGCAGGTCCCCAATACTGGATAGGACCGGGATAAACGTAGCACGTCTGTTTCGCCCACTCGTCGCGCTTGGCGGCGAAAGCCTTGAACGGCTTTCCGTCGAGCTCCACAAGTGCCTTGCGGATAACGGGCTTCATCTTGCCGTTGCGACGCTCCATGTTCATCATCATGGTGATGGGCACACCGCCGGCCTTCCACTCATCGGTGGGCGCGGTGGTGTTTTTCACGATAGCCATATACCCCGTCTTGCCTGCGGCAATGAGCTGGGCGGCACTGGTTCCGAGCGCGTAGCAGTAGTCGGCATCGAAGTTCGACGGAGCCGCGCAACGTCCCTCATAACCAAAGAAATGGTGCTGGGGCGCGAACTTGCCCACATACTTACCCTCGCGCTTCCACTCAGCCAGCTTCGCACCAACCATCTCAGAGATGAGCTTCTCTGTTTCGATGAGCGACACCTGAACATTTCCGTGCGGGTCGCGGTCGAGTGAGAGCTGACGGGCAACACCTTCGGGAAGCGTCTCGAACGTGGCGCGGTTGGCCTCGCTCAGATGGGTGAGGATGTACTCGCGCTGAGCTTGCTTGTCGAGGTCGCGATAGTCGTCGCCATGGGCGGCAAGCAGGTCGTTGAGCTCCTGAATGAGACGGCCGATGGCGGGAATGAACTCAATGAGCCCCTCAGGAATCAGTACGACACCGAAATTGTTGCCGTCGGCGGCACGCCGGGCAACAGCACCGGCAATCTGCTCGACTATCTGATTGAGCGTAAGGTCTTTCTGCTCCACTTCCTCGGATATAAGGCAGATGTTCGGCTGGCATTGCAGGGCGCACTCAAGGGCAATGTGACTGGCCGAGCGTCCCATCAATTTGATGAAGTGCCAGTATTTACGGGCAGAGTTACAGTCGCGCTCAATGTTGCCGATAAGCTCTGAATAGGTCTTACAGGCGGTGTCGAAGCCGAACGAGGTTTCTATCTGGTCGTTCTTCAGGTCGCCGTCGATGGTCTTCGGGCAACCAATCACCTGTACACCATATTGTTTGGCAGCATAGTATTCGGCCAGCACACAGGCGTTGGTGTTCGAGTCGTCGCCGCCGATGATGACAAGTGCCTTGATATCGAGCTTGCGAAGTATCTCCAGACCTTTCTCAAATTGTACGACCTCCTCCAGCTTTGTACGACCGGAACCAATCATATCGAAGCCGCCCGTATTGCGATACTCATCGACAAACTCGGGGGTAATCTCCACATAGTTGTGGTCAACCAATCCGCCGGGTCCCATCATGAAACCGTAGAGACGGTTCTGGGGATTCAGCTTCTTCACGGCGTCGAACAATCCGCTAATCACGTTGTGACCACCGGGAGCCTGCCCGCCACTGAGAATAATACCCACGTTGAGTGCTTTTGTCACGGGCTGGTCGCCTTCAACAAACTCAACAAGCGGCATTCCATACGTATTGGGGAACAACCGTTTGATGTCATCCTGATTATCGACACTCTGTGTAGGAGCACCCTCCCTCACCTTTACCGCACCCTTTAGGGCAATTGGCAACTTAGGCTGATAGGCAGCCCTCTCTTTCTGTAATCTGCTGATTTCCATAATCAAAATTTATGATTTTACCTGTAAGTTGAATTTCTACTGCAAAAGTACTCTTTTTTAGTGAAATAAGAAAAGAAAAAGGAAAGAAAACTAAAAAATATGACATTTTTTTCAGATAAAATTTGGTTTTTCATTTGATTTGCACTACCTTTGAAACGGTTTATAAAACTCCGTACCATCATGGCAAACAAAAAACAACTGAAAAGCACCATCAACAATGTGTGCATGGAACTGATTTCCGAGGCCGTGGCAGTCAACCTCTATGGCGGCAAGCAGGACTTCGAGAGCGTGGAGGCCATCATCACGGCCGTGTTGAAAATCCGCAACGACTTCGTCATGCGTATCTCGCATCCTGAGCCGGGTATGCCCGCAAAGCAATATTACAGACACCTCATCGGCCAATTCAACGAGCAGGCTTCTGAAATCATCGACCAAATCACAAATTTCAATTAAAACACATGTGGAGAAAATTCTGCCGGTGGCTGTTGTACAAAAGAATGGGATGGACCGCCAACGTCACCGTGTCCATGCCTGAGCGGTGTATCATCTGTCTGGCACCACATACGAGCAACTACGATTTCCTCATCGGCCAACTCTATAGTGGCGCGGAAGGCATGAGAAACAATTTTCTGATGAAGAAGGAGTGGTTCTTCTGGCCGCTCGGGCGATTGTTCAAACGTCTGGGGGGCATTCCCGTATGGCGCGAGAAACACACAAGCCTCACCGACAACCTTGCCAAGACAGCCCTTGAGCATGAGACTTTCCGCCTTTGCATCACCCCGGAGGGCACCCGGTCGCTCAACACGGAATGGAAAAAAGGATTCTATTTCATCGCACATAAGGCACAAATACCCATCCTGCTCTATGGCGTTGACTACCAGAAACGATACATACAATGCACCAAGAGCTTCGTTCCTTCTGGAAACATCGAGGAAGAGATGGACATGGTGAGACAATATTACAAAGACTTCAAAGGAAAGCATCCCGAAAGATTCTCCACAGGAACGTAACACATGAAGCAGCTGACAAGGAAAATACTTTTTGCCCTTTGCTTTGCAACAGCTTTCACCCCGGCTACGGCCCAGAAAACCAACTGGGGACACATTGACTACAAGGGCAACCCGTGGGTGAGAAACGTCTCCACACCCAATAAAATCACGCAAGGCCTTTACAAACGCCACCTCTCCCTTTGCGCAAGCCACGGACGCTACTACGACGAGAAGAATGGCCGGTGGGAATGGCAACGTCCCTACCTGTTCTGCACCACAGAGGATCTCTACACGCAAACCATTGTCGTGCCCTATCTCATCCCCATGCTCGAAAAAGCAGGAGCAGTAGTGTTCACACCCCGTGAGCGCGACTGGCAGAAAAACGAGATTATCGTCGATAACGACGATGCCAACCGCGCTTATTATCGGGAAGCCATTGTGAAAAACACATGGACAACGACCATGCAGAAGGGATTTGCCCGACACGCGGACAGCTACCGCCATGGCGAGAACCCATTTGAGGCTGGGACGGCGCGCATGGCAAAAACCGTGAAAAGCAAGAACCCGTCGACCGTCTCCTATCAGCCCAACTTCAGCGAGGAAGGGCGCTATGCCGTATATGTAAGTTATCAGACCGTAAACCATAGTATCTCCGATGCTGAATATATCGTTTACCACAAAGGAACGTCAACTTCTTTCAAGGTAAACCAGCAGATGGGCGGCTCAACGTGGGTTTATCTGGGAACCTTCGACTTCGACAAAGGCTGCAACGCCTACAACCGCGTCGTCGTTACCAACAACTCAAAGCAAAAGGGCGTGGTCACCACCGATGCCGTGCGCTTCGGCGGAGGCATGGGAAACATCGTCCGTGGCGGAACGACAAGCGGCCTGCCCCGTTGCCTTGAGGCCGCACGCTACTACGCCCAGTGGGCAGGAGCACCCGAAAGTGTCTATGGCTCACGCAAAGACGACTACCGCGACGACATTATCACCCGTCCCATGATGGCCAACTGGCTGGCGGGAGGATCCGTATATGTTCCCGAAACAGAGGGCAAGCACGTACCCATCGAGCTCAGCCTGGCCATACATAGTGACGCGGGATTCAGGAAAGACCTCACGTCGAAAATCGGCACGCTCTCCATCGCCACCACCGACTTCAACAACGGAATCTTCGGCAGCGGCCTCTCGCGACAAGCGTCAGTACGCCTTGCCGACATGCTCCTCAACGGAGTTCACAACGACCTCACGTTGAAATACGGCGAATGGGTGAAACGCGCCGTGTGGGACAAGAACTACGGTGAGACACGTGTGCCCGAAGTTCCCTCGTCTATTCTCGAGATACTCTCACACCAGAGCTTCCCCGACATGAAGATGGGGCAAGACCCGAACTTCAAGTTCACACTCGCGCGCTCCATCTACAAGACCATCCTGCGCTTCGTCGCCAGCCAGCATGGCACCTCCTGCGTCGTGCAACCGCTCGCACCCGAGAACTTCGCCGTTCAATTCGTCGGGAAGAACAAGGTCAGACTGTCGTGGACACCCGTCAGCGATCCGCAAGAACCCACTGCACGGCCAACCGCCTACAACGTCTATACCGCCACGGGCACAGGCGGCTTCGACAACGGCCAGCGTGTGAAGGGCACGTCGGTAACGCTCAAGATAGAGCCGGGAACCCTTCACAGCTTCCGCGTGACCGCCGTCAACGAGGGTGGCGAAAGCTTCCCGACGGAGACACTTGCCGCCTACTCACAGCCAGAGGCCACGAAAACCGTCCTCATCGTCAACGGCTTTCACCGGCTCTCGTCGCCCGCCGTCATCGACAACAGCTATCAGCAAGGCTTCGACCTTAACGAAGACCCAGGCATCACCTACGGCCTCACCGCCGGATGGAGCGGCGCGCAACAAAACTTCGACACCTCGAAAATCGGCATCGAAAGCCCTGAGGGATTGGGGTATAGCGGAAGCGAGCTGTGCGGACAGTTCATCGCCGGCAACGACTTCAACTATACCGTCACCCATGCGCAAGCCATCGCCGCCACCCGCCGGTACAATATCGTCAGCTGCTCGAGCCATGCCCTTGAGCGGGGATTCGTCGGCACAAAAGGCATTGCCTGCATCGACCTGCTCTTAGGACTGGAACGCAACGACGGTCACTCACTCGTACCCTACAAAGCCCTGCCCACGAACCTTCAGGACAAGCTCGCCGCCTTCGCCCTGGGTCGCGGACGGCTCATCGTCAGCGGTGCCTATCTCGCCTCCGATGCCACTTCACCCACCGACATCGAATTCTTGCAGAACATTTTGAAAACAGAGACCAACGGCACCTACAAAACCTCACTCTCCCCGGTGATTACCGGCATGGGAACCTCGTTTGACATCTATAACCAGCTCAACGCCTGCCACTATGCCGTCACCAGCGCCGACATCCTCGCGCCCGTTGGCACTGCGGCATTCCCCGCCCTACTCTACGGGAACGGAACCGCCGCCGCCATCGCCTATCCGGGCAGCGACTACAAGAGTTTCGTCATGGGCTTCCCCTTCGAGTGCATCAAGGACGAACAAGCGCGAAACAAAATCATGGCGGCCATCCTCAACTTCGTCAATTCGTAAACTTATCATTTAATTTCGTTAAACCGTTATATCGTCAATTAAAAAAATATGATGAAAATACAAGCAAACCCCTCGGGCACCCGAACCATCGAGATCACCGGGCAACACTTGCAAACCATCGACCGCTACGCCCTGCTTACCAATCTCACAGACAGCAGCGGTATCGTCGATGAGGAAGTTCTTGAGAAGCTGAAGCTCAACGTGCGCTCACTTCTCGAAGGCGAGGCAGGCAAAGACCGCGACCTGCTCGACCTCTGTCTCGATGTCATCTACAACAGCAACATGAAAGCCTTTGGCCTGCACAAGCTGCTACTGCTCTTCCTGCAATGGAAAGAGCAAGACGAGGGCAAAACGGATGAGGAATGCTGACCGACTTTCTTCCCACGACAAAGAAAGAATGTGAGCTTCGCGGATGGGATGAACTCGACATCATCCTCTTCTCCGGCGATGCCTACGTCGATCATCCCTCGTTCGGGGCTGCCGTCATCGGGCGCGTGCTCGAGTCAGAGGGCTACCGCGTGGCCATTGTTCCGCAACCCGACTGGCACGGCGACTACCGCGACTTCAAGAAACTAGGCCGTCCGCGCGTCTTCTTCGGCATCGCACCCGGATGCATGGACTCCATGGTCAACAAATACACCGCCAACAAACGACTGCGCTCGGAAGACGCCTATAGTCCCGACGGCCGGCACGACTGCCGACCCGAATACCCCACCATCGTCTATACCAGAATCCTCAAGCAACTCTTCCCCGACGTGCCCGTCGTGCTCGGCGGCATAGAAGCCTCCATGCGACGGCTCACCCACTACGACTACTGGCAAGACCGACTGCGCCCCTCCATCCTCGTCGAATCCGGTGCCGACGTCATCATCTATGGCATGGGCGAGAAGCCCATCGTCGAGCTCGCAAGGCGAATCGGCAACGGCGAAGACATTGCCGACACCCCACAAATCGCATACTTGCAATCTCTCCAATCCATACCAGCCCCACCAAAAAAGACAGGGGGGAACATCACACAACAAAGTTGCCCCCGCCCGTTGGGAGGGGTCGGGGGGGGGGTACTTCTCCACTCCCACGAGGAATGTCTGCGCTCAAAGCATGCGCAAGCTGAGAACATCCGACTCATAGAGATTGAATCCAACAAGATGCACCCCCAGCGCATCGTCCAGCCCCTCAGCCTCACCCCCAACCCCTCTTGTATCGTCGTCAATCCGCCTTATCCTCCGCTCACCACCGAGGAGCTCGATGCTGTCTATGAGCTGCCCTATACCCGTCTGCCCCACCCCAAGTACAAAGGCAAGCGCATACCCGCCTACGACATGATCAAGCACTCCGTCACCATCCATCGCGGATGTTTCGGCGGCTGTGCCTTCTGTACCATCTCCATGCACCAGGGCAAGTTTGTCACCCCGCGAAGCAAGGAGAGCATCCTGCGCGAAGTGAAGAAAATCATCCGGCAACCCGACTTCAAAGGCTATCTGAGCGACCTCGGCGGACCGTCGGCCAACATGTACGCCATGCGCGGACGCAACACAAAAGCCTGCGAGAAATGCAGCCGCCACTCCTGCATCCACCCCAAGGTCTGCCCCAACCTCGACAACGATCACCGCCCCCTGCTCGACCTCTACCACGCCGTCGATGCATTACCCGGCATCAAGAAATCCATCATCAGCAGCGGTGTACGCTACGACCTGCTGCTGCATAAGACCGGCAATCCCGACATCGACCGCGCCACACAGCAATACACCCGCGAACTCATCACCCGACACGTGGGCGGACGACTGAAGGTCGCCCCCGAGCATACCTCCGGCCAGGTGCTCCACTTCATGCGCAAGCCACCGTTCCGGCTCTTCCACGACTTCAAACACCTCTTCGACCGTATCTGCCGAGAGGAACACCTCAACTACCAGCTCATACCCTATTTCATCAGCAGCCATCCCGGGTGCTCACTGGCCGACATGGCCGAGCTGGCCATCGAGACCAGGCAGCTCAACTTCCATCTCGAACAGGTGCAGGACTTCACCCCCACCCCCATGACGATCAGCACCGAGGCCTACTACACCGGCCTTGACCCCCTGACGCTCAAACCCATCTACACCGCCAAAACCCAACAACAGAAACTCGCCCAGCGCCAATTCTTCTTCTGGTATCAGCCCCAGCAGCGTGCCGCCATCGAGCGCACCCTCCGACAGATAGGCCGCCCCGACCTCATCCGCCTCCTCTACACCACCAGTCACAAAAGAAAGAAATAACAGAGAGAATAGCCGTTTCCGCCCGACGGACAAACTCTCACCATGCGAAAGACCGTCTTTCATAAAGTAATATAATATATATTACTCGGTAATATAATATATATTACTCAGTAAAATAATATATATTACCCGGTAATATAATATATATTACTTTGTAAAACCTTGTCTTTCATCTCGTGAAAGGCTGTCGCTCGCATATAGGAACACGGTGTGCCGCATAATATGTCCTTTTGTCATTCTGTCAAAAAAACAACGCAGCCCGCCACATCTCATCGGACCGAACCATTAGTTTTAAAATCCGTAGATTCCGTGCAATTCGTGGTGGAAAATGTAATCCGTGGTAAGAGGATTAGTGATGATGGTGGTGGTCGTCGTCGTGATTGGACTTGAAATAGTCGCCGCTGAGCTCCTTCACCTCGCCGTCGATGTGCAGGGCGTGGCCGTCGTAGCTCAGGTGGAGCTTCTTGCCGTCCACCATCTGATGGATGGTTGCGCTGTCACCGGCGATATGATCTTTCAGCTTCATCGTCACTGTCTGCGATGGCTCGTCGAAAGTAAAGGTACAGCGGAAGGCCAGGCTGATTTGTTCATTCATTCCTGAGTTGTCGGAAGTGAACCCAATCATCTCGTTGCTCTCCGCAAAAGCCAGCCGACTCATGTGCACCATGCTTATCGCCGTTGACCACATGCTGCCTTTCAGCTCCTCCGCCGTAATTTTGGGGTGTTCCTTGCAAGCCCCCAAGATCAGGACAGCCATTGCCGCAATGAAAAAATTTCTTGCCATAATTCTTTCCCTATTCGTGTTACAAAGTTACAACATTATTCATTAACCACCAAATTTTTCTTGCTGAATGAAATTCGGCCAACAATGAGTTTTGAGCGGAAAAGATCGGCGATGAAACACGAAAGAGCATTATTGTAGTTTGAGATGTAAATATATGGTGCTTTTTTGTAGTTGATACTACAAAAACATTAAAAATATTTGCAGTTCTAAATGTAGTGTGTGGCGGAATGTTTGCTCTTACGGCGAAAGTTGAAGGGCACAAAAAAAGTGGTATCATTCCGATACCACTTTTTGGTTAAATCTAAATTATTCGTGCTTATCCTGATCGCAATTACCACCTTCTGCTTGACAATCATAGACAGCAAATACATCTTCAATGTCAATAGCACCGTCTTTGGTACAATCATATAAAGCATCAGTAGAGCCTTCAGCTTGTGCATCGTATATAGCAAATACATCTTCAATATCTACAGACTTGTCGCTGTTGACATCGTGAGCATCATACTTATCTACAATGGTAGGATTAACAGCCTTCTTTACGTTGTCAGCGTTAACACCGATAACCAGTGCCATTGCTACTAAGAACATATATTTTTTCATAATATCAAAAATTTTTAGTTAATAATTATGTTTTTATAATCGAATGAAATTCTTTGTTCTTATTGAGCAATAACTTTCTTTCCGTTAACGATGTAGAGACGGCCGGGAACAGTCTGACGAATCTTCATACCCTGTACGTTGTAAATTTCCTGCTTCTCGTTTTCATCATCAACAACTACACGATTTACGCCTGAAACCTTACCATCTTCCTTCTTGAATTTAACGGTATAAGTAGCACTTTCAGCAATAACTACGTTCGATTCTGCTTCATCATCATAATAGATGAGTTTTGCTTCACCGCCATTCGGGCCACCAATAGTAATAGTATACTCACCGTCAGCGAGATACTCGGTGTTGTAGTTAATGCGGAATACTTCACCTGACATACCAGTAACAGGATCACTGTTGTTTCCCCAGTTGCAGATAAGCTTGCCGATATTATTGGCATCAGCTGTAGCAAAAGCGATATTAGCTAAGCTACTTTTAGCACGATCTGTCCAAACGGTAGCATCATCAACACTAAACTTGGGCTTGCCTTTTTGTACTTTTGCACCAGCAAATGCATTGGTAGCGATAACATCAGCAGCACTCTTTCCTTCGAAGCCGGGGAAATCAATCTGGAATCCCCAACCATATGTACTTTCGTCTACGGGCTGAGTCAGCTCAACAATGACGGGGAGGATGCTAGAGCCTTCTGCTGGGTTTTCAAGGGTTACAGCGAGTTTGTAACCATCTTTTTCAATTTGAGCCATGCTACTCAAGCTAAAAGCAGCAACTGCAAAGAGTAAAAATACTTTTTTCATAATTTTTAATTTTTAATTGTTATTAATATTAATAATGTTAATGTTTTAATCTGTTTTCTTTAGCTGTTTTGACACAATCCTTCAAATTTTGGTACAAAGATAGGCATATTTTTTTAATCTCCAAACATTTTTGAGTTTTTTTTTCAAAAAAAGTGCATTTTTTTTATTTTTCGAGAGAATAACGGTGAGTTTTCAACAGAATGACAGACTTTTTTTTTCGACAAAATGACATAAGGACATGTTTTCTATTTCCGACACAATGACACAATGACAGATAAAAAACTATACTCCTAAGACAACCGACGGATTGATGTCAAGCTGCCGACAGAGTTCACGTCCGATTTTCAGTGTTGGCTCAGATTTCCCGTTCAACAACTCACTGACTCGTGAGGGGCTGATGCCGAGCATTTCTGCCAGTTTGCTCTGCGTGATCCCCGTCTCGTAAAGCCGTAGCTTGATGACATCAACAAGTGATGGTTTGCCGATGGGATAGCGGATGTCTTCGTATTCTTCCACCAAATCGGAAATCAAATTCAATTCGATGAAGTTGATGTCGTTGGTTGGTGTGTCGTCGTTTACGACTTCCAAGAGTTGGTCGATGCGTTCAAGGAGTTTCCTGTATTCCTGCTCGTTCTTAATCTTTGCCATGACTTATATGTTTTGTATGTTTGTAATCTTGTCGTATTCGGCATGTGTGCCCACAAAGCGGATGTACACTCTTTGCGGTGTGAAGAGAATGATGACAATTAACCGATAGTCATTTCCTTTGATATTGAAGACATATCGCTTGTTCCCAACGCTGTCAACGGAGTTAAAAGTCTTCTTTATATCGGCAAAGCACGTCCATTCGGCTTTCTTTGTCTTTTCATACCAATCCTCCAAAGCCGTCTTTGCCTGAGGGTTTTGGGCATAATAATTGGTGAGTGTACTTTTTGCGACTATTCTCATAGATTCATAAACTTTGTGCAAAGATAGTCATTTGTTTCTGAAATTCCAAACATTTTTCTGGAAAAATGAATTTTCTTGACAGAATGACATAAGGGATAATAAAGACACAATAACATAAAAACAAAAAGACAGATTGACAAAATCGCATTTTCTATTATGCTCCTATGTCAATCTGCCTTTACTTTGTTATTTTGTTAATCTGTCTTTGCCCTGTTACTCTGTCTTGATAAGTTCGACGGAGCGTTGGAGGAAGCGGTCGAGGGCCTCGCCGCGCAGCAGACCATTTTGCAACAGGGCAAGGTCGATGAGCTGGTGGACGACGGCGTTGTCCTTGGCGTTGTCGGCGATGAGGGCCTGCTTCTTGTCTTTCTGCTCCTGGAGTTGTTTCTCTGTCTCGCTGATGGTTTCGTCGATGGTTTTCTTCTCCTCGTCGGTGGCCTTTTCCTTCTGCTGGCGCAGGGCGGCGAGGCGTGCGTCGAGACCCTTTATCTCGGATGAGGGATGAGAGATGAGGGATGAGAGAGAGACCCCACTCTCTTCCCCTCCCGAGGGAGGAGTGGCGAATCCCTTAACAATGCTCTTCGTGAGCGGGTGGTCGGTGTTGAGCACGAGGTTGTACATGTCGGGCATCTGTCCGTAGAAGGCCATGCCGCTCTGGTAGCGCGACATGTCTTTCATGCGTCGCATGTATTCGCTCTGTGTGATGACGACGGGGCGAGTCTTCTCGCCCATGGGCTGCACTTCGACGTGGAACTCGGTCTTTTCCATTTTCGGCAGTTGCGAGCGGAAAGTCTCGGTGAGCATGTCGCGCTCGTCGTCGGAGAGTTCTACTTTCCGCTCGTCTTCCTTGCGGATGATGCGGTCGATGGTGTCGCTGTCTACGCGGACGAAGGAGATGGCCCCGTCATCCTTGCCGTCTGCCAGTTTCTGTTCGAACATAGAGGCGAGGGGCGTGTCGAGTTGTCCGTCGAAGAGGAGTACGGAGTATCCTTTTTCGCGTGCGGCCTGGATGTAGGTGTACTCGGCGTCGCGGTCGTTGGCGTAGAGGTAGATGAGTCGCTTGTCCTTGTCGGTCTGGTTGTCCTTGATGAGTGTCTGATATTCGTCGTAGGTGAAGAATTTTCCGTCGACGTCTTTGAACAGGGCGAAGTCTTTGGCACGGTCGTAGAAGTCGTCTTGCGAGAGCATGCCGTAGTGGATGAAGAGCTTGAGGTCGTCCCATTTCTCTTCATATTGCTTACGGTCTTCCTTGAAGATGCTGTTGAGCCGGTCGGCCACTTTCTTGGTGATGTAGGTGGAGATTTTCTTCACGTTGGCGTCGCTCTGCAGATAGCTGCGGCTGACGTTGAGCGGGATGTCGGGTGAGTCGATGACGCCGTGGAGCAGTGTGAGGAACTCGGGCACGATGCCGTCGACCTGGTCGGTGACGAAGACCTGGTTGCAGTAGAGCTGTATCTTGCCTTTTTGCAGGTCGATGTTTGAGTGAATGCGTGGGAAGTAGAGAATGCCGGTGAGGTTGAAGGGGTAGTCGACGTTGAGGTGAATCCAGAAGAGCGGTTCGTCCTGCATGGGGTAGAGTGTACGGTAGAACTGCTTGTAGTCTTCGTCTTTCAGTGTCGACGGTGTCTTGGTCCACAGGGGCTCAACGTTGTTGATGATGTTGTCCTGGTCGGTGTCCTGCATCTTTCCGTCTTTCCACTCTTGCTTCTTCCCGAATGCGACGGGCACGGCGAGGAACTTGCAGTATTTCTGCAG
Organism: Prevotella sp.; assembly: GCA_017442765.1. Next base: position 3,982 of record JAFRZC010000218.1, on the reverse strand, counting down.
CAGTGATTCAATCTTTGCTTTTTCCAGATATTCCTTGCAGTCGTCGTCTATATATAATATAATGTGTGAGCCGCGGTCGTCTTTTTCGGTTTCCTCGATGGTGTATTCAGGCGACCCGTCGCAGGTCCACTTCACGGCTTTGGCGTCGTCGCGATAGCTTCGGGTTACGATTTCCACCTTCTTCGAGACCATGAAGGCGGAGTAGAATCCGAGTCCGAAGTGTCCGATGATGTTGTTGGCATTGTCTTTGTATTTCTCGAGGAAGTCGCTGACGCCCGAGAAGGCAATCTGGTTGATGTACTTGTCGATTTCCTCGGCTGTCATGCCTATGCCTCGGTCGCTGATGGTGAGCGTCCCAGCCTTTTCGTCGAGGCTGATGTGGATGGTGAGGTCGCCCAGTTCGCCGGTGAAGTCGCCCTTTTCCTTGAGGGTCTTCAGCTTCTGTGTGGCGTCGACGGCATTGCTGACCATTTCGCGAAGGAAAATCTCGTGATCGCTGTAGAGAAACTTTTTGATGACGGGGAAGATGTTCTCGGTTGTAACCCCGATGTTACCTTTTTGCATATTGTTGTTAATTTTTTAGATTCCGAAGGGGTTAATGCAAAAAGCGTGCCATTTTTGGCAGTTCCTTATAAATGAGGATTGCGGATAAGGAATGTTCTTTATATCTTTGCACCAAAATTTAAGAAAGTGACATGAAGAGAATTGTTTTGTTTGTTTTTGGTGTTCTGGCTGCCGCCGTTGCCGGGGCAAATGTCGGAACGCCCGAGCTGTCGGACACATCGCGTGTCTATGACCTCGACGAGGTGGTTGTCATCTCACAGCCGAAAGAGAGTTTCCGTCTTCGGCAGCAGCCAGTCAGCTCGACGATGGTCTCTGCCGCCGACATGAGCCGCCTTGGCGTTCACGACCTGCGCTCGCTGTCGGCCTATGTGCCTTCGTTTGTGATGCCCGACTACGGGTCGCGCTACACCTCCTCGGTCTATGTGCGCGGTATCGGTTCGCGGGTGAACAACCCGGCTGTCGCCGTCTATGTCGATGATATTCCGTTGATGACGAAGAGCGCGTTCAACACCCATACCTATGCCATCGACCGTGTCGATGTCCTTCGCGGTCCGCAGGGCACGCTCTACGGTCAGAACACCGAGGGCGGTCTGGTGCGCCTCTATTCGCGCAACCCGATGACCTATCAGGGCACCGACCTGACACTCTCTGTCGGCACCCGCTTCCATCGCAATGCCGAGGTAGCTCACTACCGGAAGCTGACCGACCGCGCCGCCTTCTCGCTTGCCGGCTTCTATGGCGGCGGGAACGGCTTTTTCCGCAATGCCACCACGGGCGACCGTGCCGACCGTAGCGACGAGGCCGGCGGAAAGCTGCGGCTTGTGCTCCGTCCGACAGACCGTCTCGACATCAGCTATGTGGCCGACTATCAATATGTGCGGCAAAACGCCTTCCCCTATGGGTTGCTCGACATGGCGACGGGCCGCACACCCGCACCCGAGAGCAACCGCCAGGGCAACTACCGGCGCAACCTCCTCAACATGGGGCTGAGCCTGGCCTGGCATCTGCCGCACGTCGATCTCCACTCGGTCACGTCGTACCAATATCTGCGCGACTACATGCTCATGGACATCGACTACACCGCCGGCGACTACATGCACATGACGCAGCGCCAGCGGCAAAACTCTCTCACGCAGGAGCTCACGCTGAAGAGCCGCACCGACGGCATCTGGCACTGGACCACCGGTGCATTCTTCTCCACGCTTGGCCTTGCCACCGACGCACCGGTGGTCTTCCACGACGAGATGAACCGTTTTCTCTCGAAGACCATCACCGACTATGCCTACTACGGGATGCTCAACGCGATGGCTGCCCGCACGGGCCTGCCCGTCGAAGCCGTAGCCGCCATGATACAGGCCCGGGGCGGCTGCCGTATCGACATGACCATCGACCCCATCCCCGGACGGTTCCGCACACCCCAGCAGAACCTCGGCCTTTACCATGAGTCGAACCTCGACATCACCCCCCGCCTCACCGCCACCCTCGGCCTGCGCTACGACTATAGCCACGTGGCCATCGACTACGACACCTCGGCGCGTACCACGCTGGACGAGTCGGTGATGGGTACCGCGGTTCAGGCATCCGTCGTCTCCGCCCTGCGCCGTCATGAGCACGACCACTTCAACCAGCTGCTGCCCAAGCTGGGGCTCACCTGGAGGATTGACCAACATGGCAGCAACGTCTATGCCGTCGTCAGCAAAGGCTATCGCGCCGGCGGCTACAACATTCAGATGTTCAGCGACATCCTGCAGACCGAGTTGCAGGCCAGCGCACAGACCGCGCGCGGCGACATTGAGCTGGACCACGACGACGCGGCCTACGCCGACGTGCGCGAGGCCATCGCCTATAAGCCCGAGACGTCGTGGAACTATGAGCTCGGCGCCCATCTCAACCTGTTCGGCCGTACCGTGCAGCTCGACCTCTCCACCTATTATATGCAGGTGCGCAACCAGCAGCTCTCCGTGATGACCCCGAACTTCGGCTACGGGCGCATGATGGTGAACGCCGGCAAGAGCTTCAGCTGCGGCATAGAGGCTGCCCTGCGCGGCCACGCCCTCGGCAACCGGCTGACGTGGGGAGCAACCTATGCCTATACCCACGCACAGTTCAAGGACTACAAGACCGACGACGACACCGACTATGCCGACAACCATGTGCCCTACGTGCCGCAGCACACTTTCTCGGCCATGGCCGACTATCGCCTGCCTCTCGGCACGGCAGCCCTTGTCGTGGGGGCGAACGTCAGCGGACAGGGAAAAACCTACTGGGACGAGGCCAACACCTATGCCCAGAAGTTCTATGCCCTGCTCGGCGCACATGCCGACGTGGAGCTGAGCGGACTGCGCGTGAGCCTGTGGGCACGCAACCTCACCGACACGCGCTACAACACCTTCGCCGTGCAGAATGCCGCCACGGGAGAGACCCTCACCTTTGCCCAGCGCGGCCGCCCCATTCAGGCAGGCATCGACCTGAGCATACACTTTTAGCTTGCGGAACCTTAGCTTTTGTGATGCGAAAGCTAAGGCTTCATAAAGTAATATATATTATATTACTCGGTAATATATATTATTTTACTGAGTAATATATATTATTTTACTCAGTAATATATATTATATTACTTTGTGAAAGACCAGCTTTCGTGTTACGAAGGCTGGTCTTTCACTTTTTAAAGGGTCAGGAATGAGTAAAACGGGGTCAGATCTTGCCTTGTTTCCGTGCAAGATCCTTCCAGCTGCGATAGTGGGGACCCTCGGTCTCGGGGCGACTCATCTGCATGAAATGGCAGTAGGCCGCGCCAAGGGCATCGGTGGCATCCATGAACTTGGGCATCTCTTCTTTCTGCAGGTTGAGCAGCCGCTGGAGCATCGCGGCCACCTGCTGCTTCGACGCGCTGCCGTTGCCGGTGATGGCCATCTTGATTTTCAGCGGCGCGTATTCGTGGATGGGGATGTCGCGGTGGATGGCGGCGGCGATGGCCACGCCCTGAGCTCGTCCGAGCTTGAGCATCGACTGTACGTTTTTTCCGAAGAAGGGTGCCTCGACAGCCATCTCGTCGGGCAGGTAGGCTTCGATGATACCCGTGACGCGCTCGAAGATGTGTCCGAGGCGCAGATAGGGGTCGGTCTGCCGCCGCAGGTCGATGACACCCATGGCCACCATCTCGGCTTTGTTGCCTACGGCACGGATGACTCCGTAGCCCATGACGTTGGTGCCCGGGTCGATGCCGAGGATAACTTTCTCTGGCTTCATCGTTCGAGGTAGGGATTGTGGGCGAGCTCCTCGCCGATGGTTGTGGCAGGGCCGTGGCCGGGCAGCACGCTGGTGTCGTCGCTGAGTTGCGCGATGCGCCGCAGACTCTGTATAATCTGCATCATGGAGCCGCCCTTGAAGTCGGTTCGCCCGATGCTTTGGCGGAAGA
>JAFRZC010000217.1 GCA_017442765.1 Prevotella sp. | reverse complement strand
TCATCCAGACGGGATTCGATGACTGAGCCGTATTCCGTAATGTCCTTGAAATGTTCATCAATGTAACGGCCGGTCATTGCAAGGCAGATGAACCGGATTGAAGATAGATACCCTTCATCAAAGTCCTTCCGCCAGTCGAACGGGACATAGCAGCCTTCTACAATTAGATTCTGGCGGTTCTCTATGGCCGTCTTTATCATCTCTCGGACAATGGGCCAGAGGTATTCCGTGAGGGCATCGTCATCTATCGGCGTAAGGGATGTATTACCGCTACGGATCAGGCCCATCTTCAAATGGTCGATGGACAGATAGGGATACTTATATCTCTCAAGCATCCGCTGCGCCAAAAGCGTCTTCCCCGTATGGGAGGCTCCGGTAATGAGAATAATCATTCTTGGTCTCTAAATTCCGATTTATTAGTTTACAGATATTTGTCTAGCATTTCCTGCGGGATGGGCTTGCCGCCCTCGAAGCGGTCGTCGTCCACGTTGTCGTACATATCTCTGCTGTTCAGCATCTCGCGATACTGCTCGTCTTTCGTTCTGTCAATCATAAATGTATTTGTTTTAACTATGCCTTAATACTAATGTGCAACCTTTCAGGTTCTGCGCATATCTGCTCTACGAAATCATCGTGCAGGTTGGTGTGATGAGGGTTTGTTTTTCTCAGGGGAGGAGGGTTTTCAGTCGTTCCTCGAGTTCTTTGCTGGTGAGGCTTCGGGCTACGACGCGACCGCGCTGAAGGAGGATGTTGTCGGGCACGGTGGTGAGTCCGAGCTGCTGTATGAGTTTTCCTTCGAAGAGCATGGGGTCGCAGATGTTGGTCCAGCCGATGGAGTCGCGTTTGAGCTGGTCGTCGCAGAGGCTTTTGTTGCCGTCGAGGTTGATGCTGAGCAGGGCGAGCTGGTCGCCGCCGCGCCGTTTCATCCGTTTGAGGATGCGCTGCTGAGCCATGCTCTCGTGCTGCCATGTGGCCCATGTGCTGACAACGGCCACGGGTGCCGTGGCCACTCCGCCCTCGCTGATGCCTTTCAGGGCAGAGCCCGGGGCTGTCCGGGCAAGTGCCTGCAGCTGGGTGTGGAGGCGGCGCAGGTAGTTGTTGTCGGTCTGGCTGGTCAGCATGAGTGCCACAAGCCGGTCGGCCTCGCGATAGTCGGGCTGGGGAGTTTGGATGAAGTATTTGCTGACAAGATAGCCGCCCACGATGGAGGCGGGGTGGTCTTCGATGAACTGCCGGGCATACTTCGTGATGTCGGGTGGCGAGGCGTTGGCAATCTGCTCGCGAAACTGGTTCATGAGTTTGTTTTCCTTGGTGCCGCTGACGGTCATTTCTTTCAGGTGCGAGGCATCGCCCCTGATGCTGACGCTCTTGCCGGGCTGGGCAAAGACGGGCTGTTCGGTGAAGTTGGGGAAGACGATGAGCAGCGTCATCGGATGTTCGCACACGGTCTCGTAGGCAAAGCGTCCGGCCTCGACCTTAATGGTATCGACCTTTCCCGACATGCCGTCGGGACTGTAGATGTAGAATTCGCTTTGCCCGATGTGCATGAGCCGTCCCTCAAGGCGGAAATGCCGGCTGTCGGTGCCGCAGGAGAGGACGAGGATGCTGCCGAGCAGGAGGATGAGGGCGTGGCGCTTCATTTGAGATTGCTGAATTCGAGGTCGTTTTCGGCGTATGCGGCCAGTGAGGGGTCTTTCTTTATGGCATCCTTGAGGTTGGCCGATACGGCATACTGATTGCCTCTTCGTGCGGCAAGCACGGCGCGGAGGTAGTCGGTGAGCGCGTCAGGGTTGGCGATTTTCTCGAGCGTCAGGGCGGCATTGCCGTATTCCTTGTTGAGCAGCTGTGCCAGCGCGGTGTTGTTCGAGGCGATGCCCGACATTTCCCTGATGGCCTGGGCATAGTTGCCCTTGGC
>JAFRZC010000216.1 GCA_017442765.1 Prevotella sp. | reverse complement strand
TCTTGGAGGCCAGGGTCTGGCGGAGGTTCAGGATGGCACGGCGGCCGAACTTGGTGAAGTCTACGGCCTCGCTCACTTCCTCGCCCACCTCATAGTCGGGCTCGATCTTCTGGGCATCGGTCAGCGAGATTTCCTTGTTCTCGTCTTTCACCTCGCCATCTTCTACCACCACGCGGTTGCGGTGAATCTCAAAGTCGCCCTTGTCAGGGTTAACAATCACGTCGAAGTTCTCGTCAGAACCGAACATCTTGGCCAGTACGATGCGGAAACTCTCTTCCAGAACGCTTACCAGCGTGGTGCGGTCAATGTTCTTTGTCTCTTTGAACTCCTGAAAGGTCTCAAACATGCTGGGACCCTTTGCTTCTTTCTTTGTTGCCATCTTTTGTATTTTCGATTTACTGATTTTCGATTTACTGATTTTCGATTTGCTGATTTTCGATTTGCTGATTTTCGATTTGCTGATTTTCGATTTTACTTGAAGTTAATCAAATATTTCGTCGATTTCACCTCGTCCATGGAGTAGGTCTTGTCAACATCCACCTTCACAGGGCGTTTCTTGCCCTCTGGAACTTGTTTCTCCTGGGTTGTCAGGGTAAACTGACGGCCGTTGACATCCTTCAGGATGCCTGTCATCTTATGGCCTTCGCCATCAACGACCTCCACGTTGTCGCCCACGTGGTTCTGGTACTGCTGCGCCACCTTGAACGGCTGTCCCAAGCCGGCGCTGCCCACTTCCAGTTCATAGTCGCCGAGAGCCTCGCCCACCTTCTCCTGAAGGAAGCGGCTGAGGTCGGCACAGTCTTCAATCCACACGCCGTCGGCATGGTCGATCTCGATGACGATACGGTCGTCGTCACACATCTCAATGTCTACCAGGAAGTAGCCCGACTGACTTTGCAGCCACTCTTCCACTAAAGTACTTAATGCTTCTTTTGTTATCATTCTAACAGTTGTTTATAATAGAAATGAGAGGCTCTTTCGAGTCTCTCATTCCACTGAACGGGTGCAAAGGTACACTTTTTTTCCCATTCCTGCAAATAATTCTTAAAAAAAATGTCTCTGCCGAGTTATTTTCGATGATCTGACAATAATCTTTGCGCGGCTTTGCCGGTATCAGAGTCACAAACGGTTTAGTTTTCAGTCTTCATCTTTGAATACTCCGACTCGTCCATAAACAGGTAGGAGGGCTTGTAGCCGCCAAAGTCGACGACCAGTTTTTCAAAGACGATACCAGGATGTTGAGGACACAGTGTCAGTTCATGGATGCCGGCAGGGACTCCATCCCCCTTCCTCCTTCCCCCTTCCTCAATCGGGAGTTCCACCTCTTTCTCAATGACGCGCCGAGCCACCGTGGGATAGAAGACGGAATACATATAAGGCTGCTGGTCCAGAAGCGTCTTGTTGAAATTGATGGTCTCTGGCCGACCGCCGTCAATGCTGACCTTACACTCATGGCCGCCCACGTTCAGGAAATCGAGTGTTGACTTCACGATGACGTGCACCTTGACCTGCTTAGTGCCTTCGGGCAGGGCAAAGCGGTAGGTCAGCGAGGCATTGCCAACGGGCTTTGTATAGGGTGTCAGGGCAACGGCGCTGCGTGTGCGTCCGTAATAGGGATAGACGCTCCACTGGGTGCCCTCGGCGGCCTCGGCACGATAGTAGTGCTCGGCCTCTATCGACACATAGCCGTTGCCGGGCTGGAAGACGAAGCCGCCACCGGCCCCCTCAACGCGGGTGGTCTCAGGGAGGCGGTCGGCCCGGAAATTATCGTCCCATGAACGGTAGCCTATGTGCTTCTGAATCATCATACCGTTCCATTTGCCGCCAGCAATATCGTGGTTGTAGGCAGCGCAGAGCAGGGAGTCGCGACGGAAGCACCGTGCCACCTGTCCGGCCCACTCGTTGGCATCAGGACTGCCGGCCTTGGCCAGGTGTTGGTTCATGGCTTGCGCATAATACATGTCGTAGAGGTTGGCCATGGCCTGCACGGGGAAGAGGATGGTCTGGCGGTAGAAGTCACGCGCCTCAACAGGAATATCCTGATACAGTCGCAGGGCACGCAGTTCGAGGCGCTGGTAGGCATCGGCCACCTGTCGCCACTCGCCCGTCTCCAGGTTATACGTGTTGGCATCAAGCATCTCAGGGGTAACGCGGGCCATATACTGGCAGTTGCGGTTGTATATATCGGCAGCCTCATCAGCGGCAGAATCGCTAATCACATTCTGCCAGGCGGTTTCCCCGCCGAGGTTGCTGGCAAAGAAACGGCGGGTATGGCCGGTAATGGTCTCCAGGGTGTATTCTTTCGGGTTCCACGCCATGTCCATGAACAGTTGAATGGGATATTCCATCGGCTTCAGATCGCCCACGTTGAGGATCCACAGACGCTGTATGCCGTGGTCGTAGGCCAGCGATAGTTGCTCGAACATCTGCTGCGTCTGCGTGACGTTGATCCACTTCGAGTTACGGGGTGCACCGACATAGTCCACATGATAGTAGATGCCCCACCCGCCCTTGCGGCTGCGCTCCTTCGCGGTGACCGGCACACGGCGGATATTACCCCAGTTGTCGTCGCTGAGGAGTATCAGCACATCGTCGGGCACCCGTAGGCCGGCATCATAATAGTCCTGCACTTCTTTATATAATGCCCACACCTGGGTGGTCTTCTCGGCAGGCCTGCCAGTCACCTCCTTGATGATGCGGCGCTGGTTGGTGATGATGCGCTCCATCAGTTCTGTGTCGGCCGTCTCGCCCATAGCGGCATCTCCGTCGCCGCGCATGCCTATGGTGACGATGTCCTCCGTGCCCTTTATGCGCTCTATGCCCTCACGGAAAAACTGGTCCAGTTTCGCCTGATTGGTCTGATAGTTCCACGCCCCCCACTCGCGGCGGTGGCGGGCATACTCCTGGTGGTTGCGGGCCATCGGCTCATGGTGCGACGTGCCCATCATCACGCCCATGCGGTCGGCCAACTTGCCATTCTCCGGATCATCGGCATAGAACGCCCATTCCCACATGGCAGGCCACATCATGTTTCCATTCAGGCGTAGAATCAGTTCAAACACTTTCTCATAGAACGCATGGCCGCCATACTTAGTGCCGAAGGTGTTGTTCACCCACGTGGTCAGACAGGGAGCCTCATCGTTGAGGAAGATGCCCCGGAACTCAACGGCGGGCTCGCCGTCGGTATAGGTGCCTTTGACAATATAGGCGTCGTCGTGACAGGTAACAGGAGCGTCGGCCCACCAGTACCAGGGCGACACACCCAACTGGCGGCTCAGTTCATAGATGCCGTAGATGGTGCCGCGCTTGTCGCTGCCGGCAATAACCAGTTGCTGCCCTGTAGCCATGATGACATACTTCTCGCGCTTTCCCTTCAGGTCAAAGTTTTTGCCGTTTACTGTTTTATTGTTCACTATCTTGTCGATGTCCCTGTTCTTGCCAACAGTGCCAACGAGAATCGTCGGCGTCGCCCCGCCAAGGGGGGATAATAGGGGTGCCTTTCCCAACACCCGTTTCATGTCCTCGCGAAGGTTCTCGACGGCTATCTTCACACCTTCGTATTCCTCATCACTGTAGCCTATGGTAGCACCTTTCAACGACAAGGCACCCTCCTGAGGCGTAAACGAGACAAACGATTCTGCAGCAAACATCCCGTTGCAAACGGCAAGGAATGTGAATACTACTACCCAAACAACTTTTTTCCTATTCATACTAAACAGTGTTTTATTATTCTTCACTCTTCACTCTTCACTCTCAACTCTTCACTCTATCATATCCCTCTTTCAGCCCAGTCGCCGCGGTCCAGGTTACGGTAGCCGATGGCCTCGGCGATGTGCATGGACTGCACCTGTTCGCTGCCTTCAAGGTCGGCAATGGTGCGGGCCACCTTGAGGATGCGGCTGTAGGCACGGGCAGAGAGTTTCAGGCGCTCCATGGCCATACGCAGCATGTCCAAGGATTCAGCATCAGGCTCGGCAAACTCATGGAGCATCCTCTCCGTCATCTGGGCGTTGCAGTGAACACCCTTGAAGTCCTTGAAGCGAGCCTCCTGTATTTGGCGGGCCTTTATGACGCGCTCACGAATGGCTGCCGACGGCTCGCCCGGCTCCATCTGCGATAGCTGCGCAAAGGGTACGGCCTGTATCTCGCAGTGAATGTCGATGCGGTCGGGGATTTTAGGGGCCGCTTTTCGTTTGTTAATTTCTACTTTCATTCCTTTTTCTGCCACGTTTTGCACTCTTTTCAATGCCTTTAATGCTTTCTAAATAAGCCTGTTCAACAGAAGAAAGTGTCTTCACTTGGTACTTGCGATATTCTGTCACCGCTTTCTCCATTGCTTCTTCGTGACTAACGGAGCCTCCATCGGTCAGCAGTTCTTCACCTATAGACACAATGTTATTGTCAAGCTGACGGACATAGTCTTCCATATACATAGGTCGGTGCTTTAATGCCTGGATTTCTGCAAAGTCGAAGTATCCAGAAACGAGGTTGTTCAGAATCTTCAACTCATCAGCAGATAGGTAGTTCTTGGCTATCTTTGCATCATTCAGACAAGGCAATTCGCCCCTAAATGTGGTTAAACCCATAAAGGGCTTGTCTGCATCAGCCCGTTCATAAATGACTTCCGCTGCCGTATGCCTGTGAGCAGCATAATGGAGCTTGTTCTGCACAATCTTGAAGAACAAGCGTGATGTATCTGAGCGTGGGTCGTAGTCAACAGCCGTCGCATAGAGGTCGAGCACCTGCCGATACAGCACTTTCTCGGAAGAACGAATATCGCGGATACGGTCAAGCAGTTCTTTCCAGTAGCTGCCACCGCCAAGGTTCTTCAGCCGTTCATCGTCGAGTGTAAAGCCTTTCACGATATATTCATGCAACCGCTCTGTCGCCCATTTTCGGAAGCGGGTAGCAGTGATCGTTCGAACACGATACCCCAAAGAAATAATCATATCAAGGTTATAATACGGAATCTCACGTGCGACTTCTCTATTACCCTCTTGTCGAACCTGTCGGAATTTCCGACAAGTTGCATCTTCCTCTAACTCACCTTCTTCGTAAATGTGTTTGATATGTTCAACAACGTTGGTGCGGGAAGACCTGTAGAGATCTGCCATCTGCTGTTGTGTCAACCATACCGTTTTGTCTTCAAGCCTCACATCCAGCCTAATCTTTCCGTCCTCAGACTGATAGATGATGATATTTCCTTTATCTTCCATACCTTATAGAATATATCTTTTGATTATCTTTATGTATTGTTGATATACGTAAAACCATCTTTACCTGGCAGGTTTGAGTGCCAGTTGGGATTTGCAAACCACCTAGAGGGGGCTATAATTATCTTACCCTCTCTATCGGAAAGATAAGAAGCCCACCAAGCGAAGGTGGAGTTAGAAATAATGAAATGATGACAGCCTGACATCATTCGCATTTTTTCCCATACAGGATCGTCGCCACGCTCATAAAAACATTGATAACCTTCAACGTGCATGTGTTCACGTACCCACTGAATATCATCTGAAAAGAAAATGAAAAGAGGCTTTTCTACTCTATGACATATCCTTTGGATAGCCTTGTCATAATAGTTAGGCGTACAAACATAGAAGTCCTTTTTGTAAGTAGCACTAAGGTAGTCCCCCCTTCGCACACTAACACAGACGCTGTTCGGTTGTGAAATAGCCTCATACAGCAACTTGTTGTGCTCAAGAGGAGAATGCTTTGGTGTGAACTCACGAGTCAGAATAGGGCGAATGTGGTCAAAGAATCTCTTGTCTTGGAAATAACCGCGGATAAATACTGGTCCACGACTCATCTCAACCTGAAAAGCAACGTCTGCTGCTCCTGTGAAATATATATTCTTTTTCCTGAGTCTAAACTCTATGCATGACATGAGATTGTCGTTGTTCCCTATCAGTGGCAACTTGTTCAACAACATGTATATGATATAAGCAATACGCTGTAGGGACGTGCCCTTTTTAAGTATCAAATCGTAATTAACAGATTTGTATGGCATTACGTTGAAGTGGCAGAGAGAGTCACCCCACATGTTTTCCAACGGGTTTCCACATCGCTTGAAATTGGCGGTAAAACTTTTCTCGCCATATTTTTCCATAAGTACACGCGTAAAAGCGTAGGTAAACATCTGGTTGCCAAGCCTTCCTGTAAAATCAACTCCTATCATAATTAATCTTTCAGTTTTTCTAAATTCCTCTTTCTGCCCAGTCGCCTCGGTCCAGATTACGGTATCCGATAGCTTCGGCTATGTGGTGCGAAAGCACACGTTCCGTTCCCTCCAAGTCGGCGATGGTTCTTGCAACCTTTAATATACGGCTGTAGGCACGGGCGGAGAACTTGAGGCGCTCCATCGCCATGCGGAGCATCTCCATCGAGGGCTCGTCGGGTTCTGCGAATTGATGAAGCATGCGCTCGGTCATCTGGGCGTTGCAGTGAACACCCTTGAAGTCCTTGAAGCGAGCCTCCTGTATTTGGCGGGCCTTTATGACGCGCTCACGAATGGCTGCCGACGGCTCGCCCGGCTCCATCTTCGACAACTCGGCAAAGGGCACGGCCTGTATCTCGCAGTGAATGTCGATGCGGTCGAAGATTATATAACCCCGTTTACAAGAATTTTTTATTCCTGTAAGAAGGCCGGTTGTCAACATTGCAGCGAATAAACATATTGCTGTCGTAGTCATTGTTCGCTTTTTCCCTCTTTATTGTAGTTAATCTTCTGATTCAGCAAAAGACCATCTTTGGCGTTTAATGGCGAAACTACGGATTTGCCTGTCTTGGCTTCAAGTTCCATACGGGCATTGCGGGCAATCTC
>JAFRZC010000215.1 GCA_017442765.1 Prevotella sp. | reverse complement strand
TAGTTGACGGGCGTGGAGAGCAACTGGAGGTTTCTCATGAGCATGGGGGCGGTGAAGACGAGGTCGAGCTCGACGGGTCCGCAGGTGAAGGTGTAGTAGGTGCTGGTGGCCATCACGTCGCACGACTTCTGGGCAGCCAGCTCGAAGTCTGTACGGGTGGTCTTGAGATTTTCGAACACGCCGAAATCGACGTATGCGCCTCCTGTTGTGTTATGGCAGTGGGCGGCGATGATGTTGTCGCCTTCGCGCAGCCGCTGCTTGTCGCTCTCGGTCAGGTGATAGACTTCGCCCTGCAACCAGGTGTTGCCTGTGCTGATGACGCGCGAGCCGTTGATGAAGAGCTCAAACACATCGTCGTGGGAATAGATGATGTAGAGGTCTTTTTGCAAATCATCGGCAGTCAGGGTCATGGTGCGGCGTATGTAGATGTCGCGGTTGCTACCTTCCCATGCTGTCCTCACGTGGGAATATTCGTTTGGCGAGCCGAAGGCTCCGGGCTGTACCTCCCACCCGGAGTCGTCGAAGGTGCGTTGTGCCCAGTTGGTTGTCCACTGGAAGTTATAGCTGACAGGAGCTGTCCACGCGCCCACGTCGGCCATAGGCAGTAGTGCGTCGCCGAGCACATACTGGCGCTCGGCACCCATGACGCGATAGGTCTTGCCATCGACGCGAAGCAGCCCGTCGAGAGGCTTTGCCTTTCCTGTCCAATGGGTAACCTGTCCGTCGTTGAGACGGTCGTAGGGCGACCAGTAGGAGAAGTAGGTGTCGTTCATGAGCAACGGCACGGAGGGCAGTCGCAGCGACGTGCTTTTGTAGGGTGTGGGGAAAGCCGTTGCCTGTGCATGAATGCCGACCGGTAAAAGAATAATCAAAAGGGAAAAAATAACTTTTTTCATTGTTGGAATATGGTTTTGTCAATTATTATAATGTTAAAGATTTCTGCAAAGGTACGATTAAAAACGAAGAAAGCAAAAGAAAAACTGGTTTTTCTTTTGCTTTCTTCGTCTCGCAGAGTCAATACTCAACAGCTTACCTCACTACAAACTTGCGCCCGTTGACGATATAGATACCTTTTTTGGATGAGGGATGGAAGGCTACGGGGGGGCGAGCTCCGCTCGGGAAGGAGATGAGGGATGAGGGATTGTCAGCCACGCGGCGGCCTTGCAGGTCATAGACAGCATTATCAGAACTATGAATTATGGACTCTGAACTATGGACTGGTGAAATGCCTGTGTGGGAGTCGAAGATGGCGGCGAGAGCCTCATTGTTCTCCTTGATGTTCTCGGGCGTAATCTTCAGCAGGCGGTCGTAGGTCATCAGGCCATAGATCTCAGCCTCGACATCGGTTAACTGGCGGAAGATGGCAGCCGACAAGGCGCGGTTCTGCCTGTCAGGATTAGCCATGACAATTATCCTGCTGTTGAGGCGGTTGATCATTGAAGAATAGATGCTTGATGAGGTATAGCTCGACTTGACGTAGCTGGGGTTCCAGCGATGTCCCTCAACGTTGTAGATGAGATTGCCATAGCTGCCGGTGACAGTGGGGCGCGTCTCGTCGTAGAATGATATTGAGGGGGATAGACCTGCATAGTGTACGTCGAGCATGTCTCCCACGCCTTGATGGTGGTTGCCGCCACTGGCAGGGTTGATGATGCGTGTGGCATCAATGGCACGGATGGCTTCGGTCACGCTTGCTGTGGCATTCTGTCCGATGGCTTCGTCGAAGATGGTCCAAACAGCGATGCTCGGATGCGAATAGAGTTGGTTGACGATTTCGGCCAATTCGCTGTTATACTGTCTGCTGACGACACGGGGTAGCTCGCCGTCGGTGCCTGTGTACCAGCTACCGGCAGTCAGCTCCTCTGTCTCCGCGCCGATGGCGGGGATGTCTTGCCAAACGAGCATACCGAGCTTGTCGCAATAGTAGTACCAGCGTTGCGGCTCAACTTTCTGGTATTTGCGGATGGTGTTGTAGCCCATTGCCTTGGCGGTCTCTATGTCGTAGCGCATGGCCTCGTCGGTGGGGGCGGTGTAGATGCCGTCGGGCCAGTAGCCATAGTCGAGCACTCCGATGTTGAAGAGGTCGCGATTGTTGAGCTGCAGGCGATAAATGCCGTCGGCATCCTGACCGATGGAGACCTTGCGCATGGCGGCATAGCTCTTCACTGCGTCGGTCTGCTCGCCGCCGGAGGTGAGCGTGGCCTCAACGTCGTAGAGGAACGGGCTGGCGGGTGTCCACAGCTTCGGCGATGATACGTTGAGCACGATGTCGCTGCCAGGCGCACCTGTTCCCTCGGCTACGATGTCGCTGCCATCCTTGAGCACCACTTTTACGATGTCGCTGTTGGCGGCTCCCTGCGTGGTGGCCTTAACGGTGAAAGTCTGGTTGTCGAGGTCGGGGGTGGTGCGCAAGTTTGTGATGTACTTGCTGCTGACGGGCTCCAGCCAAATTGTCTGCCAGATGCCCGAGGCGGGTGAGTGGAACTTGGAGTCGTTGGCACCGTATGCCGTGCGCTGTGCGCCCACAATCTGTGTGGTCTCGTCGGTGGGATCCTCAACACGCACGGTAATGGTGTTCTCCCCGGCTTTAAGATAGTTCGTGATGTCGGCAGAGAATGAGGTGAAGCCGCCGATATGGCGTTTGATAGAACGACCGTTGATGTATATGGTGGCGGCATAGTCGGCCGCACCAATGTTGACAAGTACATTTTTGCCGCTCCACCCCTCGGGTATGGTGAATGTTCGCGAGTACCAGATGTTCAGTAAATTGCCAATACTCTGGCCAACGCCCGACAAGGTGGACTCAAGCGTGTAAGGCACAAGCACCTGCCCTTCGACATTGGTGGGAATGGTGGTGTTCTTGCTTGGCTGCTTGGTGTAGTTCCATACGCCGTTCAGGTTGAGCCACTCGTCGCGCTCCATGAGCGGACGGGGATATTCGGCAAGTGCGTTCTCGGCCGTCACGTCGTCGGCCCAGGGCGTGTTAAGCGGGTTGGCGAGCTTGTGCCACGCTGTTGATGGGGCGAGCGACGGGTCGTACATCTCGTCCATGAGCACGCGCATCCAGTGTCCGCCGATGACACTGCGGGCCTTGAACGCACATAGGTCGCCGCTGTCGGTGTAATACCAGTCGCTCAGAGGCACGCGGCTCCGGGTTTCGTTCACATAGTCGTAGAGCGGATTGAGGAATTGTTCGAATGTCTCCCTGTCATTGGCCATGGATGCGCTCCACATGATCCAGTCGCTCTTGGTGTAGATAGCGCGGCTGTCGAGTGGCAGACCGTAGCGGTTCTGCTTCGTCAGATAATAGTTGATTTCGCGGTCGATGGTGCCCTGTGGGAAGATGTTGATGTTCCACAGGCGATCCCATACGAGGTTGTACTTCTGCCCCCAGGTGTTGGCGCGGTCGAAGGCCAGGCGGTAGTGGTCGCCCTCGCGGGCATCGGTGTCCCACTGGCGGGCCATGCGGCGGGCTTTCTCCATATAGGTCTCGTAGGTGGCATCGTCGCCTTTGATTTTGGCCATGAGCGCAAAGCCTGCCACGCCCATGATGGCTTTCACCGAGAGGTTGGCATTGTGGGCCCAGTGCCCGGCGAAGTCGTCGGTGCAAAGCTGCTCGGCGGGGTCCTGACCGTTCTCGACGAGATAGTCGGTCCAGGTTTTCAGGATGCCCCAATACTTGTCAACCCAAGCCGTAGAGTTCTCTTTCATGCAGATGGTAGCGGCCAGGGTAAGCATGTTGCCCGACTCCTCGAGCGGCATGTCGCCGCCATAGACCTGACCGTTGGCATGGGGGTAGGTGCCGAGGTCGTGGGCGGCAAAGGGCTTGGTCCAACGGCGGGTGTAGCTGTATTCGAAGATGGAGGTCATCATGCCTTTCTGCAGTGTGGGGTTGTATATCAGGAAGAGCGGGGCAGAGGGGTAGGTGAGGTCAACCGTGTTGACACAGCCGTTGGAGTTGTTCTCTTTCGAGAAGAAAAGGATGTTGCCGTCGTTGTCCTGAAACAGCTTGTGGGCGGCGATAACCTGACGATAGGAGGCGCAGAGCAGCTCGGCGTATTTCTGTCCGCCCGACTTGAAACCGTCGTCGTAGATGACTTTGTCCTGCTGGCGGCAGCGGGTCATGATGTCGTCGTAGTTGGCCTCAAGCTCGTTAAAGGCTTGGAAGATGGTCTTGCCGTCGCGTGCCCAGTAACCTTTATAGTCTTTGTTGAAATAACGGATGTCGAGAACTTCGTCGTAGCCGATGAGCATGTGGCTGCTGGCCGTGCCGACGGTGCCGAAGTCATGGACGTAGGCCAGTGCGGGGAGCTCTGACTCGTTGTTGCTGATGATATCCGACTGTGCTGCAGGCAGCGTTCCGCTCTCCACAAAGGTTTGCTCGGTGGCGGAGTAGTTTGCCGTGGTGACCATACCATTGATGTTGGGCAGATAGAGATAGCCCCAGTCGATGCAGATTAAGTCGCCTACACGTTTAAGTACAGGCTGGGCGGTAGTGCCGGTGCGGGCGTAGGTGACACCGTCTTGCGACAGGGTAGTACTTGAGGTCTGCTGCATGATGTCGTTGACAGCCAGTTGCGGTGTTGTGGCAAAATAGAACTGCACGTTGTGCTGCTGGCCGTCGGTAGCCCTGACCTGATAGCTGATATAGTTGATGGGCATCGAGAGTAGGTCGAGATCGTCGATAATCATGGGGGCAGTGAAAACAACATCGAGATCAACCGGACCGCAGCGGAAGGTGTAGTAGGTGTTGGTGGCGAGCACGTCGCAGGAGAGTTGCTCGGCGGTAGTCTCATCAAGGTATGCGGGCTTCACGTTCTCGAAGATTCCGAAATCGATATAGGCACCGCCGCCAGTGTTATGGCAGTGGGCGGCGATGAGGTTCTCACCGGGCTTGAGCAATGCCTTCTCCGTGTCGGTGAGGTGATGTTGCTCACCCTGAATCCAAGTCTCGCCGGTCTGAACCACTTTCGTGCCGCTGATATACAGCTCGAACACGTCGTCGTGAGAGAAGACCACGTAGAGATCCTTCTCCAGATCGGCGGCACTCAGGCTGACCGTGCGGCGCACATAGACGTCGCTGTTCGGCTCGTTCCACTCGGTGTGGACGT
>JAFRZC010000214.1 GCA_017442765.1 Prevotella sp. | reverse complement strand
TTATGCGAGAATAATTTTTCTCCTTTTTATATTTTATATCAGAAAATTGTTGTAACTTTGCACACTCAAAACATAAAAAGCGATTGTCACGTTATGGAGGCAACAAGGAAAATCAACACGGCACTGGTGTCGGTGTTCCACAAAGACGGGTTGGAGAGCCTGCTGGGAAAATTGAATGAGGCTGGTGTGAAGTTTCTTTCCACTGGCGGCACGCAGGCGTTCATCACCTCGCTGGGCTACGACTGTCAGGCCGTGGAGGAAGTAACCACTTATCCCTCGATATTGGGCGGGCGCGTGAAAACCTTGCACCCGAAAGTGTTTGGCGGTATCCTTGCACGTCGCGACAACGACGGCGACCGTCAGCAGATGGCGCAATACGACATTCCGGAGATCGACCTCGTCATCGTGGATCTCTATCCGTTTGAGCAGACCGTTGCCGACGGAGCCTCCGACGAGGAGATTATTGAGAAAATCGACATTGGCGGTATCTCGCTCATTCGTGCCGCCGCCAAGAACTTCAACGATGTGGTCATCGTGCCCAGTAAAAGCGAGTATGCGCTGCTGGAGGACATTCTGGACAAGCGCGGAGCGGCAACGACCCTCGAGGAGCGCCGCCAGCTGGCTACAAGGGCCTTCGACGTGAGCAGCCGCTACGACACCGCTATCAACGCATGGTTTGCGAAAAAGCAATGAAGATTAAAGAGATAACAGAAATACGAAATTAACTAGTAAGAGATTAGAGATGGGATTTTTTAGTTTTATTCAAGGTATTGCAATGGATTTGGGTACCGCCAACACCATCATTATCAGTGATGATAAGATTGTTGTCGATGAGCCCTCTGTAGTGGCCCTCGACCGTCGCACCGACAAGATGATTGCCGTGGGCGATCAGGCCAAGATGATGTATGAGAAAGAGAATCCGGGCATCCGTACAATCCGTCCGCTGCGCGACGGGGTGATAGCCGACTTCACCGCCTGCGAGCAGATGATGCGCGGACTGATTAAGATGGTTCACACGGGCTCGCGCCTGTTCTCGCCCTCGCTGCGTATGGTCATCGGCGTGCCCTCGGGTTCTACGGAGGTTGAGCTGCGTGCCGTGCGCGACTCGGCAGAACATGCTGACGGACGCGATGTCTATCTTATCTTCGAGCCCATGGCGGCAGCCATCGGCATCGGCCTCGACGTGGAGGCCCCGCAGGGTAATATGATTGTCGATATAGGTGGCGGTACAACAGAGATAGCCGTAATCTCGCTGGGCGGCATCGTGGCTAACACATCGATTAAAGTGGCTGGCGACGACTTGACCGCCAGCATCCAGGAATACATGAGCCGTCAGCACAACGTCCGTGTGAGTGAGCGCATGGCCGAACGCATCAAGATAAAGGTCGGCTCAGCACTGACCGACCTCGGCGAAGAGGCTCCGGAAGACTTCGTGGTAGTGGGTCCGAACAAGATTACAGCCCTGCCGATGGAGGTTCCCGTCTGCTATCAGGAGATTGCACATTGCCTCGACCGAACGATTGCCGACATTGAGCAGGCCATTCTCAACGCACTGGAGAACACACCACCGGAGCTTTATGCCGACATCGTGAAGAGCGGCATCTACCTCACGGGTGGCGGCGCGCTGTTGCGAGGACTCGACAAGCGGCTGACCGAACGCTTCGGCATCAAGTTCCTCGTGGCCGAAGACCCGCTCCACTGCGTGGCAAAGGGTGCCGGCATCGCACTGAAGAATGTTGACCGCTTCTCCTTCCTGATGAGATGATCAGAAGTTAAGAAGTTAAGGAGTTAAGAAGTTAAGACGACAGTTCAACTTGTCAGCTCGTCAACTTTTTACTAATGAAGAACCTTATCGCTTTTCTTGTCAGACACAACCATTGGTTTGTGTTCGTCATACTCGAGGTCATCAGCCTTGTGCTGCTTTTTCGGTACAATAACTACCAGGGCAGTGTATGGTTTACCTCGGCCAACGAGGTGACGGGGAAGGTGTATGAGTGGGAATCGGCGGCAAGGTCGTTTTTCTCGCTGCGTGAAGTCAACGAAAACCTCACCGCTCGAAATGCTTATCTGGAGCGGCAGCTGGCCTTGCTCACCACGAGGAACGGGAAACGCGACTCCTCGCTGCTGCGCGGCACGCAGATGGAGCTGCTCTCCGAATACAGGATTATTCCGGCCAAGGTAGTTGATAACTCTGTCAACAAACGCGACAACCTGATTACCATCGACAAGGGGAGTGCCGACGGCATACACCCCGACATGGGCGTGGTCAGCGGCACGGGTGTGGTGGGAATAGTTTTCCTCGTATCCCCACACTATTCGATAGTCATTCCCGTGCTTAACTCGAACTCGAACATCAGCTGTGCCATACAGAACCAAGGCTATTTCGGCTATCTGCACTGGGATGGTGGAGCTGCCAACGTGGCTTACGTTGACGACATCCCGCGCCATGCAAAGCTTTACAAGTATGCCCATATCGTGACCAGCGGCTACTCGTCGGTGTTTCCGCCGGGCATATCGGTGGGGAAGGTCGTGGCCGCCTCTAACTCGGCCAACGGATTGTCGTATCGGTTGCACGTGAAGCTCTCCACAGATTTCGGCAACTTGCGCGATGTCTGCGTGATTGACGACAGTAAGATGAACGAGCGTCTGAAACTCATCCGCATGGCGGAGGACTCCATCAAGAGCCGGAGCATTAACAACTGACAGCGAAATCATGTACACGGATATATTGAGAAAACTCGGGCTGCTTATCGTGCTCGTCCTTGTTCAGGCACTGGTGCTCAACCATGTGCGCCTTTTCGGGTGCGCCACACCCATGCTGTGTGTCATGATGGTCATTTTCTTTCAGCGCAACTATCCGAAATGGGCCATTATGGCATGGAGTTTTGCGCTGGGTCTCAGTCTCGATACTTTCTCCAACACGCCGGGAATGTCGGCGGCATCGATGACGCTCGTCGGGTGCCTGCAACCATATATGCTCGAAGCATTCATTCAGCGTGAGAACGATGAAGACTTGGTGCCGTCAATGCGCTCGCTGGGTGTTCTGAAATACATCTGTTACTCCCTGCTGCTGGTGTTCATCTATTGTGTGGCGTTCTATTCGCTCGAGGCATTCAGCTTTTTCAATTGGAGAAGTTGGCTCATGTGCATCGGAGGCAGCACGCTCATCACTGTTTTGTTGCTATGGGTAATGGAAACCATAAGAAAACGCTGAGATGAAAAAAGACTTGGAGCTTGAGGATCGCAAATATGTGATAGGTGGGGTGGCCGTAGTGATTGTGGTCACCTATATCATTCGTCTGCTCATGCTTCAGCTTCTCAGCGACGACTATAAGAAAAATGCTGACTCGAATGCCTTTCTGAGAAAAGTGGAATTTCCTTCGCGTGGCGTTATCACCGATCGTAATGGTAAGTTGCTGGTCTATAACCAGCCTGCCTACGATATCATGGTGGTGATGAACGAGGAGAGCGGCCGTCTCGATACAATGGAATTCTGCAACACGCTGAACATCACGAAGGAGTACTTTGTTCAGCGGATGAAAGACATAAAAGACCGCTCAAAAAACCCGGGCTACTCGCGCTATACGCAGCAGCTGTTTATGAGTCAGTTGAGCGACAAGGAGTTCAGTGTGTTTCAGGAGAAAGCCTTCCGGTTTCCCGGCTTCTATGTGCAGAAGCGAAGCATCCGCCGCTATCAGTATCCATACGCCGCACACATCCTGGGCGACGTGGCTGAGGTCTCGCCGCAAGACATCGAGAACAACGACTACTACCAGCCTGGCGACTATATCGGCAAACAAGGTGTCGAGCGCTCTTATGAGGAGGTCCTGCGTGGGGAGAAGGGCATACAGATGCTCCTTCGCGACGCGCATGGACGCATCAAGGGCAAATATATGGACGGTGCCTACGACCACCTGCCCGTTCCAGGGAAAGACCTTACGCTGAGCATCGACCTCGACCTCCAGGCTCTTGGCGAGCGGCTCATGGAGGGCAAGCTCGGTAGCATCGTCGCCATTGAGCCTGCCACGGGCGAGATACTCTGTATGGTGTCGTCGCCCACCTACGACCCGCGCACGATGGAGGGTCGTCAGCGAGGAAAGAATCAGCGCGAGTTGCAGAAAAATCCCATGAAGCCCCTGCTCAACCGTGCCATCATGGGCACCTATCCCCCGGGCTCTACGTTCAAGACCTCGCAGGCACTCACCTTCCTGACCGAGGGCATCATCAACGAACAGACGCAATATCCCTGTCATCGCGGCTTCATCCATAAAGGCATGAAGGTGGGTTGCCACGGCCACGGCTCACCCTTGGCCTTGAACTACGCCATCAGCACCTCGTGCAACGGCTATTTCTGCTGGGGACTCTACCACATGCTCTCCAATCGTACCCATTACAAGACGCAGAACGAGGCCATGAACACGTGGCGCGACTACATGAAGAGTATGGGATTCGGCTATAAACTCGAGACCGACCTGCCCGGCGAGAAGCGCGGCATGATACCCAACGCCGAGTATTATGAAAAAGCCTTCTCGAAGAACGGCCACTCATGGAGCGGTCTGTCTGTGGTCAGCATCGCGATAGGACAGGGCGAGGTCACGCTCACGCCGCTTCAAATCGCCAATCTCGGTGCTACCATTGCCAACCGCGGCTATTACATCATTCCCCATGTGGTGAAGGAGGTAAAGGGTGGAAAGCTCGATGCCAAGTATAAGGAAAAGCACTACACCAAGGCCAAGCGCGAAGCCTACGAGGCTGTCGCAAAGGGCATGCGCTCGTCGGTGCTGGGAGGTACGTGCCACCGCATGAACCGCAGCGATTATGCCATCTGCGGCAAGACCGGCACGGCGCAGAACCGAGGGCAGGACCACTCCGTCTTCATGGGCTTCGCACCGATGGACAATCCCAAGATTGCCATTGCCGTCTATGTGGAGAACGGCGGATTCGGCGCAACCTATGCCGTACCCATCGGCGGACTGATGATGGAACAGTATATCAACGGGAAACTCTCGGCGGGGTCGGAAGGTCAGGCCCGGTCGTTCCAAAGCAGACACATCTCGTATGGCACCGCAAGCAGATAAACAACCCGGCGTATTGCAGTCGCTCGACTGGTGGACCATCGTCATCTACTTGATGCTGCTGGCATTCGGCTGGCTCAGCGTATGCGGAGCGACCTACTCGTTCGACAGTCCCGATATCTTCAGCCTCGACACCCGTTCTGGCATGCAGATTGTGTGGATAGGCACGTCTGTTTGTCTCGGCTTCGTGCTGCTCATGACCGACGACCGGCTGTTCGATGCCCTCGCCTACATCATTTATGGCCTCCTCATCCTTCTGCTCATCGCCACCATCTTCCTTGCCCACGACATCAAGGGCTCCCACTCGTGGCTCGTGCTCGGCCCCGTGCGACTGCAGCCCGCCGAGTTTGCCAAGTTTGCCACCGCCCTGGCTATCGCCAAGCTGATGAGCACCTACGGCTTCAATATTCATAAGTGGAAAGACCTTTTCATGGCGGCAGGCATTGTCGTCCTGCCCATACTGTGCATCATCGGCCAGCGCGAAACCGGCTCGGCACTCGTCTATCTCTCGTTCCTGCTCATGTTCTATCGCGAGGGAATGCCTGGAAGCATCTTGTTTACAGGCGTGGCAATGATAGCCTATTTTGTCATCGGCATCAAGTACGAGGCCGTCACGCTATGGGACACGCCCACCTCCGTTGGGAAGTTCACCGTGCTACTGCTCGTGCAGGTGTTCACGGCGGGCATGATTTATGTCTATCAGAAAGACCGCCGCCCTGTGCGTCTGATACTCGGCTATGGCCTTGGGCTCACCGTGTTGGCCTTGCTGTTCTCAGAGTATGTCATACCTTTCGACGTGGTCTATGTGCAGCTCATCCTGTCGGCCATGATGGCC
>JAFRZC010000213.1 GCA_017442765.1 Prevotella sp. | reverse complement strand
TGCAAATAGAGAAGACCACGTTCACCGCTGGTGAGCTGGCTATCTACTCCGACCGCTATCTGAAAAAGCCCGTAAGAAACACCGATGAGACCACCTATCGCATCCTCGATGTCAAGATGCAAACCGTCGGCGAGGTCGATACCACGAAACAATACACTGTTACTGTTGACAAGAAACATACCATCATCAGCTTGCAGCGCGAAAAAAGCGGACTACTCACGCATGTCAACTATCAGGTGCTGCCAGTTCTCGATATCACGCCCAAACCTAACCGGCTTCTCAAGCCCGTCAAACTCAACCCCAGAGACTATTTCACAGAAGAGATGCTTGCCGCAGGCAGCAACGCCAAGCTGGCCGAGCTTGTGGCTAAGGAAATCTACGCTATTCGCGAGTCGCGCAACCAGCTCGAACGCGGCGAGGCAGAGTTTATGCCCAAAGACGGCGACCAACTAAGAACCATGCTTTCTCGGCTCGATACACAAGAGAAAGCCCTGCGACAGTTGTTCGACGGTGAGGAGACGAGTGAGACCTATGAAGCCACCGTCAGCTATACCCCCCAGCAGGGAAAAGAAGAAGACATTGCCTTCCGTTTCTCCAAGCGATTGGGACTCACCAGTGCCGACGACCTCGTAGGCGAGCCTTATTACATCAAGATTGAGGACTTGAAACAGTTGAAGTCTTTGCCAGAGACTCTTCCCGAGGATGAGAAAAACCAACGGCTGCTGCCCTTGGGGAAGAACAAAGCAAAAGACGATATCGGACTCATTGTGAATCTTCCAGGAAAAGTCAAGATAACCCTTTGCACGGCAAAGGAACAGCTCCTTGAGCAAGAGCTCTATGTAGCTCAGTTCGGCCAGACCGAAAACCTCAGCGGTAATTTGTTCAAGGGAAAAATGCTTACTCGCGTCAAGCTCGACACCGTCACTGGAAGCGTCATCGCCCTCGACATCCAGCCCACCGAATAAGAGCATCGGTTCGTTATTTCTTTCCGTCAGTTGTTGTCAATTTCTGTTGGGTAGTGTTGCCAAACACCTCGCTTTGTTCTTTCCGCAAGTTGGCCTTCAGATACTTCCTGTAGTTGCGGTTCTTCTCATGGTCATCTTGCTGGTTGATGGCCCCTACGATGTCAAGTAGCGAGAACCACCAATGATTGTTCTCTTTGTCCCATACAGCACGTACCCTATGGTCTTTATAAAACCGGATTGACATTTTACTCATATCGTTTCTTTTTGGCAATGATATTATTTCTGAGAAAATTGAGGAATACGCAATAAAAATGTAATTCTTCTGCTGATTTTCTCCCTCTCTCGCAAATTTTACCCCTGTTCGGGATAAGGACAGTCCTGAAAGGACGGTAGAACTGTATGTAGAGACGCCACATTGTGACATCTCTACGGTGGAGCGATAGCGGAACCCCTGCCTGTGGTCTGACATCCCTGTGGGGTTTTCTTATCCAGATATAGCAAACTGAGGTGGTTAAGGGAGTTAAAGGT
Organism: Prevotella sp.; assembly: GCA_017442765.1. The sequence goes on along the minus strand of JAFRZC010000213.1, from coordinate 1,950 downwards.
GTTAAGGTAGTTAAAGGAGTTAAGGGAGTTTCAGATGAGTACCGACAAGTGAAACTGGTAGTTTTTGTGGCATGTACTGGTAGTTTTTGCAGTAAATACGGCCTGTTTTCGCTGTTGAAACTACAGCTATTGGGCTTCTTTTGTGGAACAAATGATGATTGTGGTTGGTGCTGTTGATTACTCGAAGTGGAAGGAGAGAGTAATGATTTTGGTGTGGCCTTCGCTGACGGATTGCATGTAGGGCAACCTTGACTTGTCGCGAATCTTGTCGGCGCGACCGGTCTCCAGCGCGCTGCTGAGGCTATACATGAACTTCAGTTCGGGGCGGAGCTTGAAGAAGGGGAGGTAGAAGTCGCAGCCCATGCCGAACTCGGCATAGAGGTCGGTGCGCTTCAGTTTGATGTAGTCGTCGTCCTTGCCACTGAGGTTAATCATGGGGTTGAGGCCGGCCATGAGATAGGGGCGATGATTGTTGAAACGCGGTGCGGCGAAGATGAGGTCGAGGGCGGCGGAGATGTAGGCCGTCTTAAGATCCTGATGTTGCTCGCGAACTGTACCTTCGGGGTCAACAGACTTGAAGTTGTGGAAGGTGATGTGCCGGGTGCCGAAGTACATGGCGGGTGCCACGCGGAACTGGAAGTGCTGGCTAAGACGGAATTCGCCAAGCACACCTACGGTGAACCCCGGGTCCCAGCGGTCCTGGTCGCAGGTGACGAGCGATTCGTAGGTGGTACCGTCTTCATCAGTAATGGTTTGCGGACCGGTGTTAAGAAATTCTATGTCTTGCAGATGGGTGCCGACGACCACGCCAAAATGGAAGGGCCGCAGGTCGGTATAGGGCCGGTTCTGTACTTTACGGTCCATTTGTGCCATCGCGCTAAGGCAGCAGGCACATACCACGATGAGGGTTATGATTTTTCTCATGTCTATTCATATTAACGCAAATTCCTGCGTCTTATTGTATCGGAAGGGTGAAAAGTTGAATTGTATATTGTCGCTGCGGGCGGAGAGGAAAATGTTAAAAAGTGAAAAAGTTATACTCATTTGTAGGTATTTCAAATAAAAGTATTATCTTTGCACCGCATATAAATAGGTACAATAACAATTAAAGAATAAGAAAGGAAAACATTATGGCTTATGTAATTGGTGAAGACTGTATCGCTTGCGGTACTTGTATCGACGAATGCCCCGTTGGAGCTATCTCTGAGGGCGAACGTTATTCCATTGACCCCGACGCTTGTACGGAGTGCGGCACTTGCGCCGACGTATGTCCGTCTGAGGCCATCAGCCTTCCGTAAAGGATTGTCTCCCTCATCATACACGTTGGGGGAAAGAAAGCAAAAAGCGGCATCTCCATTCGGGGATGCCGCTTTGTAGTGTTATTTTTTACGTTATTACGTTATTACGATATTACGTTATTATTCTCCACCCTCTTCTTCGATACCGATGCCCAAGGCTCGTTTGGCATTCTCGTCGGTGGGGTCCATGTCATAGACTTTCTGGAAGTAGGGCTTGGCTGCCTCGAGGTCGTCCTTGACACTCCAGTAGTAGAGTCCGAGGCGGCTGTAGGCTTCCTTGAGATAGCCCTGCTCATCGCTGTCGAGATTACTCTTGCCAGACAGCATCGAGACCACTTTCTCATAGGGCTTCACGCACTCGTCGTTAAGGTCGAGGACGAGTGCCCAGTTGCCAATCTGCAGGTAGGGATAGGCTGCGATGGTGGGGAACTTGGCGGCCATGCTCTCGAACACCTCGGCACCCTTGGCGAAGTTAGCTTCCTTGTCGATGCCCTTCTCGGCTTTCTGCATGTAGATGTTTGCCATCTTGCTATAGTCTGACGGGGAGGCATCGGTCTTCTTGTCCATATACATCTTGGCAAATTCGATAGCCTTGTCCTCATCGCCTTTGGCGGCATAGGTCTCGGAGATATACTGGTAGGCGGTCACTTCG
>JAFRZC010000212.1 GCA_017442765.1 Prevotella sp. | reverse complement strand
TTGTCCAGTGGACCTAAATACTCTAACGAGAAGTTGCCGATGAGGACCCAGTTGCTTGACGGATTTCCGTCGGTGTTCTTGATGCCGAGGCGCAAAGAGCCTGTGGCCACATCCACGCGTAGCCAGTCAGTCTGATACACTTCGTTGCCATCGTGGTCGCCTTCGCCCATAGCCCGGGCAGCTTGCCATGTACCATCGATTATGTTCACGCCACTTCCCAGATTGCGATTGGTATAGTCTGCTTCTTGCGTGTCGTTGACGAAGGAGTAGATGCTTGGCAGTGTCACCTGTTCGCTGTTGGCATAGAGCACAGCCTTTACCGTATTTTGTCCGTTGGCCACATAATCGTTATAACCATCCATGTTTGTGCCGCCCAGTCCTGTGGGACTGTAATAGGCATGGGCTCGTACCCTGTATTTGCCGTTGGGTACGGTAATAGTCTGGTAGAAGTCGAGACTGGTGAAGCTCCACGTCTCAAATATGCGGTTGGGGCGGAAGCCGTCTCGCCAGCCTTGATCGCCACCAGAGCGGCTTACAGTCCACTGCGGGGTGATATGGTCGTTGTTCATCAGCTCGGGGTTTACCATCAGCCAGGTCACGTCGATAGGATTTTGCTCCGTGGCTTCGCTTAAGGCATCCAACCGTTCTTGGCGTGTCCACAGCTTCCAGGTGTCCTTTGCCGAGGAATCGTGGGAGGCCCGGTTGTTGCCGTCCACGCTGAGCCAACGGTCCCAGTAGGCATTCATGTGAGCTGCCTCTTTTGTTCCTGTTATCTTCCAGCGCGTATCTCCGAGACTTCCATCAAGGTAGAGCATATTGGCATCGCCATAGTTACACCCCATTGCATTCGGTCCTGCCTGCGAGTTCAGCGTCCAGCCGTCGGCATCGGGATTCTGGAGCAGGAAAGGGCGGCCATACGATCCCATATTGGCTGCCGTGTTCCATCCGTTGCGGCCGGTCGTGGTCCTGGCCGTGTTGCCCTGCAACCACAGACCCGTCTCCACGTTCTGCAAGAAGTACTCCCCTGCGGAGCCGCTGAAGTTGGCGGTCAGCTTGCTGTTGTTGTTGGCAATAATCTTCGCCACTAACGAGGCACCATAGTGACCACTGCCATTCCCGTCGCCTGCATAGTCCATCATGATGATGCCAGTAGGATGACCAGAGCAACCGTCGAGATAGTCGCAGGCATGCTTGTTCAGTGTAGGGGCATGGCTGGCAGGTGTTGTCGTCAAGGATCCAGAGGCGGAAGTAAAGTTAAGGTACAGACGGAAGGGGTTGTGAATGGTCATCGACTCGTCCAGCAAATCCGTGATGGCGGTTTTCTTGGCATTTGATGCGCCATCACTGTAGAGATCCTGAAAGACGAGCCGGAAGTGATCGTCGCTACCGATTGAGGTTACGGCGTGGGTAGCGTTGTCTGCCCACCCCCCTACAGTCACAGCCTTGGTATCGGCAACCTCGTCGCGGGTCAGAATGAGTATCTTGCCGCGCACGTCGCTAAGCCTCAGATTGACATTCCAGTCTACCAGTACATCATCATACGAATCCAGAATGGTTTTAATGGCAGATTGCCATCCACTTTCAGTTGAGCCTCCGTCGCTCTCGTTGCGCATGAGGACGATGGCAAACTCACTTGTATTGGCCTGAAGCTTGGTTTTCAGATAACCGAGAGCCTGACTCAACGTAATGCCAGTAGAAAAAGAACTGTGATAGATTGTGCCGTCCTTTTTCGGTCGGAGGTCGAAGGCCCGCACGCCGGCATCCCACTGTTCGGAAATGGTCTTGCTCTGTGTCTTGTTAATGCTTAACGTCATCCCAGACGTGGCGGCATCGTGTGCTCCCGGGATGAGAATCTGCGAGATGTAGACATTGTCTGGCAGCGAGGCCATCCAGTTGTTTTGTGCCCTGAGCTGTTGCATCGTGAATGCAGCGAGGGCAAGGGTAATAAGATAGATTTTCCGCATAATGGTAATTATTAATTATTATTTTTGTATGTTTAACGATGTTGTCAGCCTTATTGAAACTTCACAGTTTAGCTTATAAAAGGCAAAGGTAAGAAGATTATTTGTATTCTGCAAATTTTATGCCTGATATTTTTATTATTGCAAAAATGGAGCCGAGAAAAAGATTGAAATTGAGAGGAATTTTACATTTTTTTTACTTTTGTCGCATGCCATTTAACATGGAGAAGGGCATCGTTTCAAAAAATTTTCCTCGCAGTCGGAAAAAACGCAATTATGGCGAGTTTCTTTGATTTTAGCCAACGCGCTGATAATAAGCCGTATAAGCCTTGTATAAGTCATAGGACTTACAAGTTGTTTTGCGAAAGATAGGTGTTTCGTCTCTGAAAGCTAAGCTTTCACCATGCAAAAGATGGTCTTTCGTGCTCCAAAAGACGGTCTTTTACGAGGTGAAACATATATGTTTGGCTGCTCTCTCAAACCCTCATCTCTCATCTTTCATCCCTCATCCGATGAAACATATATCTTTCACTCGCGTAGAATGAAGGTGGAGGTCGGCTGAAGTCGTTAACACTTCACCACCCCAAAATGGTTAATTTTTCCAAAAAACGCCAGAAAGACACCGGTTACCTTGTGAGGGAGAACTTCAAGGAGAGGCCGAAGTCTTGTGTGGTGGTGGGATAGCTGCTTGAGGAGAGCAGCGGGGTGTTGGTCTGGCGGTCGTAGTAGAAGCTCATGGTGAGTAGCTTCGACAGGGTGTAGTCGGCCATGAAGGAGAGTTTGAAGGCGGTGTTGCCACTGGAGGCGGCCGAGGTCATCGAGGCGATGTCGCGGGTGATGGCGGCCTGCTTGCGCAGGGAGATGTCGAGTCGCAGGTTGAGGTCGCGGTTCACGCCGCTCTTGCGGTTCTGTGTGGTGGCGGCAGCCTTGTTCTGCTCGTCGTCGGTGCCTTTCTTTTTCTTCACGGCGCGGTGGTTGCGCTGGCCGAGGCCGAAGAAGTTGAAGTCGTTGATCTTATAGCCTGCGCCGATGACCCAGTCGTTGGAGGTAGCCTCGTTGATCTGCACGCTGGTCATGGAGAGGTTGAGCACGCGGGTAGTGCGGTACTCGAGCTTGGCGGTGAGGCCGTTGTTGAAGGTCATGTCGATGCCGATGAGGGGCGAGAAGGCCTCGTTGATGCTGACGGTGGAGATGTTGTACATCGACGAGGGCAGCGGGTTGCCGGTGGCGGCATCGGTGATGAAGCCGAGCCCGGACCTCATGAGTTCCTGGAAGGTGCTGAAGGTGCTGTAGGAGCCTATGGCGAAAATGGACTTGTAGGCATGGTTAATGTTGAACGACTTGAACACGTCGCGGAACCAAGGCAGCTTCGACAGTCCGCTGTAGCGCACGGTCCAGTTGGGCAGCAGGCGCGTAAGTGCGGGGAACAGCTCGAGCGACTTGCCGCCGATGGAGGTGTAGGTGGAGAGGAAAGCGGGCACCATGACATCGGCCGAATAGGGGTTCACGCTGCCGTTCTCGGGGTTGAAGGTCTCACCGGCGAAGGTGGAGTTCTGCGGATAGCGTGCGCCGGCATAGCGGTCCTCGACGCGCTGACGGAAGCCCTCGAGCGAGTTGCAGAACTTCTCGAACGCGGGCGAGTGGTAGCCGTTATTGGCGTTGCCAGTGCTGCTGAAGGCGGTACCGATGGAGATGGTGGTCATGGTGAAGGTTCCCGTCTGCGTGGTGGGGTTGCCCTCGTACATGTATTGTATGCTCTTGCCGATGGTCTCGGTGCGCGAGGCATTGAGGTCGATCTTCAGGTTGCGCACGGGTTCGAGGGTCATGCGCAACTGCAAGTCCTCGGTCTGGTTGGTGGTGGCAGGCGTGGCGATGGAGTCGCTCACGAGCAGCCAGTGGTTGTCGCGTGCCCGCTCGATGTAGCTGTCGCCGGAGAAGCCGAAGGCGAAGTCGAGTCCGGGCGACATGGGTCCGTAGGAGCGTGTCTGTCCGAAACCGTCGCCGATGGTGGGCATGAATCCCGGCAGCGACATGGAGTACTGGTTGCGGTAGCTGATGCTGACGTTGCGCGCCATCATGAGGAAACGGGCAATGGACTGCGAGGTGCGATACCAGCCTTTCTCGTCGAGGGGTTCCTTCGGCGTGAGGGTGAGCTTCAGCTTCAAAGGTTCTATCTTGGCCATGAGCTGGTCGTGAGCCTCTTTCTTCCGGGCTTTCTTGCCCTTCTTCTTGTCGGCGGCCTTGTCGTCAGCAGGGTCATCGCCCTTTTCAGCATCAGGCTCTCCGCCCTGGGGAGCGGCTTGGGCAATATCCTTCATGTCGGCGGCCCCCTCCGGCTCCCCCTGGGGGAAGGGTTCGTCGCCCTGGGCTGCAGTCGTGGGAGCTTCCTTGCTCCCCTCCTTCTGGAGGGGCTGGGGGAGGCTTTTGGAGGAGGCCTTGCGGTTGCGACGCACAGAGAGCTTCTTGCCCACTGCCGTGCTGTCGCTGCCCTCCTCTTGCAGAGCGGCCTGCTCCATGGCTTTCATGGCTTTCTTAGGCATACGGACGACAATGGTGTTGTCGTCAACCTTCTTGTATTTCAACTTGTAGGGCTTGCCGTCCTCGGTCTTGGCGGTGAGCACAAAGCGTTTTGTCTTTTTACCGTGACTGACCTTGATGGCGGTGTCGGGCAGGAGAGTAATCTCCTGCTCAAAGCTCTTCTTGTTCTTGGGCAGTGCCTGCTTCTGCGCGTCAGCCTGTTTCGTGGCTTTCGCATCTTTCGCGTCCTTGCCGTCCTTACCGTCCTTACCGTCGGTCTTCTTGTCCTTCGCGCTCTTCTTCAGGTTCTGCGCATTGCGGTTGGTCTGGCTGTTGGCCTTCGGCTCCTTGGCAAACCGCTCGTTGGTCTTCTTGAGGAAGGGCACGTGGTTATAGAACCGCTCAAGGTTGAAGTTGCCGTTGATGTTGAGGGTGCGGTTGTTGTTGATGGTGTTGCCGAGCGACGTGCCGTCCTCGAGGTCGGTGCCGCGAATCCAGTTGTAGGTGGAGTTGTAGCTGGCGTCGGCGTTCACCCAGTCGAAGATGGGGATGAGATTGAGCGGCAACTGGTAGCTGGCGGTGAAGGTCTGGTTGTAGTCGAGGGGCACACCGAAGTGCATGATGCTCGTCTTCACCGAGTCTTTCCATGCGGAGTAGCGGTCGGCATAGAGGTCTTTGTTGACTGGGGTGTAGGGCTCTTCTATCTCGGCGTGCGTGGCACTCTGGAAGTTCAAGTGGAGGTTCTTCGTGAGATCCCAGCGAAGTGAGAAATCGCGGTTCCACAGGAACTGCTCGCTGAAGGTCAGCGGGAGGGTCGAGCCGCCGAGGTCTTCCATGTCGCGCTCCTGCAACTCATAGTAGCTGCGGGTGATGTCGGAGTTGAACGCCACGTTCTGCGGCAGCCAGTTGAGTCCGAAGCGTTTGAGTATTTCAAACCACTTCGACTTCGACTTGATCATTTTTTTGAACGGCTCGAACGGCTTATAGACAGGTGTCCATGAGTAGTTCATGGAGCCACGCCAGTTGTCTTCCTTCTCATAGACGGTGGTCTCGCCGCTGGTGAAGCGGTGGGAGTGGCTATAGGAGAAGGAGAAGTTGGCAGGGTCGAAGGGCATGGGATGCCGCTTGTTGGCCTGTATGCCGACGCGCACGTTGGAGAGCGAGAAGTTGCGGTTGGTGGTCTTCGTCACGGCGATGGACTCGATAGAGTCGCGCTCGTGGGCATCCACGGCATCAAGGGCATCCTTCAGCTCCATGTCGGTGTCAAGCGGATTATACTTCGGACTGGTCTCCTCTTTCGTGATGGAGTAGTAGAGGGGTGCGGTGACCTTGGCCTTGTCGGGGAAGAACTTGCCCAATTCGAGGCTGGTCGTCACGCTATAGGTCTTGTAGTTGTCGGTGGAGCGTTGCGAGACACCCTCCTCGAGTCCGCCGAAGCCCTCGGTCATATAGCGGCCTTGCACGTTAACAGTACCGAAGTCGGACAGCTGCACATTGAAGTTACCCTGAGCGGCCCAGCCTCCGGAGTTGTTGTATTCCTTCAGTCGCAGCTCGTTGACCCATACCTCGCCGCTTTTCGGCTCGCCCGACTTGTTGCGCACACCCACAATCATGGTCTTCACCTCGCCGAGCGACGGGTTGCCCATGATGCTGATACGGTTGCCGGGCCGCTCCTCGCTGTAAGCGGAATAAAGACGGTTGTAGGACGCAGTGCCCTCGGTCTTGGCCTTGTTGCGGGCTTTCTTCAGCGCGGTGAACTCGCCGAGGGCAATGTCGAGCATGTTCTCCTCGGGCCACACGGCACGGCAGCCTGCCAGCGAATAGGTGTCGTAGCGGCCGGGCTCGGTGAGCTTCAGCGGTATCTCGTACTCGTAGAAGTTGCTCTTGTAGTCGCTGCCGAAGCGGATGAAGACGGCCAACTGGTCGTCGCGCAGGTCGGTGACGTTCTGCTCCATGGCGTTGGCATGGACGAACATCTGCAGGCGCTTATACTGGCGCAGGTCGAGCGAAGTGTTTTTATACACCGCCTTCGACTCGCCCGTGCCGAGGTCGGTCACGGTGAAGTTGAGTGCCTGCTCGTTGTTCTCCACAAGCTGGGGCTGTGAGGGATCCAATGCGCGGCGGATGCCAGGAGGAAGCGTGTAGTTGACGGGGGTCTTGTCGTTGTTCTCTTCGATATTGACGGCACTGACGGTCATCTTTCCCGACTGCGTGGCCGAGTTGTCGAGGTTCTGCTCGTAAACGCGCCACTCGCCACGCACCAGCTCGAAGGTGCCGAAGCGGAGCACGATGGGATTCTTGAACCCCGTCAGGAACATACGCATGAAGCGGATGCTGGTAAAGTCGGTGATAGCACCTACGCGCTCATCGAAGTCGCGGAGCGGAATGCGGAACTGATACCACGTGACCTCCTCGCGCTCACCGTTGCGCAACGTGGGTGAGGTGACACGCTTATCAACGATGTAGTTCTGGCCAACAACCAGATCCTCGGGGCGTATCGATACGTGATACTGGAAGTATTTCTCGTACTCGTTGAGCGTGTAGTCCTGGTTGATGTCCTCCACGTCGGGCATGGTCTTATACGAGGTGTCATAGCCCTCGCTGCGGGTCTCGCTGTCGGGTGAGTTGCCTTGCGGGTTGTTGATGTACTTGTAGCGACGGAGGATGGATGCCCGCATCTCGTCGTAGTCGCGACCACGGAAGTAGTGATAGTTGTCGTTGGCCGGGTCGCTCATGATGGAGTCGAACACGGCCTGACTCACCTTGCCCTGTATCGAGGTAAGGAAGTCCTGGTAGCTCTCGAACTGCTGTTCTTCCTCGTCGGTCAGACCATTGAAGCCCACGTCCTGCTTAGCCCGTGATCCGCTGGTGGTGGCAAAGGCATAGGTGACAGTGGCCTGATACGGTATCTTGCCCCACTGCGTATAGGTATAGTTGGTAGAACCATCGACTGCCATACCGCTCTCGTGGAATTTCTTGCCGTCGCGCAGGATGTCCTCGCTCATCTCGCCGAGGTTGATGTAGAAGTCGCCGCCATACTCGCCTGCCTTTCCCTCACGGGCGGTGTAGATGAACGGGTCGAGCATCCAGAACTCGATGTATTCAATGTTGGCGGCCTCGAAGTCGTTGGTGTCGAGCTTGCGCATCATACCGCCCCAGTGGCGCTCGGGGTTGTTGAGCGTGCCGTCGCTGTTGAGGTCGGGATTGAAGTTATAGGGGCCGCGCTCGTTGGGATAGTAGGCGATGTTGAACACAGGAATGGTGCTGGTCGTGCCGCTGTAGCTGGCCTGGTCGCGGTTAGGGAAAAGCTCACGCACATAGACCTCACGCACATAGTGGTTGGAAAGCTGATTAAGGTCGCTCTTGATGTGCCCTGGGGTAAGCGACGACGAGCGACGGGTGAAGAGCGGATCGATGGTGTACCACGACATGAGCGAACGGTTGAAGCCGCTGGTCAGACCGGTCTTGTCCTTGTATTCGCTGAACATTGTTGGTACGCTCGAGATAATCCAAGCTGCCGGTGTTGACACCTCGATGGAACTCTCGGTATTTTCAAAGTCGTCAATATACGAGGCATTGTCCTGCGTGCCCCTGCTCTGACCGGCAATAAGCTGGGCAAACTCGCCAGTGAAGGATATCTGCGAGGGCTGCGTCAGGTGCAGGCCGGGTAGTTTGTCGAGCACGTTCGTAAGCCACTGGCTTTCTTTCTTCCAATTGAGGTTCACACCCCACAGCGTATTGTTCAACGGCTCGGCACCCATGGCCACCTTGGTGGTGAGTGCCTGCTCCATCAAGTGCTGGAACGTACCACTCATCTGGAAGTTCTTGGTAAAGTTATACTCCCAGTTGAGTCCGAACATGGTCTTTCGCGTCTGCGAGTAGTCGGTGTTGCTCTCGAGCGAGACGTTCACGGCTGTTCCCGCGTCGATGATGCTTTGGTTGAGAATGGTCACCTCGCCGGCATTGTAGTCCACAGTATAGTCGGATCCCTCGGTCAGGGTGACACCGCCGGCCGTAACAACCACCGACCCCTGCGGTACGTTGTAGGCACCGAGGGAGATAACGTTGGCCGACGAGCCCCGGAACTGTCCCATGAGCACGTATTTGTCTTTCTCGGCTATCTGCTTGGCCACGGTCTTCGTAGAGTCGTAAAGCTCGGTGAAGGCATAACGCTCGGCGCGGTCGGCGGAAACTCCCTTGCTGACGAGTGTCTGATAGAGGTTCTCGCCGAAAGGCTCGGGCTGCGGGAAGAAGATGCGGCCGCCCGAAACGGTATAGCCATCGACATAGTCGAAATAGCCGTTGGGGTGTGCCTTCATGTTGTTGTCGAGGCGGTCGGCACCGAGTACACGGATGAGCGGCTGGTCTTTCACCTGCGGCTCGGGAATATAGGTCAGATAGACTCCGGCGGTATCGCTCTGGAACTTCACGTCGAGACGGAACTTGTCTCTCTGCACCGACTCGGCCAGATAATAGACGTTCTTCATCATCAGATCCCAGTTGCCCTGCTGCGGGTTGTTGCTGGTGTTCTTGAGCGACTTGACGAAGAGCGACTGGCTCACGGCAGTCTGGTCTGAGGCGAACTCACCCACTTGATAGGTGCGGCCGCCGTAGGTGTATTCGTAGGCCACGGCCAGCACCTGGTCGGTCTGCAAGGTCTTGAGCGAGATATAGCCGAGGGCAGTGTTCACCTTGTATTCCGAAGGACTGAGCAACCGGGCACTCTCGAGCTTCTCGTAGTCGCTTCCGCCGACAAGACCGATACCGTCGAGGGTGGTCGAGACCTGATCAATGTCGCGGGCGGAGCCATAGGTATTCACCATCTCGGAGTACTCGCTGTTGGCGGCATTGCTGGGAACGGGAGAGCCGGTGGTCGTCCAGCGCGGATTAGATACCTTCGTGTTCTCGCCGAGGTCGGTCAGGGCAACGATGTTTCGAGTGTTCTGCGTGGTTCCCGTCTTGTTGGTCACCCACACTTCCACACGATTAATCTTGATACCGGTAGTGAGGTTCGGCAGTTGTTTCATGCCGGCCTCGTAGCGGTCGCGGAAATATTGCGAGAGGAAGAAGTGGCGGTTTTCCTCATAGTCGGCCACATCGATCTCGAACGGGGTGAACTGCACACCGCCTTTCGAGCCTACGCTCTTGGTGTTCGACTTCTTCTGCGAGGCCACAAGTTGCAGCTTCAATTTGCCGAACTGCATGTCGGTGCGCAGACCGAAAAGCGACGACGCGCCTTTTATGAGCGACGAATTTGAGGGGAACGATATGTTTCCGCCCTCGACGAGCTTGATGATCTCGTCTTCCTTACCGTCGTATTTGAGTTTCATGCTCTGTGCGTCGAACTCGAAGGTGGCGTCGGTGTTGTAGTTGAGGTTCATGTTCACCTTGTCGCCGACTTTTCCGTTGACGTTCAAGTTGATTTTCTCGTCGAAGTCGATGGTGGTGGTTTTACGGTTGCGGATGGGGAGCGAGGGGTTGTCGATATTCTTGAGCGTGGCGCCGAACTTCAACTCTGCTGTTCCCTGAGTCTTGATGCGCACACCGCCCGGGCCGAAGATTTTTTCTGCCGGTCCGAGCTCGAAGTGCATGTCGGTGAAGTCGAACTTCTCTTTGCCCTTGGCCTGATAAATCTCGTCGTTCTTCTTGCGGAAAAAATCGCGGAACGAGTTGCGCTCGCTCCATCGCAGATACTCTGTACCATCCATCATGACGGGTGCGCTGATATAGCTGTTGCCGATTTTCGAGCCGAAGATGTAGCGGTCGATGGTGTCGTTATAGACAACGGTCTGCTGCATGTTCTCGGGTCGCTGCAGGTCGGCGGCACCTTGCCGCAGGTCGTCGAAAGTGATGGGCCAGGTGCGCTGTATGCGCCAGCGCGGATTGAGCAGCGAGTCGGGAATATCCTCGTCCTCGTCGATGATGGCCTGCGCGTTGATGGTGGTATCGGGGGGGAGATCAACTTGAGAGGGAAGAGGGGAGAGACCCCTCCCCTTCGGGGGGAGGTCGGGAGGGGGCTGAGAGGAAAGTGAACGGGAAGCGGTTGACTTCGCCGTGCTACGCTGTTCCTCGGCATGGGATTTCCCGATGAAGCGGTAAGGCACAATGAAAGCATAGCCCGCCACACTGATGGCGAACATCGCGATAAGCAGCGATAGGATATGCTTTCTTTTCTTCATCCGGAGTTATGCGACTTTACTTTATTTGCTTCAATGCCAGCTTCACGACTTGCTCTACAGGCATATCGGGCTGTTCCTGTAGAATAGCCGTTACCACCTTTGCCGACGGAGCGGGCGAGAACCCGAGCATGGTGAGTGCCGAGACGGCCTCGTCACGCACGCTCTGGTTGATGGCGGGCTGATGCTGTCCGCTTGCGGGAATCTCGGTGGCGATGCCGAGACTGACAATCTTGTCTTTCAAATCGACAATGATACGCTGAGCCGTCTTCAGACCGATGCCTTTCACGCCTTTGAGCATCCGCTCGTCGGCGTTGGCGATGGCCCCGCAAAGTTCGTTGGGCGATGCCGACGAGAGTATCATCCGCGCCGTGTTGGCTCCCACGCCGCTCACGGTAATGAGCAGACGGTAGAGCTCGCGCTCTTGCTTGTCGGCAAAGCCGTAGAGCGTGAACGAGTCGTCGCGGCCACCGGTGACGAGAGCCTCGTGCACGTAGAGCCGAACGTCTTTCCGGCCTTGTATGGCCGCGTAGGTGGTGAGCGAAATGTTGAGCGCATAGCCAATGCCTGCTGTTTCGACAACAGCCAGGGCGGGAGTGAGCTCGGTCAACTCGCCTTTGATGTATTCAATCATCTTGACAATTTTGTATATATACGTTTCAATTAACGTGCATTTTTCCGTATTTATTGCATTCCGCCCCATTTTTTCTTTATTTTTTCATGCCGTTTCGGTGTTTTTTTGTAATTTTGCCAACCGAGAAAGATTGTAAACGACCAAAAAGACAGGAACTATGACAAAGAAAATCAGGGCTGCCGTAGTGGGTTACGGCAACATCGGACGCTACACGGTGGAGGCACTGGAAGCTGCGTCCGACTTCGAGATTGCGGGCATCGTGCGCCGCAATGGTGACGAGAACAAACCGCAGGAGCTGGCACCGTATGCGGTAGTGAAGGATATCCGTGAGCTGAAGGATGTCGATGTGGCCATTCTTGCCACGCCGACACGCTCGTGCGAGGAATATGCCAGGCAGATTCTGCCCTTAGGCATCAATACGGTTGACTCGTTCGACATCCACACGGGCATCGTCGATTATCGTCGCACGCTCAACGAACTGAACCGCCAGACGGACACCGTCAGCGTCATTGCCGCCGGATGGGATCCGGGCTCGGACAGCATTGTGCGCACGCTCATGCAGAGCCTCGCTCCGAAAGGTCTCAGCTATACTAACTTCGGACCGGGCATGTCAATGGGTCACTCGGTCTGTGTGCGCTCGAAAGCCGGTGTGAAGAACGCGTTGTCGATGACCATTCCTTTGGGCGAGGGCATCCACCGTCGCATGGTCTATGTGGAGCTGGAGGACGGCGCGAAGCTCGACGAGGTGACACGCGCCATCAAGGCCGATCCCTATTTCGCTTCCGACGAGACCCACGTCTTTCAGGTGGAGTCGGTCGATGACGTTCGCGACATGGGACATGGCGTTCACCTTGTTCGCAAGGGTGTGAGCGGCAAGACGCAGAACCAGCGTCTGGAGTTCAACATGAGCATCAACAACCCCGCGCTGACCGCGCAGGTGCTGGTCAACGTGGCACGCGCCTCACTGCGCCAGCAGCCCGGATGCTACACCATGATCGAGCTGCCCGTCATCGACATGCTGCCCGGCGACCGTGAGGAGCTCATCCGCCATCTGGTGTAAATAAGGATAGGAGACTTCGTGTGCCTCACGCGACAGAGGTGTGGAGAGAGAAAGCCAATCCGTAAAAAATCATTAAAAGAACAAAAAAATTACGGATATTTCCTTGTGGCTTTGCAGAAAAATCGTATTTTTGCAAAGTTATAATACAACGCGGAGGCCGCATCTCACGCGACAGAGAAAATAAAGTAACTACGCAAAATGAAAAGAAATCGGAAAACCATCGCAGTCCTCATCGCCGCTTTTGTGCTCGTCAGTGCCATGCCCGGTGATAAAATCCTGACCAAGCAGGGCGACACTACCGTCGTGAACACCACCGAGCTGGGCAAGAGCGTGAAAGGCTATCGTGGCACCACACCGCTGAAAATCCACATCAAGGCCGACAAGATTGTAAAAGTGGAGGCACTGCCCAACAAGGAGACCCCGCAGTATTTCCAGAAAATCAAAACGCAGATGCTCAAGAAATGGAATGGTGTGAGCGTGAAGAAGATTGACTCGAAGAAAGTCGATGCCGTCACCGGTGCCACCATCTCGTCGAACGCCGTGAAGAAAAACGTGGAACTCGGCGTGAAATACTACAACGAACACAAGTAAAATTAGCCCCCCATTCTGCCCTGTCAAGTGCAGAATGGGGGGCTTTACTCAAGAATGATTATGACTAACAAAAAATCCTTAAACCGCCGCGAGTTTCTGAAACGGCTCGGTGCCGCAGCGGCATCCACTGCTGCCCTTACCATCGTTCCCTTTGACGCGCTTGGCAAATCCTCTCACCTCTTGCCTCTTCCCCCTCAGGGGGGATTGAGGGGGGCTTCTCCCTCATCCCTCATCCCTCATCCCTCATCCAAGATGACCTACCGTCGCAACCGCCACTCGGGCGACGAGGTGTCTATCCTTGGCTTCGGCATGATGCGCCTGCCCTCACGTGACCGCCGCATCGACCAGGACGAGGTGAACCGCATGGTCGATTATGCGCTGGCCAACGGGGTCAACTACTTCGACACGGCTCCCGTCTATCACGGCGGGCGAAGCGAGGAGGCCACCGGCATCGCCCTGCGACGGCATCCCAGAGAAAAATGGATGGTGGCCACGAAGCTATCGAACTTCGGACGCGACGACTGGACGGCAGAACGCTCGAAAGCCATGTACGAGCGGTCGTTCGAGAAACTCGGCGTAGAGGTCATCGACTATTATCTGCTCCACAACGTGGGACAGGGCGGTTTTGATGCGTTCAAGGCGCGATTTGTCGATAACGGCATGATTGACTTCCTTGTCGAGGAACGCAAGAAAGGCCGCATCCGCAACCTCGGATTCTCCTATCACGGCGACCAGCGCGCCTACGACTGGCTCATGGAGCACAACGACGAGTACCACTGGGACTTCTGCCAGATACAGATGAACTACCTCGACTGGGACTACGGCCACCAGCTGAACGGTGGAAATGCCGATGCCAGCTACCTCTATGCCGAAGCTGAGAAGCGCGGCGTGCAGGTGGTCATCATGGAGTCGCTGCGCGGCGGACAGCTCGCCAAGCTGCCTCGTGCCTACGAGGAACAGCTCAAGGCACGCCGCCCCGACGACAGCATCGCCTCATGGGCCTTCCGCTACCTCGGCACACAGCCCAACGTGCTCACCTGCCTCAGTGGTATGAGCCTGATGGAACATGTGGTGGACAACGTGAAGACCTGCTCGCCCGTTGACCCACTCAACAGCAGCGAGAGCCAACTGCTCGCAGGCATCGCCGCGTCGCTCGCCACCTATCGCACCATCCCCTGCACCACCTGCGCCTATTGCATGCCCTGCCCCTATGGTGTCGATATCCCCGGCAACTTCAAATACTACAACAACGCGGTGAACGACGGCACACTGCCGCCCGTTGACCACTCCGCCAAGGACTACAAGAAACTGCACAAGGCCTATGTCAGCGGCTATAAGAAAGCCATCCCCAAGCAGGCGCAGGCCTCGCAGTGCATAGGCTGCGAGCAGTGTCTCTCGAAGTGTCCGCAGCACATCCCCATTCCCGAGAACATGGCTAAACTTGTGGAACTAATTTCATAACTATGAAACGAAACATCTTAATGCTATCCATCATGATCCTTTGCGCAGTAACAGCCTACGCCAAGAAAGTGAAAGTCACGATCGACGGCCAGGTGTCGCCCTCGCAGACAAAACTCTACCTCATCGTCAACGAGGACACCGCCAACGCCGTGCGCGTGCCCATCACCGACGCGCAGTTTTCTATCACGGTCAAGGTGGATAAAGACGCCTTCATCCGCCTGCACGACTATAAAGACTGGCCGGAGCGCAGCATCTTCGTGCTCATCCCCGACTCGAGGCACATCACCGTCGACTGGCGCACGGGCAGCATAGAAGGCTCGCCCATGTCGAAAAAACTGAAGGAAGAGATTATTCGGATAAGCCGTGAAGGTCCCGGGAATTTCCATATCGACGTATTCTCCGAAGACCCCGAGGCATGGGCCGAGGCCCGCGTCAGGGAACGCTCTATCCGGGCACAGATGGAGATGCGCCAGCGGGAAACGATAGGAACGGTCATACGTGAAAACGCCGACAACAATATCCCCGCATGGGTTTACTATTGCTACAAATCGTTCCTCTCCGACCCGCCCATACCCCTGGAGGCACTGGTGGGAAGCCCCACAGCCCATCCGAAGTGGATGGACCATCCGATACTGAAACAGCAGTAGCCATGCGCATCGCCACCCTCCTTCTGTCGGCAGTCTTCACGGTCCTACAACTACGAGAACCACGAGAATCTCGGCGTGAACTTTTCCCTATATAAAACCCTTCCCCAATAATGATTCCTATAGATTATAAAACATTTTAAATCTTTTACATGATGAGGAAAATCTTTTTATCCCTATTGGTGCTTTGCTGCGCAGTCGTGGCAAAAGCACAGAATGTTGCTTCTGTGGCCGTGCTGCAGACTGGCGACGAAGTGAAAGTATATAATGGCATCGAAGCCTTGCGGAATGCGTACAACGACGCGGCTGAGACGGGCAGCGTCATCACACTGAGCGAGGGCACGTTCAACTCGCCTGGCGAGATCAAGAAGTCGGTCAGCATCTATGGCACTGGCTTTGAGGCCGATGCTAAGCATGGCATCAGCCAGCCAACTATCATCAACGGCAAGCTGAACTATCTGACGGGCAGCGACGAACAAAGCTTAGAGCGACCGAGATTAGAAGGCATCTACGTGAACAACGAGGTGAACGTCCAGCAGACAAAAGAGCTGACCATCGCCAAGTGCCGAATCGGCAACTTCAATATCTCCGGCAACAACGCCGAGGCAATAACTATCCGCCAGAGCCTCATCGAAGGTCATATACAAGGAAGTAATGAAATTAAGGGACTGGATGTAGAGAATTGCTATATCTCATATAGAGTTCTAGCCAATCATGCCGACAACCAGATTCTCATCAATCACTGTCTTCTTCCCACAGGCTCCGAGGGCGGACACGCCAGGGCCGTCTATACCAACTGCATCTTCAACGGACTCTACCGTGCCGGCATCGCGACAAACTCGGTGGTGAAGAACTGCATACTCTATGGCACGGGAACCGATGGATGCATCACAGAAGGCAACTGGGTCATCAGCGACAATGACCGCGCCAACATTTTCGACGACGGGAAATATCTTGACAACTACTATGGCTCTTTCTATGATGGCACGCGCACCTATAAGCTGCAGGATCCTGAGACCTACGTCGGCACCGACGGCACTGAGGTAGGCATGTGCGGGGGCGACTATCCCTGGAGCAAGGTTCCCGCCACGCCTGTGGTGAAGAACCTGAAGGTGGAGGTCGACGGCATGACGCTGAAGGTGAACTACGAGACCGAGGTGAGGTGAGATGATGCGCTTCGCGAATTGAAAAATATGATTACCTAAAATAGAGTTTGCTTCGCAAAGAAATTAAACAAAATTTGAAGCCAAAATTATTCAAATTATTTTGATTAAATTTTTGAGTTTTAATTATAAAATAATTTCTCGTCGAAGACGATAAAACTGAGGATTATGATTAGACATATTTGTTTGTTCCTGCTGGCACTATGGGGCTGTTTGTCTTCGGTAATGGGGCAGACGGCCATCGTGCGGCAGGAATGCTGGATCGACGGCAATCTGGGTAGTCGGCAGGCTGTCAGCAGTGGCGGCGGCATCGATCTGAGCGGGCTCAGCGCGGGTCTGCACAGCATCACCGTGCGGGCGCAGGACGCGGGTGGACTGTGGAGCAGTCCCGTCACGCAATATTTCATCATCGGCACAGCGCAGCAGGCGGCTACGGCCATCAGCAAGACCGAGTACTGGCTTGACGGCGACGTTACAGGCCGCACCGTGCTTGGCGCATCGGTGGCCACCGTTGACCTGTCGGCACTGAGCACGGGGCTGCACTCGATTACAGTCCGCGCCCAGGATGATGCCGGGGTGTGGAGCAGTCCCGTCACGCAATATTTCATCATCGGCACAGCGCAGCAGGCGGCTACGGCCATCAGCAAGACCGAGTACTGGCTTGACGGCGACGTTGCAGGCCGCACCGTGCTTGGCGCATCGGTCGCCACCGTTGACCTGTCGGCTCTGAGCACGGGGTTGCACTCGATCACCGTCCGGGCACAGAACGACCAAGGCGTGTGGAGCAGTCCCGTCACGCAATATTTTGTGAAGATGGCCGAGGAGGAACCCGATGCCGTTGTCACGCGTTGCGCCTACTGGTTCGACGACGACACCGAGCACACGTTCACGCAGGCCATCGACTCGCCGACCGGCATCATCGAGATTGTTGACCTGAGCACCATCGAGAGCGGCGAACACACCCTGTCGTGGATGGTGGGCGACTCGCACGGTCGCTGGAGCCAGCCCGCGACCGAGGAGTTCTCCGTCGTCATCACGGGCATCAACAGCCTCACCCCCGCCCCCTCTCCAAAGGGCGAGGGGAGTGGATACGTTTACGACCTGCAAGGAAGGAAAGTGGCCGACAGCCTCTCATCACTCACCGCTAATCCTTCATCCAGAAAGGGTATTTACGTCGTGAACGGAAAGAAGGTTGTGGTCAGGTGAGTAATTGTTCAAAATTGTTTATAATAAAGCCCGAAGGGCTTCCTTGCGAATGGAGAATATGATTGATAACGGCCTGAACCATCGGTCGCCGCCTACGGGGAAAGGCAAAGGGCAGTGAGCCCATAGCCCAGGGCATTGCCCTGGGTCGGCTCGCAAGGTGAAGTTGCGCCCTGAAAGGGCAAAAGCGTTACTGCTGTCGTCATGCTTTTGCCCTTTCAGGGCGAGTTTATCCCCATCCTTGCACCCAGGGCGATGCCCTGGGCTGAGTGCTGTTGGCCCTTCGGGCCGTTATCCATCGGCGGCGACCAATGGGGCAGGCCGCATTTGCTGGCCTTTTGAGATTTTGTTTTCGGCCTGTCAGCAGCTTGCCATGAAGAGAAAGCGCGGTTCATAAGCCCAAACACAACCTTTTGCGATGCGAAAGACAAAGGTTCACAAAGTAATATAATATATATTACTCGGTAATAGTATATATATTACTCAGTAAAATAATATATATTACTCGGTAATATAATATATATTACTTTGTGAAACCTTGTCTTTCGCAACATGAAACTTTGTTGTTGGGGAAAAATCGACTTTCTGTTTTGTATTCTCCGTATTTTGTTGTAAATTTGCACAGCGCAAGCGTTACACCTATTTATATATTATACCTATTATATATGCAATACATGTATATTCAAGTTTCGCAAACAATGAGAGTCCTATATAGAAACGGCCTGAAGGGCCAACACGCACTCAGCCCCGGGCAACGCCCGGGGTACAAAGAGTGTTGCAATCACGCCCTGAAAGGGCAAAAGCATGACGACAGCAGTAAGGCTTTTGCCCTTTCAGGGCGCGACTTCACCTCGCGGATCGACCCATGGCGATGCCCTGGGCTGAGTGCGTGTTGGCCTTTGCCTTTCCCCGTAGGCGGCGACCGATGGTTCAGGCCGTATTTGCACAATGTAAACTATATACCTATTTATATATACATCAATGAGAACAATTCTTAAACATTTCATGGCGGCGGCCGTCCTGACGACGGGGATTGTCCTGACCGCCAGTGCCGATCCTTGGCAGAAGAAGTCCGCCGCCCTGATGACCACTTGGGGCGAGGAGCTGCAAAGCAACAACGCGTGGCAGGAATATCCGCGCCCGTCGATGACGCGGACGGAGTGGATGAACCTGAACGGCGTGTGGGGCTACTTCAAGCGCACGGCGATAGACCTCGACTACGAGACCGATGCGGAGTCGTTCAACCAGAGCATCCTCGTGCCCTTCCCCGTGGAGTCGGCTCTCTCGGGCATCATGGACAGCAACTATCGCGCCAACCGCACGGCGACGTTCATGTACCGCCGCGCGTTCAGCCTGCCCGACAGCTGGCAAGGCAAGCACGTGCTGCTCCACTTCGGCGCGGTCGATTGGCGGTGCTCGGTCTATGTGAACGGCACGCTCGTCGGCACGCACGACGGCGGCAGCGACCCGTTCTGCTTTGACATCACCGATGCCCTCAAGCTCTCCTCCTCGGGGGAGCCGGAGGGAGGCCAGCAGGAGGTGCAGGTGGCCGTATGGGACCCCGCTGACGGCGGCGGACAGCCCAACGGCAAGCAGAGCACCTCGCCCAGCGGCATCTGGTACACCTCGTCGAGCGGCATCTGGCAGACCGTGTGGCTGGAGCCCGTTGAGAATGCCCACATCCTGAGCTACGAGCCCATACCCGACATCGACAACGGCAAGCTGCGGCTGAAGGTGAACGCCTCGGTGGAAGGAACCACCGCCCGCATCATCGTCAAGGACGGGGCGAGGACAGTGGCTACGGCTGAGGGCGCGACCGGAGAATTTATCGACATCGCCATTCCCAACGCCAAGCTGTGGAGCCCCGACACGCCCAATCTCTACGACCTTGACATCACGCTCGTCAACGACGGGACAACTACCGACAACGTGAAAGGCTACTTCGGCATGCGCAAGTTCTCACGCGGCATGGTCGAGGGCAAGCCCTGTGTGCTGCTCAACAACAAGCCGCTCTACCTCTACGGACCCCTCGACCAGGGATGGTGGCCCGACGGACTGCTCACACCCCCGTCGTACGAGGCCATGATCTTCGACCTGCAGGCTATCAAGGACCTGGGCATGAACATGGTGCGCAAGCACATCAAGGTGGAGAACGACCTCTGGTTCGACTGGTGCGACCGCAACGGACTCATCGTCTGGCAAGACATGATCTCGGGCGGCAACCCGGGCGCGATAGGCAACCTGCGCGAGAGCCAGGAGAACTTCTACCGTGAGTGCTCGGCATGGATCAACGCCACGCGCCATCACCCCTGCATCGGCGCATGGGTGGTCTTCAACGAGGCATGGGGACAAAACTCCGACTACGGTCTGGCGCATACCTGGCGCGGCGTGGAGAATGTGATCAATGAGAACCACGACCCGGGACGCTTCGTACATGCCGTGACGGGATGGACCGACATAGAGCGCGGCGACTTCCTCGACGTGCACTCCTATCCCTCGCCCAACGCCCTCAGGAATCCCATCAACGAGCGCGTGGCCTCGTGCGGAGAGTTCGGGGGCATCAACCTCTTCATCGACGGACACATGTGGGCAGGCTCCGACGTGAACTATACCACCGTGGGCGACAATATCGACTACACCTGCCTCTACAACCGATATACCGACCGGCTGCAAGAGCTCGGACGCGACAAAGGACTATGGATGTCGGTCTATACACAAATTACCGACGTCGAGCAGGAGTGCAACGGCATCTACACCTACGACCGCAAGGTGCTGAAAGTCAGCGAAGCGCAAAAAGAACTGCTGCGCGACAATATCCGCCGGACCGTCAGCAGCCGCTATACCGACGACATCACCGTGCTCAAGGCCAGCGACGAGGACAAGGGGAACATCGCATGGCAATACACCACCGACGAGCCGGCCGGCGACTGGTACGCCACCAACTTCGACGACTCGGGATGGCAGACGGGTCATTCCATGTTCTGCGGCGACAACAACGCCGACACGAAATGGGACACTGAGGACATCTGGATAAGACGTACCTTCACACTCAGCAACATCAGCGACGAACAGAAGAAAGACCTCCGCCTGTGGCTTCGCCACGACGAGGATGCCGAGATTTACATCAACGGCGTGCTGGCATGTAAAGCCTCGGGCTACAACAACGCGTTCGAGATGTGGACCATACTGCCCGAAGGACTCAATGCCCTGAAGACCGACGGCTCGGAAAACGTCTTCGCCATACACTGTCACCAGACCTACGGCGGACAGTTCATCGACTGCGGACTGAAGATGCGCCGCTACACCGACTTTGCCGACATGACCGTCAGCGACATTCCAACCCCGGCTCCCCTACCCCGATATGCCGAGGACGAGGGGAATGCCTATCTCATGGCCTATACCACCGACATGAGCAAACTGCTGCACTATGCCTACAGCCTCGACGGCGCACACTGGACTCCCGTCAACGGCAACCAACCCGTTATGACAGGCGACTATGCCGAGACCGAGCTCGCGGCTCCCTTCATCAGATGTGTAGAGACCGACGGCAAGCGCACCTTCCACCTTGTGGCAGGACTGCCCGACAATCCACAGCCCGGCTTCTACCATTGGCAAAGCGACGACCTCATCAACTGGACTCCCACCGGCACCAGTGCACTTACGACACCCTCGACCGCGACGACCAGCATCGCCAAGAACCCCGAGTGGATCTACGACGAGGCCAGCAGCAACTTCTACGTCTATTGGACGGCAACCGTGAACGGCACCGACACACCCTGCTACGCCACCACCAAAGACTGGAAGCGGTTTACCACACCCCGCACACTCTTCAGCCCGGGCACCGCCGTCGCCGACATGCACATCGAGAAGATGGGCGATGCCTACTACGCCTTCCTTTACAGCGACAATTACCGCAATCTCGGTGTGGCCACATCGACCAGCGTCAATCCCGCGCGAGGGCGGTTCGGCGACCTGCAACGACTCTTTGCCGAGGAGCATCCCCGCACCAATGCTCCCCAGACCTTCCCGGCACTCGACGGCTCGGGATGGTTCCTCCTGCACCAGCCCAGCAATGACACTAGACCCAACATAAGCGCATCGGGTAATCCCGCAGAGAAAAAATGGTATCCGATGAACGAGAACGACATCGACATGCCCAAAGGCGCACAGCAAGGGTCGGTGGTCGTCATCACCCGCGACGAGCTTGCCCGGCTGCTCTCCGTCTATAGCTACGAGGTTTACGACCTGATACCCACTGCCGAGACCAATCCGCAGACCTGGAAATATTACGCCTCATCGTCGGCAAGCACCTCGACCAGCTGGACGCGCCTCAACTACAGAGACAAGGAATGGAAAGAAGGCCGCGCGGGATTCGGCAACGAGAACCCGCCCAACAGCATGACCTACACCAACTGGAACACGCGCTGCATCCGACTGCGCAAACAGCTCGACCTCACCGGATTCACCGAAGAACAGATGCAGGCACTTGTAGGACGCATCCACCACGACGAGGATGTCACGGTCTATTTCAACGGGGTCGTTGCCTTCACTGAGGGCGGTTACCTCAAAAGCTACAAGGACATCACCCTGAACGCCGAGGCGATAGCAGCCCTCACCCCCGATGAGAACAACATCGTCGCCATAGAATGCACGAACTACGGCGGCGGACAATACATCGATTTCGGGCTGACCACCATCAAGAAAATCGCCACAGGCATCTCCACAATGCATAATGAAAAATGCATAATGCATAATGACCGTGCTGTCTATGATTTGCAGGGACGCAAGGTAGGTGACAATCCATCGTCCCTCTTCTCCTTCCCGAGCGGAGCTCGCCCCCCCGTAGCCTTCCATCCCTCATCCAAACCGGGTATCTACATTACAAACGGGAAGAAAATTGTGGTTAAGTGAGCAGTAAGCTGAGCCTACTGCCATAAAAGACCGTCTTTCAGAAGAAATTCCCTAGGGAATTTTCTGTGAAAGACGGTCTTTTGCAATGCAAACGCTGGTCTTTTACATCAGAAGATGCCGTGTTTCTTCTGCTGGATGTCAACAACGGCCCGTTTGTTGCGAACGTAGATATAAATCTTCCCGCTGCGCTTCTTGCGGCCATTCTTCTCGCAGCGTACCACAATCTGGTTCTCGCTCTCGCGCGTGGCGGTTATCCACGAGTCGTGAGTCTCTACGCGCCAGCTGCGGTCGTTGGTGGTGACACGGACAACCTGCACGTCCTCGCCGTTGCCCTTGAAGGTGAGCTTGGCGGGGCGCACCTCGAACTCGAGAGCCGCCTGCACCGGCTTGCTGGGTTTGGTGGGCTTGTTGGTCTGCGGTTTGTCGGTCTGCGTAGGCTTTTCTGTCTTCGCAGGCTTGGGGTTGTTGAGCGCGGCAATGGTCTTATTACACTTGGCAATCTGCGCGTCGCATTTGCTCTTGTTGGCCTGCGAGTCGTAGCACACCTTTGCTGCCTTGAACTTGGCAATGGCCTGGTTCTGCGCGCTGACAGTTTTCTTCTTTTGCAGCGCGATGCCTTGGTTGTAGAGGCTCTGGCACTCACTCTGGGCCTGCGCAAAAACTGGCAGTAAAGCAAGTAACAGGCCGAAGATGATTGATTTTTTCATATTCTTCTACCTTTCAATGATTTATTTTTTCAAAAGTTCCTTTATCGCATCAGCCTTTTTCTGCTTGCTTGCAGCGGCCTCGGCGGCTCCCATCGCCCTGAGCTGGTCGGCCTTATCCTTAAGCTCTTTGTGACGGTCGTTGAGTTTCTTCTCCAAGTCGGCGACCTTGTGCTTGAGCTCGTCGGATGTGTCTTTCGCCATGGCCTGCTGGTAGGCAGTGTAGGCATCGATGTAGGCATCCTCATATTCCTCGCCGTGCTTGTCGCCTTCGCCGACAAGGCTGTCGGCTCGGGTTACGAGAGCAGCAGCCTGCTCTTTCGTCTCCGCACCTTGCCCGTCGGCCACCACACCGCTCTGTATAGGAGTGATGCCGCTTTCCGGGACACCTGAGTCGCTCTTCAGCAGGAAGAAGGCAATAATGCCACCGATGACGGCAAAGACAAGAACGATACCGGCAATGATCAGCGGGTTGACCTTTCCCTTCTTCTTTCCATCCGCAGCAGCTTTGGCCTTTGCCGGCGGTTTCTGGAAACCGGGAGCAGCGGGAGTCTCCTTCTTCTCCACTGGCACCCCTTGCTGAGGTGCCGATGTCGGAGGAGACTGAGGTGTCGGAGGTGACTGAGGTGTCGGAGGTGACTGAGGTGGCTGCGACTTTATTTGCTCAGGCACAACAGCACTTTGCTCTGGTACTGGAGTCACAGGAGGCTGTACTGGGGACGGTGCCGGGGTCACAGGAGGCTGTACCGGGGACGGTACCGGAGTCACAGGAGGTTGTGCCGGGGACGGTACCGGGGTGGGCGAAACTGCCGTCTCTTCCAGTGCCATGATGACCGTCTTACGCTTTGACTCTTCCGGCTGAGGCTGTGGTTGTGGCTGCGACTTGGCTGCTTCGATAGCCTCGGCAGCAATTTTCTCCAGCTGCTCAGCGGTGGGACGATCCCACGCATTAAGGCTCAGACACTTCTCAATAGTCTGCTTGAGCTTGTCCGACACATCGGCTTTAATGTTAGGAACCTCGGCTCCCCGCTTGTGCATCAGTCCGCCATCGTCGCCAAAGGGCGTATCGCCGACGAGCATCTCAAATGCCGTCGCGCCGAGCGAATAGATGTCGCTGGCCATCACAGGCGAGTTGTCTTTTCCGAACCGCTCGGGAGCCATGTAGGCGATGGTTCCGGCTGAGGCGAAGGCAAGACTCATGCTCTTGCGCAGTGAGGCCCGGACGTGAGAACTGATACCAAAATCGGTAATCATATACGCGCCGTCGTCGGCCACCATCACATTGTCGGGCTTAATGTCCTGATGGATGATGGGCGGATTGAGTTTGTGCAGGCAGTCGAGACCTGCTGCCACGTCGTGCAGCAGATGCCACGCCTGCATCTCGTCGAACTTTCCAATCCGACTGAGGATGCTCCCGTGCTTGCAGAACGGCAACACAAGATAGGGTTTGCGGTCGCACGTGTCGTAGTAGAGCGGTTTGAGCAGGTTCTTGTGGTTGGCGTTGACCACGAGCGAGAACTCGCGGGCAAACACGTCGAGACCCACATCGTCGAGACCTGTGGCCGGTGCATACACCTTCAACGCCACCTCAATATGTGTCTTGCTGTCCTTGGCAAGCCACACCTCGGAGAAGTTGCCTCTTCCAAGCAATCGTATAAGCTGGTATCGCTCGTCGAATATCTGGTTTACTTCCATACTTCCTTAATTCTTATTCTGACAATTAATACATGCTGGGCAATGCCGACATCAATGCCGAGCCGAACACAGCAAAGATAATAATGACTGCAATGATAGCGAAGATGGTAAAGCCGATACCGACCCACATCCACGTCTTCTGCTTCTTCATAAACGCGGCAAGGTCTTTGCGCTCATCTTTCTCCCATGCCATTTCGGAACCCTTGATACCAAGATAAATGACAAAGGCCATCTGGAGCAAGCCACCCACTGCAGGGATAAACGGCAAGACAAAAGCAATGAGACCAATCCACACCTTATGGAAGATAGCCCACCATGGTCCCATAAGGAAAGCACCGATGTTAAACTTCTTCAGATAGGCCTGCACCTCGGGCGACTTATAAGCTCCTGCAGCCTGTGGCGGCATCTGATAGCCCGGGGGAACCTGACCGGTTGGCGGAACATTCATGGCGGGTGGTGGCGGTGTAGCACCTCCTGCCGGCGTGACAACAGCAGCGGCAGGTGCCTGTGGACGGAACGTGCTCTCCGAAGGAGCAGGCGGCGGAGTCGTCGACTGGTTCTGTGGCCTGTACGAAGAGGTATCCATCATTGTTTTCCCCTCAAAACCTTGCTGCATGGGGCGCTGAGGTTGAACAGGGGCAGGGTCAACAGGAGGAACAACCGGTATCACAGGGGGTACAGGCTGAGCGGGTTGCTGAACCTGTGGCTGGACAGGTTGAGCAGGCTGTTGAACCTGAGGTTGGACAGGCGGAGCAGGCTGTTGAACCTGAGGTTGCGGCTGCTGTACTTGCGGCTGAACAGGCTGTTGAACCTGAGGCTGAACAGGCTGAGCGGGCTGCTGTACCTGAGGCTGAACAGGCTGAGCGGGCTGCTGTACCTGAGGCTGAGGTTGCTGTACTTGTGGCTGAACAGGCGGAGCGGGCTGCTGTACCTGGGACTGAGGTTGCTGTACTTGTGGCTGAACAGGCGGAACAGGCTGCTGTGGTTGGGGCTGAACAGGCTGCTGCACCTGAGGTTGTACTGGCGGAACAGGTTGCTGAGGCTGGGGAACGGGCTGTGGAGTCGGTTCTACCTGCATACTCTGCTGCACAGTCGGTCGCGAGACAGGTGTCTCGGGCTGCGGCAGCAACTGGGTAATCTCTTCCCATGTCACGATGACCGTTCCCGCCAAGGCGATGGTATCGCCGGGTTGAACGCTCACGCTCTTGTTGTGAACCTTCTTCCCGTTAATCAGCGTGCCATTCGAGCTGTTATCGGTAAAGATATACGTGTTGCCCTCAAGCGTAATGACGGCGTGATTGTTGCTCACAGTGTCGAATGCCTGGTCAATCTTAATGTCGCAAGAGGCTGAGTCGCGACCGATGATAATTCGTTTAGTCTCCATAATTGAAAGGATTTTTAATGATATTTTTATTAAAATTTATTCTGACTTGAACTGAATTTTATACAGATGGTCGTCTATCCGCACCATGTCGCCATCGCGGAGTGTCGTCGCAGACGACTCATCGCCGTCATAAACTGGTTTCAGCACGACCTCGGGCACATCCCACACGGCAGCCATGCGGGTTGCCTTATGCTTGCGAGCCTCTTCCTGTGCCTGGGCTGCTGCTTTCTCGGCATTCTCACGGATAAGTGCTCCCACGTCGTATCCGCAATGGGGACAAACCATGACCCCGGGACGGATAGGATAGCCACAGCGCAGACAACGGGTGATTTGTGCTACGGGCTGGGTCTCTTCCTCACCGCCAATAGACGACATGACGGTTTTCTTACGTTCGTTGATATCGCTGTTCATAATCTTCTGATTTAAAGAATGAGAATTACTGCTACTCCGTCTCGGCAGGTGCCACAGGTGACAGCGCAGGTGTCGTCGGCTGAGGGGTCTCGGTCGGCTGCGGAGTGGTCACAGGCTCGGGATGAGACGTGGCAGGACTCGGCTGTGCGGGCTGAGTCTCTGGCTGCTTCTCCGGCTGAGGAGCCTGAGTCTGCGGCTTTGTCTCCTGAGGCTTGGCAGGAGTGGTCGTCGCCTGCGGTACCTTTTCGTCCACGTACTCATATTCATGGACAATCGTCGGCGATTTCGTCTCGGCCGGTTTTTCCTTCTCTGTTGGTGTCTCAAGCGAGCTTTCCGTCTTCTCCCTTGGTCCCTGGAAGTGCTCGGAGTCGTCGTTCTTGCTGAGTGTCAGATAGAGCAGGAATGCCACGACAAGCAGCAACAAGGCCACCAACGCCCATAGGAACTTTGTCTGGGCCGATGCCCCCCGTTTGGGTGCGGATTGCCGATAGGCCGCTTGCGGTGTGGGGTGGCCTGGCTGTGGGCTGGGCTGTACAGGTGCGGGCTGTGCCTCTGGCGCGGGCTCTCCTCCTCGGGGGAGTTGGGGGGGAGCTGCAGGAGCCGGTCCGACCAGAGTCACGTCGTCGTTGTCCGTCACAGGAGCGGCGGCGACGGACTGCTCAGCCACTGTCACCACCTCGGCCACGCGCTCGGGGCTGTTGTCGTTGAATGCCTTGTGGACGGCACGCGCGGCAGCCTCGTCGTTCGGCTGCCCGGCATCGAGCGGTTCCGCCTCGACATCGGAGATGTGAATCATATAGCCCGAATGGTTGTCGCTGTTGCCTGCCGTCAGCTGGCGCAGGCGTTCGCACTTCTCCACATCGCTGAGCGACAGGTCGCAGAATATGCTGAGCAGTTCACTGTCGGTGAGATCCTCGATGATGCCGTCGGTGAACATTCCGAACCAGTCGCCAGGCCGGATGTCGGTGATATGCACGATGTCGGCATGTTGGCTCTGCTGCTCATTCGCGGGCATCATGGCTCGCGTAAGAATGTTGCGGCAGTCGGCTGTCATCTGCTCGGCCTTGGTGATCTCGCCCGTCTCGTAGAGTTCGGTGACGAGCGAGTGGTCTTTTGAGCGATAGACGATTTCGCCTGTTGTCGGACGGAAATGGTAGTAGCGGCTGTCGCCGATGTGTGCCGCGAAGCATCCGCCGCGATGGAAATAGAGAAACACCAGTGTTGTTCCCATCTGCTCGTCGCCGGGATTCTGCACGGCGGCCTTGAGGTCGCTGGCGGCAGCGGCCAGGCCGTCTTTGAACCGGTCGTCGGTAAACACCTCATCGGCGGGCGCGTAGTTCTTCACGAAGTCGCTGAGCGACTTGCAGATCACGTTGCTTGCCACCTCGCCCTTCTCATGGCCGCCCATGCCGTCGCACACGATGAAGAGGCGGTCGTCGGGTGTGGCCATGCCTATGGCCGGATAGATACAGTCTTCCTGATTGCTGCGCCGGCCAAGCTCAAAGATGGCCTGGGGTTTTAAGAAAGTATATTTCATTTTTGTCGTTTGATTATGTTATTCACTATTGTTTTCTATTCCATGACAGACTTGACGATGAAGCGCATCATCGTCTGTCCCATTTGTATGACATCGTTGTGGTTGAGTGCCACCACATCGCCCATGAGCATTTTCTGCCCGTTGACGTAAGTGGGGTTGGTGTTCTGCCAGTTGCTGATGACTGTCTTGAGCATTCCGCCCTCCATGCGTGTCACCTCGATGATGGCGTGGCTCCGGCTCATGAACGGGTCGGCCGTGGCAATTTGTATGAGTGCCGTTGAAGAGAACGAAGCCCGTCCGACGGTGTTCTGCCCAAGACTGAGCTGATAGGTATTGCCGTTGCAGAGCAGGCTGCCTATTCGGTATTTATAGACATCGCCCGCGGCGAGGGTGGTTTTGCGCCCTCCCCCGTCCATCGGGTTGAAACCGACGGTCAGCGTGGTGCCGCATTTCGGGCAGGCCACGCTGACGGTCGGCTTTCCGCTTCGGTTGGTCACGGTGAGCCGTGTGCCGCAGGCGTTACAGGTTACGCTTTTCTTCTCCATTCAGGATTTCTGTTTCAGCCTACCATTTGAGGACGGCCATGTTGTCGTCGAATTTTCCCCACATGACGGGATGCTGCTTTCCTTTCGACAGTTTCTGCACGCCGTTGCTGACATAGACGAACAGCTCTTTTGCCGTGATGGTGCGGTCTTTGTTGGCATCGGCGCCTCCACGCAGTCCGCGTTCCAGATAGGCGGTGAAGAATCCGTTGGTCATTTTGTTGTTCTCGTACGACACTTCCGCGTCTCGGCTTGAGAGGAAGAAGAGTACGTTGAGCTTGCTGTAGCGGTTTTGGTCGGCGGCGGTGAGCGTGGAGTTCGACGACGAGATGGTCGAGGTCGATGAGGTCGATGAGGCTCCGCGCAATCCGCCCGAGTGGCATGCGTCGGCGAAGATCATCTTGCGGATGGCCTTGCTTTTCGACATGAGCTTGATGATGTTTTTGTGAGTGAGCACGGCATTATAGAGCCGGAAGCCGGTCTTGCTGCCGTGTCCGCTGTAGAAGAACACGATGGCATCGTTGGCGGTTGCCTTGCTGAAGAGCTGTGTCATCGCGGCGGAGACGTTCTGCGTGGTGGCCTGCGCGTCGAGCAGCAGGGTTACTTCCACGTCGCCGTGCTTCATGTAGATTTGCTTCATCGCCTTTGCGTCGTTGGCGCAGAGGTTCAGGTCCATGTTGGTGCCCGGATAGTCGTTGATGCCTGCGGCCACGACATAGGTCTTGCTGGTAGCAGCCAGTGCGAAGACGACTGCTACCAGTATCATCATTGTTCTTTTCATCATAGTCAATATGCTTTAACAGGGTTAATAGTGGGTAGCGGCGGTTATGCCATTCCGCCGTCGTCGGGCATGGCATCCATGCCTCCGTCGAGCCCGTCCATTCCGTTGTCCATTCCTCCCATTCCCATCTCGGCGGTGGCCATGGGGTCGATGTCGGCGGGTGGTTCGGGTGCGGTGGCAGGCGAGGTTTCCACCTGCACGTCGGCCTGTGCCACGTCGGCCATCGGGGTCTCGGCAACTTGCACGTCGGCCTGCGGTGTCTCGGTCTGTGCCACCTCAACCTGTGCGTCGGGCTGTGAGTAGTCAACCTCTACCTGTGCCACGTCGGGCTGTGTCTCTACCTGCACGTCGGGCTGCGGTGTGGTCTCGGCCTCTACCTGCACGTCAGCTGTGCGGCCTGCGTCGTTCATGGCGAGGTCGTTCTGTCCGGTGCTGGCGGTGTCGATGGCTGCCACGTTGGCGTTGTTGGTATAGTCGGGCAGGTCGGGGTCGATGTTGTTGTTCAGGGCGATGTCGCCGTCCTCACCTACGGGGCCTGTGGTGACGCCGCCGGTGTTGTTGACGGTCTCGATGGTGGCAGTGTCACCATTGCCGTTGGTCGTTCCCGTGTTCTGTGCGACAGGGTTGCCCGCTGTGGTTGCGCCAATGGCTGCCGCGATACCTCCGTCAACCAGGCCATCAGTACCTGTGGTAATGTGGTTTTCAGCATGTTGCGATAACGTGCTCATACTGATTGTCTGATTGTAAGGCCGCAAGTCGATGGTGTTGTCGTCGATAAGGCCATTGCCATTGATATCGTAGTTAAGACCGTCGGCAATACCATCGTTATTGGTATCAACAATAACACCAGGACGTCCGTTCACGTGTATGTGAGCACCGGTGACAATTCTACCGTCGGGCATGGTATGCTGCTGCATCACCTCGACGGACGTTATTCTGAGGTCGCCCACCTGTGCGATGGCGCGTCCGCCCTGTGGCTGCGGTGCACGCACAACGGGACGCTGCACATGATGCACCACGTGTATGACTTCGGGTTCCGGATTGACATCGGTTTCGTCCTGGGTCTCCTCGGTCTCGGGAGTTTCCTCCTCCACCTCAACCTCGGGGGTGTCGCTGAGTGTGCCTGCCACGGCTACTCCGCCTGCGCCGAGGGCGGCACCGGCGATTGCTGCGATTGCTCCGGCGAGGAGCGCGTCGTTAGAGCCCTGCTTCTCTGGCTGCTGGGGCTGCTGCTGGTAGTTGGGATTGCTGTAGTCCATAATGTTTCAATTTTGGTTAATAGTTAGTATTAAAAAATGTTCTATTTGATGAGCTCCGCGCCGCACTGCGAGCATTTCCGCGTGTTCTGCACGAGCACGTCGTAGGGGTAGTTGCCGAAGAAGTGGCGGCAGATGGGGCAGGTGTAGTCGTGCATGAAGCGGTGGTTCAGCTCGTCGCGCTTGCGCACGGTCTTGCTGGCATCCTGCATGGCCTTGATGAAGATGATGAGCGAGAGCACGAAGGCGATGACGGAGAGGATGAGCAGTTTCTGCCCGCCGAAGACGGCACCGAAGGTCGAGCCGATGGTCAGTATGGGGATGCCTCGGCTCAGGGCGTTGAACTTGCGCTCGTCGCTGTTGAGCTTCATGGTGGTGGCGTGGTGCTGCTGCCAGACGTATTGCAGGTGGCGGATGTCGGCTTTCTTGGGACGGCTCTGCAACACCTCGCGATAGAACTGGCCGACAAGCGCCCAGTCGAGCCGCGAGCGCTCAATGCCCAGCTCCACGGTCTCGTTGCCCGTGATATACTTGGTCTCGATGCCCATGCCGTTGACCAGCGTGACGTTGGCCGGGTTGAGGTTGGTCAGCGTCATCACCGCCGTCTGCTCGTCGATGACCAGCCGACAATGGGTGCGGCTCACGCTCGGCGACACGCTGCCCGGCTGGCCAAGCGACTTCTCGGTGTTGTCGGTCTTGAAGTGCCACTGCAGCGTGGCATCGTCTCTTCCGATGATGATATCCATTGCCTCAAGTTTTAAATTTCGTTGTTCGTGGATTCTTGCCTACAAAGATTTTGCAAATGTAGCGAAAATATTTCAAATTCCAAGGATTTCCACCTATTTTTATATAAAAAAGTAGATATTTTGTTGTTTTTTCTGTTTTTTACATATTTTCCTGTCCGGCGGGGTCCATGTCGATGCTGCCGGCGGCTCGCGCCCGTTTGATAAAAAAATCTTAAAACCGACGGCCTCGCTTTAACATTTCAATCCTCGGGAAAACCGGCTCGGGAAAACCGGAATTTAAGACTTGTTAACCAAAATCGACACTTTTCGCTCGTCTTTCATCCTTCATCCACTCCGAAAGATATATGTTTCGCATGTCAAAAGACGGTCTTTCACCTTCCGAAAGACGGTCTTTCGGATGGTGAAACATATATCTCCCGGAAGCGAGAGATATATGTTTCGCAGCAGGCTCTATAAGCGATTATAGGCCTTATGGGACTTATAAGCCTTATAATCAGCGCGTTAGCGAAACGCAAGAAAAACGGCCGTTTTTTCGCCCGAATGACAATCTTTAACACGGAAAGGCCGGAAAACGACATTCTCAGCAGGCTAAAATGTTAAAAAAATCACTGACTGTTTAATGTTTTTTAATAAAAACATTCCCGTTCGTTGGATTTTAAGCAGGTTTCGCTGAAAATTCTTGCACACTTGGCAAAAAATGTGTACCTTTGCCGTCAAATCAACAACCGTCGGGCTGCGACCCCATACGCTAAAAACCGATTATGCTGACCCAACTGATTGCACGTTTCGCCCCCATCACGCTCGAAGAGATGAGCGGCATCAAGCTGATGAACCGCATCGACACGAAATTCGTGACGACGCGCGGCAGGCTCATGCTGCTCCTCCAGATGGCACAGCCGGAGTATTTTGTGCAGCAGACCGCCGGAGAGCGCAACATCCCCTACAGCACCACCTACTGGGACACCGGCGACTTCGACATGTACCGCGTGCACCAGAGCGGACACTGCGGACGGCAGAAACTGCGCTTCCGCACCTACGTCAGCTCCGACCTGCAGTTCATGGAGGTGAAGACGAAGAACAACCACGGCCGCACGAAGAAGAAACGGATGCAGGTCGGCGACATGAACCTTGACGACACCGAGAAACTCGGCTTCCTGGCCCGGCACCTGCGCTATGAGCCGCAGACGCTGCGCCCCGCCATACACAACGAGTTCCACCGCATCACGCTCGTCAACCATGCCCGCACCGAGCGGCTCACCATCGACAACCAGCTGCGCTTCCACAACCTCGTCTCCGGCCAGGAGCGCGACATGGGCGACCTAATCATCATCGAGCTCAAGCGCGACGGACTCTGCTACTCGCCCGTGCTCGAAATGCTCCGCCGGCTGCGCATCATGCCCCACGGCTTCAGCAAATACTGCATGGGCTCGGCCATGACCAACCCCCAGCTGCCCGTCAACCGCTTCAAGCCCAAGCTGCGCGACGTGGAGCGCATCCTCGCCAGAGGATAAAAGGCAAGAAAAGATAGAACCTCCTAGAAAGACTAGAACTTCCAGAAAGACTAGATTCTCTAGAAAACAAAAAAACATAACAATCAAAGCAATATGAATCTACAACACCTTTTCACCGCAGACTTCTCCGAGATGCTGATACGCTTCGTCGTCTGCCTGCTCTTCAACTGGTTCATCATCGACCGCCTCTATTACACCAAGAGCCGCCGGCGCGACTTCTACTTCACCTTCCTCCTGACGAGCATCGCCATCTTCTTCCTCGTCTATTTCATGATCTTCGGCCTCGACAAGCTGGGCGGCAAGACCTCAATGGGTATCGGTATCGGCCTGTTCGGCATCTTCTCCATCATGCGCTACCGCACCGACACGATGCCCGTACGCGAGATGACCTATCTTTTCGTCATCATCTCGCTCTCAGTCGTCAACGCCATAGCCAGCTCGGCCACCGTCGCCGAAATCATCTGCACCGACATCATCGTCGTCCTCGCCATCTGGCTCACCGAGAAACGACTGAAGATTGAGCACTCGAAACTCGTCCAGTACGACCGCATCGAGCTCATCAAGCCCGAACGGCGCGAAGAGCTCATCGCCGACCTCGAGGAACGACTCGGACTGAAGGTCAACAATATCGAGGTGGGCGCCATCGACCTGCTGCGCGACATGGCCATGCTGCGCGTCAGCTACCGCCCCGAGGCCGACGAGCCGTCGAACAGCGTGAACAACAAAATCAAACTCCGCAACCAAGACCTCACCGAAAGTTGAAAACACAATAACAACAATAAACTATGAAACGAATTATCTTTCTCACTACCGCCATGCTGCTCACACTTGCAGCCGGCGCACAAGACGACAGCTTCGCCCTGTGGACCTCCATCGGCGCTGACAAGAAAATCACCAAGAAATGGACCGTCGGCCTCGAGGGCGAGATGCGCATGCTGCAAGGCCATGCCAGCCGCTGGAGCATCGGCATCGGCACATCGTACAAAATCGCCAAATGGCTCAAAGCCTCGGCAGGCTACGAGCAGCTCTGCGACAAATACAACCGCTACAGTGCCGACTACACGAAAGACGGCGTGTTCCTACTCACAGAGAAACACGCCAGCTACTGGGGATTCCGCCATCGCTTCAACGTGTCGCTCACCGGCGAGGTGAGGCTCGGACGCTTCGACATCTCCCTGCGCGAGCGGTGGCAATATACCTACCGCCCCGAGAAAACCGTCATGCGCACCGTCACCGAACGCGACTACCCCGACCCCCTCGACCCCACAGCGTGGGACGAATATTCCGAGGAAGAGGCCAAGACCTACCGCAGCAAGGGCAAGAACGTGCTGCGACAGAGGCTGCAGGTGGAGTACGACATCCGCAAGTGCCCCGTAAAACCCTACGCCAGTGCCGAGCTCTTCAACGCATGGAACATCTACAAGGTGCGCTATGCTGTCGGTGCCGACTGGAAAATCAACAAGCAGAACATCGTCGGCATCAGCTACAAGTTCCAGGACATGCGCAAGTCGAGCGACGACGACCTCGACCCCGACCTGCACGTGCTCGGACTGAGCTATAAGTACAAGTTCTAACCGCGCATTCGCTGAACAAACAGGCCTGTTCGCTGAATAAATTTTCCAGCGGCAGGCCTTTTCCCTATCTTTGCATCGCAAGCATATATCACAAAACCTCTTAAAAGTATAGGCTTATGAAGAAGATTATAGCAATCACCATCGTGTTGGTCGCCATGTGCGCCAAGGCACAGGCCGACGACTACACCTATCCCTATCTGGCATTCGTCACAACGGGCGGCAGCGTGGAGACCGTCTCGGTCGCCGACCTGCAAATCACGTTCACCGACAGCCAGCTTGTACTGACCAACGCCAGCACCAGCAAAAACTATACGCTGAGCGAACTCTCGAAGATGTACTTCTCTGAAACCGAGGAAAGCACCACCGCCATCGAGGCCGTGCCGACCAACGAAACCGACGGACTGCAAGACGCGCAGTGGTTCACCACCGACGGGCGGCAGCTCCCCGACGCACCGCAGAGAAAAGGTGTCTATATTGTGAAGAATAACGGCAGAACCTATAAAGTGGCAGTAAAATGAAAAAGATTGTTTCAACGATAACCGCCGCCCTGCTCTGTATGCTCGTGAGCGCACAGACGCTCAACATACAGGTGGGCGAGGTAACCTACCAGGTACCGGCAGCCCAGCTCATCGACGACTATAAGGACATGGTCTATGTCGATGGCTCGCAAGTGACCATCTACGGCAAGACCTTCACCATTGCCGACATCGACAAGCTGTATATTAACAGCGACGAGGTGACCGACAACACCGTCGATATTGTCTATAACGGCGATGCCGCCACCGTCAAAGTAGCCGGCAACGCCATGCGGTATCTCGACGTGACAGCCGACGGCGCAGCCGTGAGCATCAGCCAGCACGACGACCTGGCACAGGAAATCAGCTACATCCTCTCGGGTTCCAGCGACGACGGCTCATTCTACATGGACGGCAGCTACAAGGCCTCGGTCGTGCTCAACGGCATCACCCTCACCTCCACCACCGGCGCACCGGTGGTCATCAAGAACGGCAAGCGCATCAGCATCGAGATGCAGGAGGGTACGGTCAACACCTTCGTTGACAGCGAGGGGGGCGAGCAGAAGGCCTGCATCCATGTGAAGGGACACACCGAGCTGAAAGGCCCCGGCACGCTCAACATCACCGGCCGCTCGGCTCATGCCTTCTGGGGAAAGGAATACGTAGAAGTAAAGAAAACCGCTGGCACCATCAACATCCCCGGGGCTGTGGGCGACGGCTTCAACGTGAACCAGTATTTCCAAATGAACGGCGGCACCGTGAACATCTCAGGGGTCGGCGACGACGGCATACAGGTCAGCTACAAGACCGACGACGATGACAATATTGAGGAAGGCGACGACAATACCGGCGAGGCTGTCATCAAGGGCGGCACGCTCACCATCAGCACCACTGGCGACGCGGCCAAGGGCATCACCAGCGAAGGCGACTTCTTCATGCTCGGCAGCACCGTGAGCATCACCCAGACGGGCAGCATCAGAGTCGAGGACGACGACATCAGCTATGCCACCGCCATCAAGTCGAAAGGCAACATCCAGGTGTCGGGCGGCACTATCACCGTCAACAATACCGCCGAGGGCGGAAAGGGACTCTCAGCCGACGGCACGCTCACCATCAACGAAAACGACGCAACCACCGTCATCGACGTGAAGGCCAATGGCGGTGGCGGCGTGGCCGAGAATGTAGGGTCCGGATCCGGTTCAGGCACGACCGGCTCCTACAAGGTCTATGTCAGCAAGCCCACCAGCGGCGGTGGCGGCGGTGGCGGCAGCAATGCCTGGAGCAACGTCTATCTCTACAAGAGCGACGGCACACTCGTGGCCAACATCACGTCGAACACCGCCACAAAGTCGAACGGCTACCAGAACACTACCTTCTACTACTACGACTTCGGGGCTTCCGACTCAGGCACCTACTACTTCAAGAGCGACGATTACACCGGCCGAGGATGGAACAGCGGCACCTATACCATACAGTCTGCCACGTTCACCGGCCCGAGCTCGGGCAGTGATGTCTATTACAGCATCGCGTCGTCATACACTACCAGCGGCTCCACCCGCACCTACTCGCTCACCAATGTCACCAGCTCTATCAACAGCGGCACAGGCTCGTCTACGGGTCTCACCGGCACCGACTACAAGGCTATGGGCATCAAGGCCGACGGCGACCTCACCATCAGCGGCGGCACCATCACCGTGGCCAACAGCGGAGCGATGAGCAAGAGCATCAAGTCGAAGACCACCGTGACCATCGACGGCGGCACCGTCACGCTCAAACCCTCGGGAGCCATGCAGATTGTCAACGACGATGCCTCCTACAGCGTGGGGGTGAAGGCCACCGACTTCGTGATGAACGACGGCACACTCGACATCACCGCCACAGGAACGGCCTCGCGCGGCATTTCCGCCGAGGACAAACTCACCACCAACGGCGGCACCATCACCATCAACAACAGCGGTGCGGGACAGACCGTCAGCAGCGAGAACTACACGGCCAAGGGAATGAAGGGGTTGAACGTTGCACTCAACGCCGGCACCATCACCATCAAGATGACGGGCACGGGCGGCAAGGGCATCCGCGCAGGCTATGGCGTAAAGCAGAACAAGTCGTACTCCAATATATCGGGCTCCTACACACAGGGCACAAGCGACGGCAACGGCCCGACACTCTCCGTGACCACCACCGGCTCCACGCTCGGCTCATCGAGCAGCGGAGGAGGTGGAATGGGACCCGGCGGAATGGGCGGTGAGAGCTCTGGCTCCGATGCCAAGGCCATCAAGGTCATACCCGCTGCCGTCATCTATGGCGGAGAGACCGAGGTCAACACCTCCACCAACGGTGCCGAGGGACTGGAGTCGAAGGTCAGCATCACCATCAACGGCGGCAAGCACTACTTCAAGTGCTACGACGACTGCATCAACTCGTCGGGAAAAATCACTTTCAACGGCGGTGTCACCGTGGCCTACTCCAACGGCAACGATGCCATTGACTCCAATGCCGGAACCACCGGAGCCATCACCATCGGCAACGGTGTCGCCTTCGCCTATACCAGCAAGGGCGGTGTAGAGGAAGGATTCGACTGCGACAACAACTCCTACATCCAGATTACCGGCACGGGCATCGGCATCAGCGCGGGCGGCAGCCAAGGCGGCGGTGGCGGATGGGGCGGCTCGTCATCGGGCAACACCATCTCGAACGCCAAGCAGGGCTACAGCTTCGTCACCAGCTCCATCAGCTATTCGACAGGGCGTTACTATACCCTCGCCGATGCCAGCTACAACAACCTTGTCACCTATAGCTTCGAGGCCGGGGTGTCGAGCAACCTCGCCCTGTTCACCGCCACAGGAATGGTGAAAGGCTCGACGTACAACGTGAGGTATTCCACCACGAAGCCCACCGATGCCACCACTGAATGGCATGGGCTCTACCTCGGCAGCTCGCACAAGGGCGACAGCAACAATCAGGTCACCAGTTTCACCGCACAATAGTCCGAACCGCTGACAGATTGCAACGGATAAACACGGAGCCATACGGATTTCCATTCTGTTAACAATAAGAAGAATGAGAATCCGTGTGGCTCCGTGTTTATCCGTTGCGAGAATCAGGAAAACGAAAGACCATGCTACTCCGTGTTCATCCGTTGCAAATGCAATCGGGACTATCGGGCGAGGAAACGGTCTTCGATATATTTTGTGAGCCGCTCGCGATAGAGATCGCCAATGGGCAGATAGGTGTCGCTGTCGAGGATGACGCGGTTTTTGTTCACCTCCTGCACTTTGTCGAAGTTCACGATATAGCTGCGGTGTATGCGCATGAAGTTAGCCGTCAGTCGTTCCTCAAGCCGCTTCATGGCAAAGAGCACGGTCAGCGGCTTCCCGTTCTCAAGATAGATTTTCACATATTCGCTCATGCCCTCCACATAACGGATGTCGTCCATGTTGACTTTTACCATGCGATGTTCCGTCTTGAAGAAGAGCGTGGTGTCTTCCTTCTTCTCCGCGCCTTGAGGCCTTCCCTGCTCTGCCATCCGCCTGACTTTCTCGGCTGCCCGACGGAACTCGTCAAAGCCGAAGGGTTTGAGCAGATAGTCCACCGCATCGACCTTATAGCCCTCTACGGCATACTCCGAGTAGGCGGTGATGAAGACCACGAGCGGCGGTGCGGCCAGCTGGCGGACCAATTGCATTCCTGTGAGGTCGGGCATATTGATGTCGATAAAGAGGACGTCAATCATCTCCCTCTCCAGCACTTCGCGTGCCTCCACTGCGCTCTGGCACTCCTTTACGAGTTCCAGCCAGGGAAAGCGGCGGATGTAGGTGGCCAACTTTTGCAAGGCTAACGGCTCGTCATCGACGGCCAGGCAGCGTATCATTCCGTTTTCCTTCATAGGCTATTATTGTTTAGCGACAGTGAGAGTCTCACATTGTATTCTTTTTCGCCATCGTCAATATCGAGCTGGTATTCGCCGCCATAGAGCAGGTCGAGCCGTTTGCGCACGTTCTCCAGTCCTACCCCGCCCTGCTGGTCTCCGCCATTGGAATGCTTGCTGTTGCGACAGCTGAACGTCAGCCTGTCGCCGTCGCAGCGCAGTGCCACGTCAACGAACGAGTCTTTCTGATAGCTCACGCCGTGTTTGAAGGCGTTTTCCACGAACGAGATGAAGATCATGGGGGCAATCGCCCGGTCGGGCAGCATTTCGGGAATATCGACCCTGACACTGACCTTGTCGGTATAGCGCAGCCGCATCAGTGTGATATAGTTCTTCACGAAATCAACATCGCGCGACAAGGGAACGCTGTCCTTTGCGCCTTCGTAGAGCACGTAGCGCATGAGTTTCGACAGCTCCACGATGCTTGTCTTCGACCGTTCGGGGTCTATATCTACCAGCGCGTGGATGTTGTTCAGTGTGTTCATGAAGAAGTGGGGGTTGATCTGATAGCGCAGGTATTCGAGCTGCTGCTCCAGACTGTGCTGTTTCAGCTCGGCATAGTCTTTCTGGTCTTCCTCCGACTTGAAATAAAGCTTTACGCCGAGATTCATGCCTATGAGCAGAATGGCAAACAGTCCGCCCATCAGCTCGTTCTGCCCGAAGAAGAGTGGTGGCTCTTCCCGATGCATCTTCTCGTTCAAGTTCCGGGGTTTGTCGGGCATCGGGCCACGGGCAGGGGGAGGCGGCGTAAAGTCTGCAGGGCGTTCACCCCTAAGCACTGTCCTGCCCTTTTCCATATCGTGATGAGGGGGCAGCGGTGGGCGGTTCACGCAACGCCACACCACGAACGCGGTGAGCAGGAAGGCCGTCACCGAGAAATAGAGCCAACGCCGCTTACGGAAGACAAGCAACGGAGCGAGCAGGAAATTATGGAGCAGAAACAAAATGAGGTAGAGCAGATACACTTTCCACACGCCGACGACCTCCATCCAGTCGAAGGGCTCAAGCTCCTGATGACCGCGTACTGCCATGCTCAGGATGGGAGTGGCAAACAACAGCACCCACAACAAGAGATAGACGAAGTTCTCCTTTTTACTGCCTAATCTATTCATTTTTCGCATGATGCAAAAGTATGCATCTTTTTGAAGAGCAGAAAATTCTTTCAACCAACAGGCTGTTTTGGTCAACGAAAAAACCGTCAGGTGTTCTACCCCTCTACGCTCAACAGGTATTCCGCTATCTGCACGGCGTTCAGTGCCGCGCCCTTTCTGATTTGGTCGCCCGAGAGCCAGAGTGTCAGTCCGTTGGGGTCGGCGAGATCCTTGCGGATGCGCCCCACGAAGATGTCGTCCTTGCCGGCGGTGTCGAGCGGCATGGGATAGACGAGGTTGGCAGGGTCGTCGTGCAGCGTACAGCCCGGTGCCTTGCCGATGGCCTCGCGCACGGCCTCAATGCTGATGGGTTCCTCTGTCTCTATCCACACACTCTCGGAGTGACTGCGCAACGACGAGACACGCACGCAGGTGGCCGAGCAGCAGGCGTCAGTGTGCATGATTTTGCGTGTCTCGTTATACATCTTCATCTCCTCTTTCGTATAGCCATTCTCGGTAAAGACATCAATCTGGGGTATCACGTTATAGGCCAGCTGATGGGGAAATTTCCTGACGGTGGGTGCCTCACCGTTGACGAGCTGACGGTATTGTGCTTCCAGCTCGGCCATGGCGGCGGCACCTGCGCCGCTCGCGCTCTGGTACGAGGCCACGCGGATGCGCCTGATGTGACTGAGCTGTTCGATGGGCTGCAGCACCACCACCATCATGATCGTCGTGCAGTTGGGGTTGGCGATGATACCGCGCGGACGCACCAACGCGTCGGCGGCGTTGCACTCGGGCACCACGAGGGGCACATCGTCGTCCATGCGGAAGGCCGACGAGTTGTCGATCATCACGCAGCCGTGCTTCGTGATGGTCTCGGCAAAGTCCTTCGACGTGCCCGCGCCTGCCGAGGTAAAGGCGATGTCAATATCGTGGAAGTCGTCGTTGTGCTGAAGTAGCTTCACCTCCAGCTCCTTGTCCTTAAACGTGTATTTCCGACCTGCTGACCGTTCCGAGCCGAACAGCACCAATTCGTCCATTGGGAAATTGCGCTCAGCCAGTATGCGCAGGAATTCTTGTCCCACCGCACCGCTTGCGCCTACAATCGCTATTTTCATGTCTTTGCTGTGTTTATCCTAAATCGCCTGCAAAGGTACAAAGAAAAAATGAAAACAAAAAGAAAGCCACTCCCGTTTTTTTCGAGAGTGGCTCATCTCATCTTATTTCTGGCAATTATTGCACATCCTCAAAATCCTCATTATACTGCTGCGGAGCCTGATAAGGCTGCTGTGGCTGCTGTGGATAGGGTTGCTGATACTGCTGAGGCTGCTGAGGATAAACAGGCTGTTGCGGTTGCTGGTACTGAGACTGCTGAGACTGCTGGTACTGCGGCTGTTGCGGCTGCTGGTACTGCGGCTGTTGCGGTTGCTGGTACTGCGGTTGCTGCGGCTGCTGGTACTGAGGCTGCTGAGGCTGCTGGTACTGAGGCTGCTGAGGCTGCTGGTACTGCGGCTGCTGAGGTTGCTGGTACTGCGGCTGCTGAGGTTGCTGGTACTGCGGCTGCTGCGGATAGACAGGCTGCTGAGGCTGCTGATAGGCCTGCTGCGGTGCCGGAGCGGGCTGCGGGCCTATGGGGCTGCCGCCACGGTTGGCCATCTGCTTCAGCTTGTCCTTGCCCTTGAAGGCGAACACCCAGATGAGGAAGGCGGCAAAGGCCAGCAGCAGGATGCCGAGCAGCGGGCGGTAGAACAGCCATGCGATGGCGATGACGATAAGACTCCATACAACACCCACCACCGTACAGATGGTGTTCACGCCGAAGCCCACGATATTGGCCACGAAGGGCACCACCTTGAGCAGGGTCTCGATGAAGCCGAAGACTCCCTTCAGGCCGCCTACGACCATCATCACACCCAGAAGACGGAGCAGCCAGGTGATGATAGTGTTGGTCTGGTGCTCGCTCTCATACATCTCGTCGCTCGACTTGCTGCCCACGGAGAGCACTTGCAGTGTCTTGCCGTTCTTGGCCTTGAAGGGCTTGAAGGTGTCGCCCGTCACGGTGGCGAGAATGCTCACCGTCGTGGGCATCACCTTCTTGAACGTCACGCGCACGTCGCCGATTTGCGGCGATGAGGGCGACACACCGAAGTAGAGCACGTTGTCGGCAATATGCACATAGTTGAGGTCTTTCACCACTGTCGGCTGCTGCACCGAGTCGTTGGCAGCCTGCTGGGCAGGAACGGCGGGCGCATTGGTAACCATGTTCACCGGCTGTCCGCCGTGTGCCACGTAGATGCGGCCCGTCTCGGTGTCCCACTGGCGCAGCTTCGCGTCGTCGAAGTCGAGTGTCAGCGGCTCCTGCTTCGAGATGGAGTGAATCTGCGACTCGTTCAGTTTATACGCGCCGAAGGTCACGTTCTCGGCATACTTCGTGTCGTCCTCTGCCTGATGCAGGGTGAAGTTCTTGCCTTGATAGGCGGGGTCCTTGAACGAGCCGGAGTTCACGGGCGAGCCTGTCCAGCGCTGCTCGTAGGTGTAGGTGCGCACCGTCTCCTGAGCACCACCCAGCTTGTCCTTCTTCTCCTCCTTCACGTTCTCCACCCACTGGTAGTACTCCACCGAGTGGCTCAGCTGAATAGCCACGGCACCCACGCCATACTGCGTATCGACGAGCGAGTCGGTCGTGGTGGCCAGGCCGGTGGCGTGAACGAGCTGACCCTCGAACTCGGG
This sequence comes from Prevotella sp., assembly GCA_017442765.1. The sequence continues at coordinate 1,290 of JAFRZC010000212.1, read as the reverse complement.
GTTCACCTTCTTCACGTCGGGCATCTCCACGGTCACACCCTGTGCCTCTTCCAGCATCTTCGTTGTCTTCACTGCACGCCCCTCGTTCCACCACAGCAGCGCCGTGCCGGCAAAGAAGAGCAGAATACCTGTTCCGATTCCTGCGAACGAGCTCTTCACGCGTGAGCCGTAGCTCGTCCGGGTTACTTCTTGATAAGCCATTTTCTCTTGATTAAATATTTAAAATTGTTAGTACTGAGTCTGTATCTACAAACGGTTTATTCTCCATTTTATTATGCCGTCAGCGCTCGCCCCGCTTTCTTTGCCATCCGCGCTTCCCGGTCTTTTGGGGCAAATCGGCCGACCTCGAGGCCGCATGCCGCCCGAAGTCCGTCCGCCTCAGCAGCTGGTCGAGGTAGTGCTCGGCATATTGCAGGGCTGTCTTGTTATAGGCTGATTCGCTCATGATAAGTCATTCTTATGTTTCCCGACTGCAAAGATACATCATAAATATGCAATATGCATTATCATTTCGTGAAGAAATCTTATCATTAAACACTTTTTTGAGAAAAAAAACTTCGGGAGTCTTATCAATTTTGCGGCTCCGCTGTTCGGATATTCTCATCTGTCTCAACTTTCGGAAGCTTCTTCCACGAATTTCACTTATGAAACGAATTTTAATCTGAGAAATGACATCTTTACGCATTATGCATTATGAATTATGAATTACGAATTACGAATTATGTACGGGAAGATTTCGTGACATTCGTGCGATTCGTGGAAAAAATCGTAGTCAAAAAGAACTTCCGAAACCTGAATTATCTGTTACTATTGGTGTCCGGTAAAAAAGCCCTGAAGGGGCGGTTAGACCACAGGCAGGGGTGTAGCGGCAGCGGAACCCCTGCAATCGTGGCAGTGTCAAATCAAGCCCCGAAGGGGCGGCAGAGGTTTCTGGAGGGTCTGTCACCCCTTTGGGGTTAAAAATATGGTTTGCGCATTGACACAGGGGTTGCGTTCGCTTCGCTCTCTCCACCACCTGCCTGTAGTCTGGTCACCCCTTCGGGGTTTTCTCATCCTGAACTGGACGAAACCCTCGTGAAAGTTTAACACGAAAGCCCACCTTTCGGACGAAGCCCTCGTGAAAGTTTAACACGAAAAACCACCTTTCGGACGAAACCCTCGTGAAAGTTTAACACGAAAGACCACCTTTCGGATGAAATTCCCTAGGGAATTTTGTGCGAAAGACGGTCTTTGGGAAGAAATTCCCTAGGGAATTTTCGGCAAGAGGAAAGGGTTGGGGTGTGAAGACGA
>JAFRZC010000211.1 GCA_017442765.1 Prevotella sp. | reverse complement strand
GGTAGTCGTCGGCAGTGACATTGCCACTGCTCAGGATTCTCGCGTAGAGGTCGTCGGCTTTCTGAGTGTTGCCATCGGCGAGATGTGCCCATGCCAGCACACGCATTGCCCGCACGTCGTCGGGATGCTCGAAATGGATTTTATAGAGTATTCCGATGGCGTCTTCTGCCCTCTCGTCGGCTATCAAGGCCATGGCGTAGCTAAGCTGGAGGCTCGGGTCCTCAGGTGTTTTCTCATTCAGGTGTTGATATGCCTCTACGGCCTCATGGTAATGCCCGAGCCGATACGCCGCCCGTGCATATCCTTTACGTGCGGGCAGGTTGTCGGGTTCCTTGTTGATGAGGCTGGCAAAGATTTGCTCGGCCTCTTCGTTGCGATGCATTTGGAGGAGTGTGGTCGCATAGACAAGCGACGGGGTGCTTTGGGAAGGATCATTGATGGCAATTATCTCTTCGAAGCGTCCGCGTTTATAGAGAAATTTCTCATACTCTTCATATTGACGTGCTATGCCGATGCTTTTCAGAAGGGGGTGAAGGAGGAGAAGCATAGGTGAAGACTGCCCTTTGCTCCGTGTTGTCTCAAACGGATTGGGGAAGTCGTCTTTTCCCTGATAGAGCCGATAGAAGCGGAAGAGGTCTTGCAGGTACATCCGTCTGACGTATGCGGGTGATTGTGTTTCCGCGTTGCTGGCCACCTCGCCGAAAGCCTCTTCGTTGTCGAGCATCTCGCGTATGTTGGCAGGTATGCGGTTCACGATGTTTGTGAGTGCCAACGCGAACGAGTATTTGTCGGAGTCACAAAAGGGTCCATGCTGAAACAACAATTGCAAGAACTTGCTTGTGCCCAGTTTGCTTTTTACGTTGTGCAATTCCGGATGGTCTTCATAGAAGGGTGTCAGCCAGTTGCACAGCTTGTAGAAGAAAGGAAAGCGTTTCATCTGCGAGAATCCTCCGAAATAGATGTCAACGCCCTTCTTCTGCATATCCGCCATTTGTCCGACGGCTTTTTCCATTTCCTCTATGGCCTCGTCGGCAGCCCCTGGGTTCAATATGTCTTGTAGGGGGTCTTCCTCCATTTCCTCTATTTCCTTTCCTATAATGCGGATATCGCTGTTCCTCATCAGCGTCGGCATGATGTCGCGGCGTATGGTTTCCGTATCTGCATCGGCATTGAGACAATAGGCCATCTGCATTTGCAACTCAAGCAGCTCGCGTGTTGTCTTATTGTCGTTCTCCGAAGCCTTCAGGGTGTTCTCTATTTCTTGGAAAAGGTGCTCCTCGCCGTCGGGCATTGTGAAGAGCCAGCCTACGAGCGCCCGTTGCCTGACCGTCTCGTTTGTTGCCTGCTGATAGGTTTGTAGGAGGGTAAGCCATTTGCGCACGTCAAAACAGATGCTGTTGGCAAGCATTATCGCGCTGACGAGGAGTGCGGTGTCGGTTGTCTCGACGGTGGGCGCACATAACAGTGCGGTCATCTGCTCCATCGTGGCGATGTCCCAGGCGTGCGAGGTGAGGACGGCATCAACGGCCAGTCCCATCTCCGTCGCATGGGTGATGGTTGAGCGTTGAGCGTTGCGGGGTGAGGGGTCGGCGTTTTTCAGCAGCTCGTTGTCAGAGGCTTGAAAGGCCACGTCTTGCACATGCGCCTCCATCATCTCCCTGATTTTCGCCACCTGCAACGTTTTTCCTGCAAGGCGGGCGCGTGCGTCTCTCAGTTCGGTGTTTTTGTTGATGGCCTTTTCTACGGCAAAATCGACATACACGCCATAGAGTTTCTTGAGTTCTTGTCGATAGAGGTTGTCGCGCTCAGGGTCGTCGAAGCCACGTTGCATAAAGTCGCGCATCAGCAGGTAATTGGCTTCCACCTCTTCCACGCGCCTGAGCAAGCCCCCACCAAACGTTCCCCTGTAGGGGAGGTTTTGTTGTTGGTCTATCAGTTGTTTGAGCGCGTCGATAGCCTTAGAGAGGTTTTGTTTTTCGACGATTAGGGTTCTGAGTTGCTCGCTATTCACTTATCACTTATCACTTTTTTAAAGTTTGTGGGCGGGAGTTTTGTGTTTGGCTTGCAGTCGCAATATTTTCCGATGACGGCAGCGTAATGCGCCACGCCATGCTTTCCTATGGAATCGACTGCCTGGTTATATGCCCGTGTTAGCAAATCCAACTGCTGCGCTCGTCGGGCGTCGTCCATCTCAGCTGACCTGACGACGAGCCGTCCAAAGTCGCCCTCAACGTCGTTGCTCCGCTTCATCACGACATTTCCCGCTCCGACGGCTATGCTTGCCTGTGGCTCAGGCAGCCATGCGGCGTCCATCGTGCTGTTGAGTATCATTCTCAGTCGGAGGCTCACGTCGTTGATTTGCACGCGAAAGACTTGTGCGCTGGTTTTCACGTTCTCCAAAGCCTTATCCGTCAGGTAGTCGGTGGCTGAGAAGCGTGTCATGGCAATCATCTTGTCGCCCATCTGGCTCATCTCCTTGAGGCGTGCGTTCTGCCTGCTGACCAGCACCCATTCGGAGGGTACGATGGCGAACGTGTCGAGCGTCAGCCCTTTGCGTGTCAGGTGCTCCATGCGTATGCGGTCGGTAACGGCCATCTCTACCCTACCCCTTAGCAGGGCCGTGTCGATGTCCATCTGGGCGGTATATCTCTTGAGTCTCACATCCACGTGAAGGCTGTCGAACAATCCTGTCTCCTTGGCTACGAACAGAGGCAGGCAATCGAGTGTGGGCATCACTCCCACCTTGAACGCCTGTTGCTCGGCATGCATCTCCCTGAGACGTTCTTCCTGCGATGTGTTGTCATCGCTTTTCTCTCCGCATGACACGAAAAGAATCAGGAGAAGGTTAACCCGCCACCACAGATTGCAAAGATTACACAGATTTTCCACTTATCACTTTTCACTTGTTGGGGGTACGAGGTGAGAGGCACGAGAATAGCAAAACTATCGTCCCTTTCTATCCCTTTCACTCCTCTTTCTATCCCATTCACTCCCCATTAAGAATTATGAATTATTCTCACCAGAGGTCGAGGCGTTCTTCTTTGGGAATGAACATCTTGTCGCCTTCCTTCACGCCGAAGGCCTCATACCATGCGTCGATGTGTGGCAACGCGCCGTTCACGCGCCATTCGCCCAATGAGTGGGGGTCGTTCTTCGTGCGTTGTCGAATCTCCTGTTCTGTAATGTTCTGTCCCCATACGCCTGCGTATGCGATGAAGAACCGCTGCTCAGGCGTAAACCCGTCTTTTGCTGTCAGGGGCTTCTGTGCCGTGGCGTTCTTGAAGGCCGTGTAAGCCACCTGCAATCCTCCATGGTCGGCCAGGTTCTCGCCGAGTGTCAGCCGTCCGTTGGCATTCAGGTCGGGCAGCACCTTGATGGCGGAGAAGAAAGCGTCGTAGAGGTTTGCGCGCTCCTCGAAGCCTTTGGCGTCGTCGGCTGTCCACCAGTCGTTCATGTAGCCTTTGTCGTCGAACTGGCGGCCTTGGTCGTCGAAGCCGTGGGTCATCTCGTGGCCGATAACCACGCCGATGGCTCCGTAGTTGAATGCCTCGTCGGCCTTCGGGTCGAAGAAGGGATACTGAAGGATGCCTGCGGGGAAGCAGATCTCGTTAGTCGTAGGATTGTAGTAGGCATTGACGGTTTGTGGGGTCATATACCACTCGTCGCGGTCAACGGGTTTGCCTGCCTTCTCGTCGATATGCTTTTGGTTGCGCCACAGGCGGCAAGCCATCACGTTCTCATAGAACGACTTTTGCGGGTCGATGTTCAGTTTCGAGTAGTCGGTCCACTTGTCGGGATAGCCAATCTTCACGTAGAACGTGGAGAGTTTCTTGTGTGCGTTGGCCTTGGTCTCTTCGCTCATCCACTTCTGTGCGTCGATGCGCTCGCCGAGGCTCGTCTGAAGGTTTTTCACCAGCCTGGCCATCTGCTCTTTCGACGAGGCGGGGAAATAGCGCTCGCAATACATCTTCCCGAGCGCCTCGCCCATGATGCCCTGCACCGAGTTTGTAGCACGCTTCCAGAGCGGGTAGTCCTCTTTTCTTCCTGTCATGGTGCGACCGAAGAAGTCGAAGTTTGCCTCGCGTACCTCGTCGCTGAGAAGCGATGCGCAGCTTGTGATGACATCCCATTCCATATAGGCACGAAGGTCGGAGGCGGTCATGGCCGCATACAGCTTGTCGGCTCCTTCCATGAACTTCGGCTGTCCGACAATCATCTCCTGGAAATACTCGGTCTTCACGCCCTCGGCATTCAGCAACTGCTCAATGGGGAAGCTCGGATATTGCGCCTTGAACTCCTCAAGCGTCATCTTGTTGTAGTTTGCCTGCGGGTCGCGCAACTCGGTACGGCTCTTTGAGATGAGGGCAAGGGCTGTCTCGAAGCGGAACACCGCGTCGCGCTTTCTCTGCGCCTGCTCCTTTGTGAAGCCGAAGAGCTCGAACATACGGGCGATATGGCTCTTGTAAGCCTCGCGAATCTTCACCGTCGCCTCATCGTTGTTCACATAGTAGTCTTTCTGCCCCAAAGTCAGTCCGCCCTGGTTGATGTTCAGGATGTTCATCGTCACGTTTTTCTCGTCGGCGCCAAACCCCGAATGGTAAGGCAACCCTAAGCCAAACGCCGCATATTTCACCTGAAGCGCCTGCAGGTCGGCCTTCGTCCGAGCCGCGGCAATCTCTGCCAGAATAGGCTTTACGGGTGCGATGCCCTCATTGTTGCGGCGCACCGAGTCCATCGCCAGCTTGTAGAAGTCGGAGAGCTTGCGCTCTGTCGTGCCCTCGGCAAACGACTTCTTCTGCAACTCGTCGAGTATCGAGTTGATGCGCTTGTTGTTGTCCTCCTGCAACTGGTCGAAGCTGCCGAAGCGCGAGTAGGCTGCGGGCAACGGATTGCGCTTCTGCCAACCGCCCGTGGCGAACATATAGAAATTGTCTTGCGCCTTTACGCTCTTGTCGAGGTTCTCCATCTTCAGCCCCGTCTTGCTCTGGGCTACGCTTGCCACTGGCATCGCCAGCATGGCCATCATCGGAATAAATAATCTCATTCTCATTTCTTTGTTTTTTTATTATTTAATTTTTTGATTTATCATCAGAATGCAAAATTACAAAAAATATTTGTATAAAATGAAAATAAACACTATTTTTGTACCCAAGTACGGCATTTATCCATAAAAATCATCATAAATTATCACCCAAAGGATGAAACCTAAATTGATATTCCCATTATTACTGCTGCTAATTATTTTTAGCAGTTGCAAAACGCAGCGTCAAAACGAAAATCCGCTTGTTGGTGTATGGCAACTAATAGGTGTTGACGGGAGAGTTAATGACCATTCCACAATCCCTTCCGGAAAAATACCAGGAACTATTTCCTATAAAGTCTTTTCCACTTCTGGGGAATTTTGGAATATTCGCCAGAGGCAGCAAAAAGAATGGGCTGAAGTATGGGCAAAGGGCACATATACCATTACATCAGAATCGACCTACACAGAGAAACTGAAACATTTTAGCGATGACACAAAGGGCGATGAAGGCCAAAATAGCCGTCTTACTTATCAGTTAAGTCCAGACAGAAACCTGCTTTTCATCCAATGGAAACTCCCCCAAAGTGGTGTTGAGGGCAGAGAGGCTTGGAAACGTATCGACAAAATGCCATCTCCATAAGCGATACGACAAAGAAAAGAGTTGGAAATGTTAAAATCTGGCGGTTTGCGAGCAGAGATTTTAACGCGCGTAATCGCATGAAATCGGGGCGGCGGGACAATAGTCCAGCGGTGTCAAAATAGGCGACCCTGGCAAACGCCATGTAAGTCGCTGCAAAACAGCGACATACAGAACGTTTCACTTGTCACTTTTCACTCTCCACGTCCGAAAGGTATATATCTCACGTCTGAGAGATATATGTTTCGGGTGCTGAAAGACCGTCTTTCGTGTTGCGAAAGACCATGTTTCGGGAGGTGAAACATATATGTTTCGGAAAGAAAGAGAGATGAAAGATGAGGGATGAAAGTTTAAAAGGGAGTAAAAGAGACGATTGGGGGGCTAAGTGAAATGTTAAATCGGAAATCAGGTTTTAACAATTGCAGCGGTGAGAGATATATCTCTCGCATGGAAATTTACTTTTTTTTAAATTTCAGTAAGTTTTTTGCCTGCATTCGTAAAAAACTCATCCTTCATCGTTCTTCTTTCATCCTTTTTTTGTACTTTTGCAAAAGGAAATAATATCATACGCGGCACGCCGCGTCCCTCTACAATGAACGAATGGTTTGAATTCACGGCTGAAGAACGGCAGGCGGCACAAACCCTTTGGGCCACGCTCCGGTCGTCGTGCGGTATTGACGATGCGGAGGAGGTGTTGCTTCGCCAGCACCTGAATATCGCGACGGAGCAAGGAACGCTTCGTCGCGACATATTCGGACTGAACCCCGTTGTGACGGCTTTGCAGACGGCCTTGCTGGGTATTGAGGAGGCCGGCCTGCGACACGACGGTGTCGTAGCCATTCTGCTCAACTCCTGCCTGCCGGAGGATGCCGATCTGGAGGATGTCGGCTCTTACCCTCTATTGGCAGACGACAGCGTAAGACTCATTCTACGAGGTCTTCGGCGCATTCAAGGTCTATACAGGAAAAGTGGAGAGAGAGAAGACAACGGGGGAGCGAGCTCCGCTCGGGATGGAGAAGAGAGAGGGTACTCCCTTCCCTTTAGGGAGGGGTCGGGAGTAGGC
>JAFRZC010000023.1 GCA_017442765.1 Prevotella sp. | reverse complement strand
TAATTCATAATTCATAATTCATAATTATTTACTACCTTTGCACCAGAATTGTAAACAGTAAAATTGTAAATTAAAAATTATGACGATCAACGATTTTAATTTTGCCGGTAAGAAGGCAATCGTGCGCGTTGACTTCAACGTGCCTCTTGATGAGAATGGTAATGTGACCGACGACACCCGTATTCGCGGTGCGCTCCCCACACTGAAAAAGGTGCTGGCCGACGGTGGCGCGCTGATTATGATGTCGCACATGGGCAAGCCGAAGGGAAAGGTTAATCCGAAGTTCTCGCTCTCGCAGATTGTAGGGAAAGTTTCTGAGCGTCTTGGTGTTGACGTGAAGTTTGCTGATGATTGTGGCAAGGCCGACGAGGCTGCCGCCGTGCTGAAGCCCGGCGAGGCTTTGTTGCTCGAGAACCTGCGCTTCTATCCTGAGGAGGAAGGCAAGCCCGTAGGCGTGGAAAAAGGTACACCCGAGTTCGACGAGGCCAAGAAGGCCATGAAGGAAAGCCAGAAGGCGTTTGCCAAGAAGCTCGCCTCGTATGCTGATGTCTATGTGAACGACGCTTTCGGTACGGCTCACCGCAAGCATGCTTCTACGGCTGTCATCGCCGACTATTTCGATGCCGACGCAAAGATGCTCGGTTTCCTGATGGAGAAAGAGGTTACGGCTATCGACAACGTGCTGAAGAATGCCCAGCATCCTTTCACTGCCATCATCGGCGGCTCGAAGGTCAGCTCGAAGCTGGCGGTCATCAAGAACCTGCTCGACAAGGTTGACAACCTGATTATCGGTGGTGGCATGGGCTTCACGTTCATCAAGGCACAGGGCGGACATATTGGTGAGTCTCTTCATGAGGACGACCTGATGCCCGAGGCTCTCAACGTGATGGCTGCCGCCAAGGAGAAAGGTGTGAACCTCAGTCTCTCTGTTCAGACGATTGCCGCCAACGAGTTCTCTAACGATGCCGAGCGCAAGCCTGTTGACATCTTCAATATCCCCGACGGCTGGGAGGGCATGGATGCCGGTGAGAAGTCGTTGGAGAACTGGAAGAAGATAATCCTCGACTCGAAGACCATTCTGTGGAACGGCCCTGTAGGTGTGTTCGAGTTCGAGAACTTTGCTCATGGGACGGGCGAGATTGCCCGCTACGTGGCTCAGGCCACACAGGAGAACGGCTGCTACTCGCTCGTAGGCGGCGGCGACTCGGTTGCCGCTGTCAACAAGTTCGGTCTGGCCGAAAAGGTCAGCTACGTCAGCACCGGCGGCGGTGCCATGCTCGAAGCCATTGAGGGCAAGACGCTCCCCGGCGTGGCCGCTATCAAGAACACGTAAAGACAGATTTGATAATCATCTATAAGAAAAACGAGGATGAACTCATATTAGTGGGTTCATCCTCGTTTAATTATAATCTTTTCAAATTGAAGCTCTCCACCAACAATAATGGAGAGCTTCAAACATTATCTTAGTCCAGCCACTTCACGTAGCAGAAGTCCTGACGGTGGGGCAGGAGCGGATTCTTCGGATACATGCGTACGGCACTCTTGAAGATACCGGCCTGCTTGGGGTGTATCTGTGCCTCGAAGGTGTAGAGGTTTCCTTCTCGGTTTGTAATCTCAAGTGGGGTTTTGCCGATGATGTGCTCTTCGCCGTTCTTGTCGGTTTGTATGCTGACGACCTCGAGACCGATGGCATCGTCGAGTCCTTGCTCGTCGATGACGTAGCGGATGGTATAGGCTTGTCCTGTCTCGGCTCCGGCAAACGGAACGTCCCACTCAGATGCGACGACGCGAATGCTGTCCCAACGCTCGGCAACGGCTTCCTTCCACAGGGCGATGTCCTTGGCCAGACGGTTGTCGTCGGCGGCAAGCTGGTGGAAACGCTCGGCCTGACGGCAGTAGAACTTAGAGTAGTAGTCGTCGAGTTGGCGTTTCATCGTGTAGTGGGGTGCAATCTGTGCGATGGAGTTCTTGATGACCTTTATCCATTTCTCGCTGTAGCCCTTCTTGTTCTTGGCGTAGTAGAGCGGGATAATCTCGTTCTCGAGCAGCGAGTAGATGGTTGCCGCGTCAAGCTGGTCCTGATGCGCCTGGTTCTGATAGGTGCGCTTCTCGGTCAGAGCCCATCCGGCACCTTCACGATAGCCTTCAAGCCACCAGCCGTCGAGCACGGAGAGGTTGACGACACCGTTCATCTCGGCCTTCTCGCCACTGGTTCCCGATGCTTCGAGCGGTCGGGTGGGGGTGTTCATCCAGATATCGACACCCGAAACGAGGCGGCGTGCCAGCAGGAAGTCGTAGTCTTCGAGGAAGATAATCTTGCCGAGGAACTCAGGGCGCTGGCTGATTTCATAGATGCGCTTGATGAGTCCCTGTCCGGCACCGTCGGCGGGGTGAGCCTTTCCTGCGAAGAGGAACTGCACGGGGTGGTCGGGGTCGTTGACAATCTTTGCCAGACGGGCTTCGTCGGTGAAGAGCAGGTGTGCGCGCTTGTAGGTGGCGAAGCGGCGGCAGAAGCCGATGATGAGTGCGTTGGGGTTGATGCGCTCAAGCAGCGAGAGCACGCGCGAGGGGTCGCCTTGGTTGCGCAGCCATGTGTCGCGGAACTGGCGGCGGATATACTCGACCAGCTTTTGCTTGAGTTGCATACGGGTGGCCCAGATTTCCTCGTCGGGAACGTTGTAGATGGCTTCCCAGATGGATTGGTTCGACTGGTCGCTCATGAACTTGTCGTCGAAGTATTTGCCGTAGAGCCTGCGCCATTCCGTCGCTGCCCAGGTGGGGAAGTGCACGCCGTTGGTGACGTAGCCCACATGGTTTTCCTCGGGATAGTAGCCGCTCCAGATGGGGGCAAACATTTTCTGCGATACCCATCCATGGAGTTTGCTGACACCGTTGACCTCCTGACAGGTGTTGCACGCGAAGGTTGACATGCAGAATTTCTCACCCTTGTCGTCGGGATTGGTGCGACCCATGCCGATGAACTCGTCCCATGAAATGCCGAGCTTCTGCGGATAGCCGCCCATGTATTTGCCGAAGAGACCTTCCTCGAAGTAGTCGTGTCCGGCAGGAACGGGTGTGTGCACGGTATAGAGACCGCTTGCGCGGACGAGCTCGAGTGCCTGGTTGAAGGTGAGGCCGCTCTCCACGTAGTCGCATAGGCGCTGGAGGTTACAGAGCGCGGCGTGGCCTTCGTTGCAGTGATAGATGTCTTTCTTGATGCCGAGCTTCTTCAGCAGCAGCATACCGCCGATGCCGAGCAGAATCTCCTGCTTCAGGCGGTTTTCCCATTCGCCGCCGTAGAGCGAGTGGGTGATGGGCTTGTCGAACTCAGAGTTGAGGTCGTTGTCGGTGTCGAGCAGATAGAGTTTTACGCGGCCGACATTCACGCGCCACACGTAGGCGTGTACCATATAATTGGTATAGGGCACGTCAATGACGACAGGATTGCCGTCGGCATCAAGCTCGCGCTCGATGGGGAGCGAGTTGAAGTTCTGCGCGTCGTATTGTGCTATCTGCTGTCCGTCCATCGAGAGGCTTTGTGTGAAATAGCCGAAACGATAGAGGAAGCCGATGGCACACATGTCAACATTCGAGTCGGATGCTTCTTTCACGTAGTCTCCTGCCAGCATGCCAAGACCGCCCGAATAGATTTTCAAGGCAGAATGGAGACCGTACTCCATGCAGAAGTAGGCCACGCTGGGACGGCTGCTGTCGGGTTCCACGTCCATATAGTCGCGGAACTGGGCATAGACGCTTTTGACACGTTTCATGAGTGCCTTGTCCTTTACGATTTCCTCTTTGCGGTTGAAGCTCAGCAGCTCGAGCAGGAGAACAGGGTTATGATTCACGTCGTGATAAAGCTCGGGGTCGAGGTCGCGAAACAGGTCGCGGGCTTCGTAGTTCCATACCCACCACATGTTGTGGGCAATCTCGTCGAGGCATCTCAGCTCTTCGGGCAGGCTCGACTTCACGGTGAGCTCCTTCCATTGAGGAGCATTTGAATTGTCTGCTTTAATTTTCATCTTTTTTATTTACTATTTTACTATTTCTTCACTCATTATTATTTATTGATTGGTGTTCAGGCGAGCAAGCTCTGAATCCAATTTACGATTTATTTACTATTTTACGATTTTGTAAATCTTGCTGCGGCTTTTGTCAGCGCAATATGATAGGCCTCCTGGTAGTAGGCGATGAAGTGCTGCCAGAGGGCTTTCTTCGAGAGGTTATAGGCTTTGCGCCTGATGCCATCGACGGTTTTCTTGTCGCACCGCGCGAAGGCCATGACGGTTTCTTTGATGCTGTCGGCCACGTCGTGGTAGTTGTGGTCGGTGCGGTGGATGACTTTCACGCCGTCTTCCAGCTCGCTGTATCCGCCTTTCACGGCATTCGCCCACAGTCCGAAGCCGGCAAGGTCGGTGGTGATGCAGGGCACATGGAAAGCGATGCTCTCGAGCGGCGTGTAGCCCCAAGGCTCGTAGTAGGAGGGATAGACGGTGAGGTCGTTGCCCGGCAGCAGGTCGTAGTAAGGCACGTTGAGCATTCCGTCGTCGCCCGTCAGATAGTTGGGCACGAGGATGAGCACGAGGCGGTCGTCGGGCTGATTGGCTATGCCGTGATAGCGCATCATGCCGCTTGCGCGGTCGTCGCTCGTACACCCGGGCACTTCGATGAAGGCTGCCACACGACGGTTGAGCCGGTTATCATTTTTCAGTCGGGCCATGGCCTCGATAAACACGTCGATGCCCTTGTTCCTGAACTCGTATCTTCCGCTTGTGGAAATGATGAGCGTGTCGTCTTTCAAGTTACTGTTTGTCAGCGTATTGGCGATATTAAGTAAAGTTTTTCTTGCGGCTTTTCGCTTGGCGGTGAATGCCGCACCCTTTGGCACAAAATCGTCCTCGAATCCGTTGGGCAGAATCACGTCGGCGGGCTTGTCGAGCAGTTCCAGACATTCTTTTCCTGTGATGTCGCTCACCGTTGTGAAGCAGTCAACGTTGTGAGCCGTCTGTTTCTCTATCGAGTGCTTGCTCTGCATGTTCAGCTCTTCGGCCATCTGGTCGCCGTTGTAGGCAAAGAGATAGTCGTAGAGCGGCTTGTTGTTTCCCGCTATGGAGCGCCCGATGCTTGTGGCGTGGGTGGTGAACAGGGTGGCCACACGGGGCAGGGCATGGCGGATGTAGAGCAACCCCAGGCCAGTCATCCACTCGTTGCCGTGATAGACAACACGCTTGTCGTCGAGGTTGAAGAAGCGGTAGTAGCTCTCCACCACCTTTGCGGCGGCATACGAGAACATCGAGGCCTCGTCGTAGTCGCCATAGGCATGAAGGCTGTCCACGCCGAAATGCTCCCACAGTTGGGTGTAGATTTCGTTTTTCTGCGGATAGAAGTAGGCAAAGTCCACCAGTATGGCTATGGGCTTTCCCGGAACGTTCCATCGTCCGATGCGTATCGCCAGCCCCTCCTTGGCAGCCGTTTTCCGCCATTCGGCAAACAGCTTTCCGTCCTCAGTGAAATAGGGATTTACGCTGGTGCCCGCAAAGTCGGGACCGATGAAGATGATATGGTCTGGCATGAGTGTTTGCAACGACTTGGCACGGGTCGATAGCACCGTGTAGATGCCGCCCACCTTGTTGCATACCTCCCAGCTCGATTCAAATATATAGTCGGGTTGAAGTCTTTTTTCTGCCATAAATATTTAATTGCGTGCAAAGATTTTGCCAACGAGCGCAAAAGGAACTTGTTCCGATTTTGCCGAGTGCAGCTAAAAACAGTGCAAGTCGAAAGCAATCAAGCTTGCTTAAATTGCTGAGACGCAGCCTGTTTTATTGAAATTTTCTGCAAAATTACTAAAAAAATGCGAAAAATCCTGCCCTATACCTTATTATTTTAATAATAGGCGGGAAATTCTTGACATAAAACATTAACTTTGCACTGGTGAGTTTGCTTCGCAAAGAAATTCTACAAAATGACTCAAAATTTATTCAAATGGTAAATCATAAATGGTCAAATTGTAAATCGCTCCTGACGGCAGTATTCATACTCCTGTTCCCTGCTTCTGTTTTCCTGTCTTCCGTACAGGCTCAGACGCAGCCCGTCTTTTCCGGACATATCGAGAACAAGGAATATGGCGTTTATATCTATATGGACTTCTACCATTCCGCCGTTACCGTTCCCGGTCAGGAGCTGTTTGGCGAGGTGGCGGGCTATCTCGGACAGACTACGGACAGCCGTAAATGGATTGTCCTTGAGGCTGAAGTCACCACACCCGTCACCGCACAGCTCACCATCGTCAACGACTATGGCTCGGAAGACCTCACTGCCACGCTCACCCTCGAAGCCGACGGCACCTACACCCTGCACCAGACGCAGGGCAGCGCCCTGAAGATTGTCGCCAACAAGAAATGGGTGAAACTACCCAAGCGGCTCACCTTCACAAGACCGAAGACAGCAGCGAAATAAAAAGCAATTTGAGGGTGTGCCAAAATGAATGAAGTGCGCTTTCGCGCAGAAATCCAACTAATCTTTTCAAATCTAACAAATTGATTTTCAATAAT
>JAFRZC010000210.1 GCA_017442765.1 Prevotella sp. | reverse complement strand
GTACGGCAATGAAAAAAACTATCGACAGCAATCGTATGAACAAGCGAGAATATATTTGTCCTGAAACAGAACTTTGGACGATGGAGCCTTTCATGGAGGACGGCGACATCACGGCCAGTGGTGGAGGCAATAGTCCCGGAGCTGACGAGTTCGGCGGAAAGGACAACAGCTTCGGCGATATGGAGGAAGTTGAATACGACATGTGGAAATAGGGGAGTGTTGCCCTCGGTATATTGCGGGTGAGGACACCCGCACTCCTATATGAAAGAGGCGGCCGGTATCTGCGGAAGATGCCGGCCGCCTTTTTATCATGATAACAGCCGATTCGGCTGCACGATACAGAAAGGCGTGTTCTGCGTTTAAACGCCGAATTGCTCGAACATGCGGCGGTAGGCCTCGGCTTTCTTCTCGAAGGGCAGCGGGTAGGCGCGTGAGGAGGACGGGAGACGATAGAGGACGAGCGAGGTGTCGGGGACGGGTGCGCCGGTGTTGACCTTGGGTGTGTCGCCGATGCCGAGCGTGGCACAGACGGTTTCGGTGGCTTTCTCGCCGGTGGTGACGACGGCCCGGCATAGGGGCAGCTGCCGGAGCAGGGCGCGGATGTCGGTGGGCTCCACCACCTCTAAGAATTTGTCCGAGGCATTGTCTCTCAGCCGGCGGACGGCGGTGGCGGTGTCGAAGAAGGCGATGCCCCTCGACTGGCAGAATGCCACAATCTCCTCCAGCCGGAAACGCTTACCTGCTTTGTCAACAAAATGGTCGCGGTTGCCGAAGAACACCTGCCCCTCGATGCGCCAGTGGTCGTTGATGAAGTTAGGATAATAAAAATCCATGCACCACCGCTTCCTTGCGGGCGGGAAACTGCCGAGAAACAGCACCTTCGCGTTCGCGGGCAGGAACGGCACCAGCGGATGATACTCCACCTCCGCCGTGCTCCGCGCAATATTCTCCATGTTCAGATGTTCCATAGCAGTCGGGCCTTGCTTCGTTTTGCTCCTGCAAATATAGGAATAAATCTATAAACAGAAGGAGGAATTAACATTTATTTGCAAAAGAGAGCGGTTGAAATGTTAATTTCAATCTGCTTTCAGTTTGTCGCTTTTAGTGAGGAAAACGGCGGTTTTTCGCGTTTTCGCTACCCTTTCACTCCTCTTTCACTCCCCCTTCACTCCCCTTTTTCTGCGAAACATATATGTTTCACCTTCCGAAACATGGTCTTTCGCATCGCGAAACACGGTCTTTCGGAACCTGAAAGATATATGTCTCGGCGGTGAGAGGTATATGTTTCAGAAGTGAAAAGTGAAGAGTGAAAAGTGACAAGAGGGGCAACACCATGGGAATCAGCGAGATAACAATCGTCGCGGAAACAGCCCGTTTTTCTGATAAATCATCGGAAATGGAGGGAAAAGCGGAGAATAGTCGCGGAATGTGTTAAAATGGAATGGGGAAATTGTGAATAAATCGAAATTCTAAAACTCGCAAATGAAATGCTCTGTGATGAAAATTGCAAATAAATTTGCATTTTCGCTCACTTAATAGTACCTTTGTACAAAAATCGGAATATGGAAATTGTGTTTATTGTTTCAGGCCTTGCGGCGGGTCTGGTCATCGGCTGGCTCGTGGGAAGGCTGAAGACGGGTGCGCTCGCGGCAAAGTATCAAATGAAAGAGGGCGAGCTGGTGATGGTGCAGAAGGCATTGTCGGAAGCCAACGCCGAGTCGCAAGAGCTGCAGAGGAAACTTCAGGAGGAGCGCGACCGCCGGGCAGCCGAGGTGGAGGCCATGCGCGAGAAGACGGAGGCAAGGGGAAAGGAGGATGCCGCGCGGCAGCTGCAGGAGCAGAAGGTGCAGTATGAGGAGCTCATGGCGGTGAAAGACCGCGCCAACACCGATGCGCTGCGTGCCCAGGAGAAACGCCACGGGGAGGCCGTCAGCGCGCTCAAGGCGCAGTTCGACACAACTATGGAGAAGGTCACTGCGCAGATGAAGACGGCCACCGACTCGATGCTCAAGGAACGGCAGCGGGAGTTTGCCGAGAACAGCAACCTCAGCCTCGGACAAATCGTGAACCCGCTGCGCGAGACCATCGACAAGATGAAGAAGGCCATGGAGGAGAACACCGAGAAGCAGACCTCCATGGGCGGCGAGATGAAGGCGAACATCGAGCACATGATGCGCCAGAGCATCGCGGCAAAGGAGAGTGCCGACGAGCTGGCCCGCGTGTTCAAGCACGGCGCAAAGGTGCAGGGCGACTGGGGAGAGACCGTGCTCGACGAGCTGCTGCAGTCGCAGGGACTCACCAACGGTATCCACTACGACACGCAGGCCACCATCAAAGACGCCGAAGGCAGCGCGGTCAGGACCGAGGAGGGAAGCATCATGCGCCCCGATGTCATCCTGCACCTCGACCAGCGCCGCGAGCTCATCATCGATTCGAAGGTGTCGCTCACGGCATTCATGGACTACGTCAACGCCGAGAGCGAGCCCCTGCGACAGCACTACCTCAAGGCACACGTCGAGAGCCTGCAGAAACACGTCAAGGAACTGTCGGCAAAGGACTATTCGTCCTATATCCAGCCGCCGAAGGTGAAGATGGACTACGTCATCATGTTCGTCCCCCATACCGGCGCGCTCTGGTCGGCACTCAACGTGCAGCCCGACCTGTGGCGGAAGGCGATGGAGAAGAATGTGTTTATCGCCGACCAGCAGACACTCTTCGCCGCCCTGCGCATCATCAACCTCACGTGGACGCAGATTGTTCAGGCACAAAACCACGAGAAGGTCTATGCCCTGGCGGGTGAGATGCTCAACCGCGTGGGGCAGTTCTGGCGCGAGTATCAGAACATCGGAAAGGCCCTGCAGAAAGCAACTGAGGCCTACGAGGGCGGAAGGAAGAAAATCACCGACGGCGGCCTCAGCATCAACACCACCGCCAACCAGCTCATCAAACTCGGAGCCCGGCAAAGCGACAAAAATCCGCTCCCAGCTCCAGAAGAACGAAGTGAAGAATCCTAAACTTTAAACATTAAAAACCAATGAACAATTTTCTGAAAAAACAGGCTGCAATTTTCGTGCTACTCCTGACTGCCACTACAGTGGCGGCGCAGTCCCGTCCGTCGGTATCCATCCTCGGCGACAGTTATTCCACCTTTCAAGGTTACATCCCCGAGGGAAACGACATCTGGTATTACTCACCGATTGACCCCTCGCGCACCGATGTCGCCTACGTGCAACAGACGTGGTGGTGGCAGGTGATAAAAGAAGGCGGCTACCGGCTGGAGAAGAACGAGTCGTACAGCGGCTCCACCGTTTCCTTCACAGGCTACAACGGTGAGGACTACAGCAAGCGGTCGTTCATCACACGCCTGCCGCGTCTGGGCAGTCCCGACATCATCCTCATCTTCGGATGCATCAACGACAGCTGGGCCGGCGTGAGAGTGGGCGAGTTCAAGTACGATGGCATCACCCGCCCCGACCTCTACACCTACCGCCCTGCGCTCGCCTATCTGCTCCAGCAGGCACAAAGCCACTACCCCAACGTGGACATCTACTATATCATCGGCGATGAGCTGCGTGAGGACATCACCGAATCGACAAAGGAGATCTGCCGTCACTACGGCATCACATATATCCAGTTGCAAGGCATTGACAAAAAACTCGGCCATCCCACCATCAAAGGCATGCGTTCGATAGCCGACCAGGTGCTGAAAACCGTCGGGAAGCAGCAGTAGAAAAAGAAGTGAAAAATTAGTCGATACCTTCGTTACTGGAAGGAATGTATCCCATCGGTACAGGTTCTCCCATCAATGTGTTGCGACTATCTTCTGTATAATAATGGAGAAGGACGAGAGCCATGTTCTCAGCCATTTCCATTTGTTCGCGCTCGCCAGGACCTTTGTCGTTGATGCCGCAGAGATGCAGAATGCCGTGAATGATGACGCGATGCAGCTCCTCGTCGTAGTCCTTGCCAAATTTCTCAGCATTGGTGTGCACGGTGTCGAGCGAGATGACGAGGTCGCCGTTGATGACATCGTCTTCGGAATAGTCGAAAGTGATAATGTCGGTGTAGTAGTCGTGGCCAAGATATTCGCGGTTCACCTCAAGAATTTTCTCATCGTCGCAGAAGAGGTAGCCCACTTCTCCGACTTTTTTCCCGTAGTTTGCCGCCACATGGCGTATCCACGCCGTCGTCATGCGTTTTTTTATCTTGGGCATCCTCACACCCTCTGCGTTGTAGGTTATCATGGCAGGAATGGTTTTATATCGTGTCCGAAATGTTCAAGCTCGCGTAAAATGCTCGATGAAATGGACGAAAATTGCGGGTCAGCGGGTAACAGGAGGGTAACAATTCCCGACAGCCGCCGGTTCATTTCCGCCTGCTCGCGCTCATACTCGAAATCCTTGACCGAGCGCACACCACGCACGATGACATCGGCTTGCTCGCGATGGGCAAGGTCAACGGTCAGGTCATCATAGGCTACCACCTTCACGGCAGGGTTGTCGGCATAGACACGGCGAATGGCCGTCACGCGCTTGTCGGCAGTCTGACGGCATTGTTTTCGTTCGTTGACACCCACGCCGATGACCACGCGGTCGAAAAGCGGTAACACGCGACTCACCACATCGGCATGACCGATGGTGAAAGGGTCAAAAGTTCCGGTGAAAAGGGCGGTTTTCATATTAATTGATAATTGACAATTGATAATTGATAATTATGATTACTTCATGATTTTACAACCAATTTTTCCGGATGTATAATATACAGTTGGGCAACTAATCATAATTTTTAATTCTTAATTTTTAATTCATAATTCACCCGAAGATGTCGGGTTCCATGATGTTTCCGGAATAGGGATTGCGCCCCAGATGCTCGTAGGCCAGCTGTGTGGCCATGCGTCCGCGCGGTGTGCGCTTAATAAAGCCTTCCATAATGAGGAACGGCTCATAGACTTCCTCCACCGTACCCGTGTCTTCTCCGATGGCGGTGGCGATGGTCGATAGGCCGACGGGGCCTCCACGGAACTTGTCGATGATGGTGACGAGTATTTTATTGTCGATTTCATCGAGACCATAGCGGTCGATGTTCAATGCCTGCAACGACAGTCGGGCGATGCTGTGGTCGATGCGTCCGCTGCCCTTCACCTGGGCGAAGTCGCGCACGCGGCGCAGCAGGGCATTGGCGATACGGGGCGTGCCGCGCGACCGCCGTGAGATTTCGGCCGCGGCCTCGTCGTCGATAGGCACGCGCAGGATGCTGGCCGAGCGCTTCAGAATGCGTTGCAGCGTCTTGGGATCATAGTATTCCAAGTGCATATTGATGCCGAAGCGCGCGCGCAACGGAGCGGTGAGCAGTCCGCTACGAGTGGTGGCACCAACAAGTGTAAAGGGGTTGAGGTCGATTTGAATAGAGCGCGCCGACGGACCCTTGTCTATCATGATGTCGATGCGGTAGTCCTCCATCGCCGAGTAAAGGTACTCTTCGACAACGGGCGACAAACGGTGTATCTCGTCGATAAAAAGCACATCGTTGGGTTCGAGCGAGGTGAGGATACCTGCAAGATCGCCCGGCTTGTCGAGCACGGGGCCGCTGGTAATCTTAAACCCCACGCCAAGCTCGTTGGCGATGATATTTGAAAGCGTGGTCTTGCCCAGTCCCGGGGGACCGTGTAGCAGGGTGTGGTCGAGCGGCTCGCCCCGATATTTGGCGGCCTCGACAAACACCTCCAGATTTTCTACGACCTTCTGCTGGCCGCTGAAATCGCTGAAGCGCAATGGTCGGAGTGCATTCTCGAAATCGCGTTCTTTCGAGGAATAGCTCTCTTGCCTGATGTCAAAATCTTCTCCCATGCCTGCAAAGGTACGAAAAAAGTTGAAAAGTTGAAAGGTTGAAAGGTTGAAAGTGAATGAAAATTCAAATTTATTTGCGATTTTCCCGCCTACAGGTATAAGACAGCCTCGTTGCCCATGCAGCAGAGCAGGTCGAGAATGCTGAGGTCGGGAAGGAATCCATGCTTTTGCTGGAAGACTTGCCAATAAGCCCCCTCCAACCTCCCCCCGAAGGGGGAGGCTTCTGGCAATAGGGAGTCAATAGGAGAACTAACTTCTGAAGCCTCCCCCTTCGGGGGGAGGTTGGAGGGGGCTTTTATATCCAACAGCTCGCACATCTTATGGATGATGTCGAGGTTGAAGTCGAAGAGGTATTCCCACTTTTCCTCGAAGAAGAAGGGACGCAGGTCGTCTTCATAGAACTGGAAGAAGGGGCTATGACCGTAGGCCGAGCTGATGGCGTTCCAGTGCCGATGCCGCCAGTTGCCGTGTCCGCTGATGCGCACGTCGCGGATGTTGACTGCTTTCCCGCCTGTATGTTCCACCGGCACGGTGAGGATTTGCGTGCCTGCCGTCGTGGCGATGGTGCAGCGGTTCCGGAAGGTCTGCTTCACCCACACCTCGTTAGTGTCGATTACGACGCGACCCGCCCGATGGAGTTGCTGATACCATGAGACGGGTCCGAAATAGGTGGTGGGGAGGAGTTGCATTTACTTGATGTTGTCAACCATGCGGAACAGGCGGTTCCAGCGCACGCCCTTGAAGCCCTTTTTGTCGGGGTTGGAGCTCCACCAGATGAAGATGGGTTTGCCCACGATGTGGTCTTCGGGCACGAAGCCCCAGTAGCGCGAGTCGAGCGAGTTGTGGCGGTTGTCGCCCTGCATCCAGTAGTAGTCCATCTTGAACGTATATTCGGTGGCGAGCTTGCCGTTGATGTAGATCTGTCCGTTCTTCACCTCGAGCTCGTTGCCCTCGTAGGTGCGGATGGGCCGCTCGTAGATGGCGATGTTGTCCATCGAGAGCTTCACCGTTTCACCTTTCTTCGGGATCCAGATGGGTCCGTAGTTGTCGCGTGTCCAGCCCATGTTGCCGTTGAGCGGATAGATGTCGGCGGTGGAGGCTTCGGTGACGGGTGTCACTGAGGCCACGATGTCCTTGCGTGCCCGCAGTTGCTCTACGGCCGTCTTTGTCAGTGGCATATAGCCGCGCTGGTTGAGCGTGATCAGATCTTCCATCGAGATGCCGCACTGGTCCATCAGTTCGTCGGGCATGTTCTGGCGCAGTTTCACGTAGTAGCTGTACTGCACGTTGTCGGGCTCCTTGTTGGGTTTGCCGTCGAGATAGACGATGTGGTTCTTGATTTCCAGTGTCTGTCCGGGCAGACCGACGCACCGCTTCACATAGTTTTCGCGGCGGTCGGCGGGCCGGGTGATGATAGAGCCATACTCAGCCGAGTTGTTCTCAATGTATTTCTTGCCCTTCGCGTATAGTTCCTTGAACAGGTCATACTGTTGCACGCGGTTCAGACTGTCGATGTTGGCGGGGTTGCTGGTCTGTCCCTCATAGAGCTGCCGGCCGAAGGAATAGACCATCTGGTAGTAGTCCTGTGCCTGCCACTGCTCGGCCGAGCAGAGCGTGTCGCCGGCGGGATAGTTGAACACCACGATGTCGTTGAGTTCCACTTTCCCGAGTCCCTTCACGCGACGGTAGTCCCAGTGCGGCCACTCGATGTACGACTTCATGCCGAAGATGGGCAGCGTGTGCTGCGTGAGCGGCATCGTCAGCGGGGTCTGCGGGATGCGCGGGCCGTAGCTCACCTTCGACACGAAGAGGTAGTCGCCCGTGAGCAGGCTCTTCTCCAGCGACGACGACGGGATGACGTAGTTCTGGAAGAAGAACAGGTTGATGAAATAGACCGCTACCAGTGCGAACACCAGCGCATCGACCCACGACATGATGAAGCGCACGGGGCCTTCAGAGTTCTTCCACCACTGCCATTTGATTTTCTTCGATATATACACATCGTAGATGAACGGCACGACGAGCAGTCCCCACCACGATTTCACCCAGTAGAGGAACAGCAGGTAGAGCACGAGCACGATGATGAATTTAGTCCATTGCCTCACGCCGCCTTTGGCGTTTGATATGGGTTCCTGATGCCCCATGTTGTATTTTATTCTTCCCATAGTCTTAAAATTTAAACATATCGCTGATGGTCAGCAGTCCCGTGTGGTTGTTTGTAAATTCCGCTGCGAGCACCGCACCCAGGGCAAAGCCCTTGCGCGAGTGTGCGCTGTGGGTGATGGTAATCTGGTCGGCCTCGGAGTCGTATGTGATGGAGTGGATGCCCGGCACCTCGCCCTCACGGATGGAGGTGATGGGTATGGTGTCCTCTCCTGTTGTTCCAGGTTTTTCGGATTCTTCGAGGAAGGCTTCCCATTTATTTACGCGGTCCATCTCGCCGATAATCTCCTCGGCCAGCGTGATGGCCGTGCCCGAGGGATGGTCGAGCTTATGCACGTGGTGGGTTTCCTCCATGCTCACGCCGTACTGCGGAAACTCGTTCATGATACGCGCCAGATAGCGGTTCACCGCCGAGAAGATGGCTACGCCTATCGAGAAGTTCGATGCCCAGAACAGTGTCTGCCCGCCCTGCTCGCACAGGTCGCGCACGTCCTCGCCGTGCTCCTTCATCCAGCCCGTATAGCCGCTCACCACCTTCACGTTGTGCTTGAAGGCCCGCAGGTAGTTGTCGTAGGCCGCCGTAGGACTGGTGAATTCGATGGCCACGTCGGCCTGTGCAAACGCCTCGCTGTCAAAGTCCTCCTGATTGTCGATGTCGATAACCGACACAATCTCGTGGCCGCGCTCAAGGGCAATCTGCTCAATCATCCTGCCCATCTTGCCGTAGCCGATCAATGCGATTTTCATTCTCTTTTCTTCTTTTATTTCGGGTTGCAAAGTTAGAAAAAAAATCCGAATCTTATAGCTACACACACAAAGAAAAACATTTATTCATTATTTTTAGGAAAAAATCCCCTCGTATCTCTAAGAATCCTCACCCATTTGGATTAAGACCAAAGGCATTTTAGATTTTTTTGCAATTCCGTCACTCCGTTTTAACACAATGCAAGGCCGTCTTCTGGTTTTTCCCTCATTCGCGATGAATTTGTCAGAAAAACGGGCTGTTTCCGCGCGGATTGTTATCTCGCTGATTCCCATGGTTTTGCCCCGCTTGTCACTCTTCACTCTTCACTTTTCACTTCTGAAACATATACCTCTCACCTGCGAGACATATATGTTTCACCCTCCGAAAGACCGTCTTTCGCAACCCGAAAGACCATGTTTTAGGAAGCGAAACATATATGTTTGGGAAAGGATGAGGGGAGAGAGATGAGGGAAGAGGGTGTGAGAGGGGTGCGAAAACGCGAAAAACCGCCGTTTTTCTCGCTAAAAGCGACAAACTGAAAGCAGATTGAAATTAACATTTCAACCTCCAAATATTGTAAAAAATGTTATTTTTTACTTTTGCTGGAAGGTAAATTTGCAGTGAGGATAATTTGAGCATCCCAGAAAGTGACCATATTTACCAGAACGTTCTATAAGATTCCCTCCGCACCTCGGACAAATGCCAGAAGATATTTTCCTATTATATTCGGCTTTTGCATATCGTACATTGCGAACATGGGTTTTGTTGTCTATAAAATCTCTTATGTCATTTTTAGCAAGACAATTAGCTATATTCTGAACATCGTTATCGCTAAGATATGCTGTCCGATAAGAAAGTATGGTTGAGATTAAATCAAATTCGTAAATAACATGATTCCTACTTTCAACCTTTTCTAAATTTACGTTCCCTGTAAAGACAATGATGGGAATTATTTTCAAGCGAGGCCACGGCTTTAAGTTTTCTTTTATCCTGTAAACGTGACCTAATGCTTGTTTTACGGGATTATAAAACTGGTTTTTCGTAACATATGTATAGGTCTTCCACCATTTCTTTGCATAATTAACTTCAGTGACGATTATTTGTGTCCATTTTTGTCGACTGTCGTCCCCATAAATATCGCCACGATAATTCTTTGTTTCAATGGCAAAAATACCATATTTGGAAACAACAATATGATCTATTTGAGTTGTTCCTTTATCCGTTGGAAGGACTATATCATCAAGTATAAAGTATTCGTCTGGAAGTTGCAAAAGTATATTATGCACTCTTTCTTCACCCCTCTTTCCTTTACGGGTTGGCGAATTATACCATATTTGGAGAACGAAAAGTCCTCCAAATAATATAACTATCAAAATATAGATAAGAGGTGACACAATTATTTGTATTTAGAATAGGAAGCTTTCAGTCATAATATGAGAATTTGTTGCCACAATTATTGCAGTTGCAAATGGTTCTTTTCCGACAGAAAACACCAAAGAGAATTCCCCAGATATGGAGGAACAAGGCTCCCCAGAATGCGGCCTTGTAGTTAAAATTTTCCTTGCAACATTCTAAGTCAGTACTCCCGCAAAAAGGGCAGTGTAAATATTCATACATGTCACTTGGTAATTTATGTTCTGAGACTTGATAATAACCAATCGTTTATTCCTTGATGCAAATCTTGCAGGGGGTCTTCTTCGCTTGGGTGGCTTCGGCGACGGGCATTTTCTTGAGTGTGCCTTTACAGGAGGCGAGCGCACGGCAGGTCGAAGCGGCATGGTATTTCTCCGACGATGACCCCGAGCAGACAAACACCGAGTCGGGGACAATCTCTGCCGCCCCATAGCAGTTTTTGCAGGGCATGCGCCCCAGCTTCTTCGCCTGCGCCACGGTGATGGCCTTCAGCCGGTGCTGGTCTTGCTTCAGACTGACGCACGATTTTGTCTTGTGATACTTCTTTGCCATTTTGCTCGTGCTGATATACACCTTCGCGGGCTGGGTTGGAGTCTGCGCCATGCCAATCAACGGCATGACCGACAGCAATAGAATAGAAAGGATTGATTTCATAACAGTAGCGTTTTAGGTTCTTTCAGGGGCAAAGGTACGAAAATTCTGGTTAATAATTATGAATTATGCATGATGAATTATGAATTTTTCGTATCTTTGCATCAAACTATGAACCCATAAAACTGACCCACGATGAGAACAACATTGATTTCGCTGTTGCTTGCGCTCTTCGCAGTGACAGCACAGGCACAGACAAGGCACGTCAAGCCCGCCTATGTTTACGGCATGCCGAAAGGCGACTGCGCCGACTTCGCGCGTTTGAACAAGGCTGTAGAAACCCGTGAGCTGACGGCGCAGGAACGGAAACGCATGGAGGAGTTTGAGGAGAACGCGATCTTTGAAGACCTCTATAGCGGAAACTGCAGTTGGTACTGCGGTGGCGAGGTGCTCAGCGTGAAAGCCTCAAGCAGCCTGAAACCCGCTGGAAAACTCAACTACAAAGGCGAGAACGCCCACGACTTCAACCATGAGAGCGTATGGGCGGAAGGCGCAAAAGGGCAGGGCATAGGCGAATACCTTATCTACGAGTTCGCACCCAACTGTCCCCGCATCACCGCCGTGAACGTGCTGAACGGACACGTGAAAAGCGAAAAGGCATGGCGCGAGAACTCCCGCGTGAAACAGCTTAAGGTCTATTACATGAACCAACCCCTGTGCATCCTCGACCTCGAGGACAGCCGCACGCTTCAATGCTTCGAGGTCGGCACGCTCGGAAGGGAGTCTGACAAGAACTGGACGCTGAAATTCGAGATCCTTGATGTCTATCCGGGCTCAAAATATCAGGACACCGTCATCTCCGAGCTCTATTTCGACGGCATCGACGTCCATTAACCCGCCATCCCCTGCATCACACCTGCAACCCAAAGTTAGTTCAAATAAAATAAAAGAGGAGCCAGATTTCCCGGACTCCTCTTTTATGCGCTTCAGGATGGGCTTGGATTCAAAAAGATGAAACCAATAGAAATCTTTAGAAATTATAAGAAACTAAAATACAGGCAGTTACACTTGTCTTATGAAAAGTTCTCAAAAGTTAAAATTTCGCCAAATCTCAAAAAATGGGTGCAAATTGGGTGCAACTTTCAGAGAAAATGTGTATCTTTGCACCCAGTTAAACGTATAAGTTATGGCACAATTTTTTCTAAGGACTAAATGAGAAGCGGGGGAGTCTCCCCTTTACACCAAGATAAGACGTAACGGAATGCAGATGTATATATGTACGGGCATACGCGTGGATATACAAGAGTGGAATAAGGCGCAAAGGAGCATTGCAGCCATG
>JAFRZC010000209.1 GCA_017442765.1 Prevotella sp. | reverse complement strand
TACTTGCAGTACAAAGCCCATGTACTGTTGCCAGGCGAGCCTGATGGTCTTGACGAAGCACCCGGAAGCGACGGTTTGTAACCCTCATAGACGGAGGCCAGACAGGTTGGAAATGTACTTTCTTGTATGCCAAGCCTGCGTATAAGTCAACGAAAAGAACCAGTTTTTATAAGCGGAAATTCAGTTTTTTTGGTTTTTTGATGGCTGTTACACAAAGTTTTAGTAACTTCGCGGCCAAAAGAAAATTAAAACACTAAAATATTAAAGTATTAAAATATTAAAGTATTAAAAGGTCATGGTGGAATTAGCAACAAAGTACGACCCGAAGGCTGTCGAGGGCAAATGGTATCAGTATTGGCTTGACAACAAGCTGTTCAGCTCAAAGCCCGACGGCAGAGAGCCTTACGTGATAGTCATCCCGCCGCCAAACGTGACGGGGGTGCTGCACATGGGGCACATGCTCAACAATACGATTCAGGACATCCTCGTGCGCCGAGCACGCATGGAGGGGAAGAATGCATGCTGGGTGCCCGGCACCGACCACGCGTCGATAGCCACGGAGGCAAAGGTGGTGAAACGCCTTGCCGAGCAGGGAATAAAGAAGCACGACCTCACGCGCGAGCAGTTTCTCGAGCATGCATGGGACTGGACCCACGAGCACGGAGGCATCATCCTGAAGCAGCTCCGACGGCTGGGAGCATCATGCGACTGGGACCGCACGGCGTTCACCATGGACGAGAAACGCTCGGAAAGCGTGACGAAAGTATTCGTCGACCTCTACAACAAAGGCTACATCTACCGCGGACTGAGGATGGTGAACTGGGACCCGAAGGCACTCACGGCTCTATCTACAGAGGAGGTGATCTACAAAGAAGAGCACTCGAAGCTGTATCATCTGAAATATTATCTTGCCGATCAGGAGAACATCACCGTCGGCGAGGGCGACGTGGTGCACAAAGACGAGAAAGGATACTACGCCGTAGTAGCCACCACACGCCCTGAGACGATCATGGGCGACACGGCAATGTGCATAAACCCGAAAGACCCGAAGAACCAGTGGCTGAAAGGACACAAGGTGGTGGTGCCTCTCGTGGGACGAGTCATCCCCGTGATAGAGGACCGCTACGTGGACATAGAGTTCGGAACGGGATGCCTGAAAGTGACTCCTGCCCACGACACCAACGACTACATGCTGGGCAAGACGCACAACCTCGAGACGATCGACATCTTCAATGCCGACGGGACGATTTCCACACAGTCGCCCCTCTACGTGGGAATGGACCGCTTCGACTGCCGCCGACAGATAGTGAAAGACCTCGCCGAGGCGGGACTAATGGAGAAGATGGAGGACTATGTGAACAAGGTGGGCTTCTCGGAACGCAACCCCGACACGGCCATCGAGCCGAGACTCTCGATGCAGTGGTTCCTCCGCATGAAGCATTTCGCCGACATCGCCCTGCCACCAGTGCTCAGCGGCGAACTGAAGTTCTACCCTGCAAAATACGTGAACACCTATCGCAACTGGCTGGAAAACATCCAGGACTGGTGCATCTCGCGACAGCTGTGGTGGGGACACCGCATCCCAGCCTACTACATCGACAACGACGAGGAGAACTTTGTCGTTGCTGAGACAGCCGAGGAAGCCCTCCGACTGGCAAAGGAGAAAACGGGCAACAACGAACTGACGATGGAGAATATCAGGCAGGACGAGGATGCTCTCGACACTTGGTTCTCGTCGTGGCTGTGGCCGATATCGCTCTTCGACGGCATCAACAATCCGGGCAACGAGGAAATCAACTACTACTACCCCACCTCCGACCTCGTGACAGGACCCGACATCATATTCTTCTGGGTGGCCAGAATGATTATGGCCGGATATGAATACGTAGGGAAGATGCCGTTCAGGAATGTTTATTTCACAGGCATCGTCCGCGACAAGTTGGGAAGAAAGATGTCGAAGTCGCTGGGCAACAGCCCCGATCCCATCGCCCTGATAGAGAAGTACGGCGCCGACGGAGTGCGCATGGGCATGATGCTCTCGGCTCCTGCCGGAAACGACATTCTCTTCGACGAGGCTCTATGCGAACAGGGACGCAACTTCAACAACAAGATATGGAACGCCTTCCGGCTCGTGAAGGGTTGGGAAACGGCCGACGCCGAGCAACCGGAGGAGTGCAGGATTGCAGTGAAATGGTTTGAGGCTCAGCTGAAGACCATCAGCACAGAGATCGACGAACAGTTCTCTAAGTACAGAATATCAGAGGCCCTGATGGCTGTATACAAACTTTTCTGGGACGAGTTCTTGTCGTGGTACCTCGAAATGGTGAAGCCTCAGTACGGCCAACCCATCGACCGCAAGACGTATGAAGCCACGCTCGGTTTCTTCGACAGCTTGCTGAAGCTGCTCCACCCGTTCATGCCGTTCATCACGGAAGAGCTATGGCAGCACATCTACGACCGCAACGACGGCGACAGCATCATGCGCGAAAAGCTCGAGATAGCGCAACCTACAGAGCAAGACAAGAATCTTGTAGCTGACTTTGAGCAGGTGAAGCAGGTGATATCGAGTGTGCGTGCCGTGCGCAACCAGAAGAATATCCCGCAAAAAGATGTAATGGAGCTTCAGGCTATCGGCGAGAATGCTTTCAGTGCCTACGACGACATAGTAAAGAAAATGGCGAACACAAGCGACATAAAGATTGTCAGCGAAAAGGCTGCCGATGCATCTTCGTTCATGGTAGGTACTCACGAGTATGCTGTTCCTCTTGGCGACATGATCGATGTGACTGCCGAGATAGAAAAGCAGGAAGCGCAGCTTAAGCACCTCGAGGGATTCCTTGCCGGTGTCATGAAGAAGCTTTCAAACGAGCGTTTCGTTGCCAATGCC
>JAFRZC010000022.1 GCA_017442765.1 Prevotella sp. | reverse complement strand
TTCAAACCCGTCCCCCTGATTGCTCTGATTGCTCGGACGGAGGTGGCGAAAAGCAGCACTTTCGCCCGCTTTTTCGCATATTTAACGACATCAGCGCATTGTAATTCAGAAATTCTTTGTACCTTTGCGGCCATAGAACATTAAAACACTCAAACGCATGGGTTCGATATTCATCATACAGGGCATCCTGATTTACATCTACGCCTTCGACCACAATCCGCCGCACATCCACGTGCGGAGCGGCACGGACAACTTCTCCATCACCATCCAGGACCGCATCATCGAGGGCAAGGCTCGCTCGAAGACCGTCAAGATTATCAACGACTTCATCGACGAGCACGAGGCAGAGCTGATGGAACTCTGGGGCAAGGCTCAGCGCGGAGAGAAAATAACCAAAATAAAATAAGGAGGACAGATTATGTTACTGACGATTACAGATGTAGAGTACCTGGGCGACTACACGTTGCTCTGTACGTTCAGCACGGGCGAGCGCCGCAAGGTTGACCTCACGCCTTTGCTTGTCTATCCTGCTTTCGAGGAACTGCGGGACAAGAACGAGTTCATCCAGTTCGGCCTCGACCAGACCATCTTCTGGAAGAACGGTGCCGACATCGCCCCCGAAAGGCTCTACGAGCTGGGCGTGGCGGCGTAAGTGTTTTAAAAAGGGCAACCAACAATGAGCGGATAGACCGACAAACATTCGGAACTATCCGCTTTTATAAGGACAGACAAAGAACATGAAGCAAACCATCATCACCGTTCTGCTCGCCACAATACTTGGGCTGGCATCTTGCAATAGCGATGATAACGGCGATACGCCCGTTTTGATTATAGACCCAGTTGAGGTTGGCTTGGAAAAGCCGACGGCTACAACCACGCTCAGCCTTTCCAATGCGCCCGTCATCGACGGCTCCGATTCCACAGAGCCATTGAGGAACCTGCTGATGTGCCGTCTGCTCGGCATCGGTTGCCAATGGCGACAGCGTTTACATACCGATGGGACGTGGTGCGTTATTCCGCAATACCAGACTTTGAATGATGATGACAATAAAGCTTTGCAACGCATTCTTGAGAACCGCAACACACACGGCTCATTCGTCAGTTTGATTGACGGCGAGAACGACATCATCATTACGGCCCGTGGCATCAGTCGTGACGAACAGAAATATGCCGATGAGAAAGACGTCCAGCTGCTCTCCCGTCCTGTTGCAAAGGATGCTTTCGTGTTTATCGTCAATCCGAAGAACCCCGTCCGCAACCTTTCCATCGAGCAGATACAGAAGATTTACACGGGCGAAATCCGTAATTGGAAAGAGGTGGGAGGCAACGACGCCACCATCAACCCTTACGTGCGCAATCCCAATTCCGGCAGTCAGGAGAAGATGGAAACCATCGTGATGGCCGGGCTGACGATGATTGACTGGCCCGAGATGGTTGGCTATGTAATGCTTGCTCCCTATTACCAATTGGCGAACGACGAAAACGGCATTGCCTACACACCGTTCTATTATTACGATACCATCGTGAACGATGAGCGTACACAGGTCATCGGCGTTGACGGCATCGTACCCAGCAAACAGACCATTGAGAACAACAGCTACCCCTACGTGACCCATGTCATGGCCAGCGTCCTCGCCGACATCGACAAGTCATCGACCGCCTATCAGCTGTTCTATCAGCTTGCGACGGGCCAGCACAATGACATCGTGAAGGAAAGCGGATATATCGTGTATCAATAAGTAATGAACATGAAGAAAACCATCATCACCGCATTATTCGCCGTGTTCGCTGTCCTCACCGCGAATGCACAACAGACCGACTGCGAACAATACGAGGTATGCCCACGTTTCCCTGGAGGTGATAAAGCCGTAATGGAGTTTATTAAACGTAATATGCGCTATCCCCAAAGTGCCAAGGAAGAAGGAGTAGAGGGGCGCGTCGTTGTAAGCTTCTATGTGGAAACAGACGGAAGTCTAACCAATCTAAGCATAGCTAAATCAGCGGACTCAAGATTAAACAAAGAAGCTCTTCGCATTATCAAGAAGATGCCTAAATGGGAACCCGGGCAGTTAGGAGGGAAAATCGTCCGTATGAAATATTCCCAACCTATTATATTTAGGTGTAAAGGCTCAACGAATGACAGTACTATGAACAACCATGAACTATAAATTTGAGAGATTTGTATGATTTCTCGCCGTAGGCGACTCCCTTTAACCAATTCGCTGAATAGACTCATGTGCGAAGAACTAAAAAAGGTAGTTAAAAGATTCCAAATGTCAGGGCGTTTGGGCAGGGATTACAGTAGAAACAGGTAACTTTGCAGTCGAACAATTAACGACCGAATATGAAGAACCCCTTCGTTACCATCTTCCTCGCCGTCGCTGCTTTGGCGGTTGTGCCCGCCAAAGCCCAGTATAACATATATGAAATATTGCAGTTGGGCGACAGTTGCATGCAGCGGTCTAATACTCTGGAGGCCCTGAAGTATTATCAGGAAGCTTTCGACAAGGCTGACACTTATGAGATGCGTGTCAAGCTGGCCAATTGCCATTATCATCGCGGCAACTATCGCCAGACGACCGACCTGCTGAAGCTGGTGCCTGAGGACAGCCTGTCGCACGAGGCTTTCCGCCAGCTCTGCAACAGCTACCAGCGGCTGGGCGACAACGGCTCGTTTGCATGGTGGGCCGGTGCCCTGGTGGCACGCTTCCCGGAGGATGGCGAGATGGTGGCGGGCCTCACTACCGCCCTCGTCAGGGAGAAGCAGGCGTGGAAGGGTATCGACTACGCAGAGGCCTACTTCAAGCAGGACTCGACGCACATCCTTGTCAACCGTGCCCTGGCCGATGCCTATTTCATGGACCGCAAGTTCGACAAGTCGGCAGCCATGTACGAGCGGCTGCTCCAACTGGGCGACTCCACCTTCACCACCCTCTACTCTGCCGGTATGTGCTACTCGCAGATGGACAGCCTTGACCAAGCCTACCGATGCCTGCTCCCTGCGCTCTACCTCAGTCAGATGCAGCACGCCAACTGTGCCTATCGCTTAGGTGTGGTCTCTGTCGATCTTGGGAACTACGAAGAGGGCCTGCGCTACCTCAGTCTTGCCACCGAGCTGATGCGGCCCGACACCACCATCATGAAGGCCATCACGCTCTCGCAGGGCGAAGGCTACTACCTGACCCATCAGTACGACAAAGCCTTGGAGGCCTGGAAGCGCCATCTCGACTATAATCCGTCGTCCATCGCCACCTATTATAACATTGCCAACATCTACGCCTATCTACAGAAGGATGATGAGCAGGCCAGAATCTACTATCAACAGTTCCTCGACCTCGCCCGCAAGGAGGAGCATCCCAATGCCCAGCTCTCGGAGATGATTGAGAGGGCCGAAAAGCTTCTGAAGTATTACGAGGCTGTGGAGAAATAAAGGGTGGAAAACCTTACAATCCCTTTCAGAACGTTAAATATCGGAAGATTTTTGGCCGGCGGTGACGAAAGTTTGCGGAAAAACAGTAACTTTGCCGACGTAAATCATAAAGCAAGGAAGAGTTATGGAAGATTTAGTGTTGTCAATCCCTATTCAGGACAAGGCCCTCATCGAGACGCTGGCTCAGCGCATGGGCTGGACGATGCGCAACCGTCGCACGTCGGTCGAAAGGTTTATCCGCTCGGCCGAAGGACACTCGCCAGGCGAGAATTCCTGCCCGAAGACCCCGCAGATGACCGACGAGGAGATTCAGGCTGAAATCAACGCAGTACGCCAAGGTCTATGAAAATATTGTTCGACTCCAAATGTTTGGATTTCGTTCATGATTGGCAAGCGGCTCTCGTCGCTGGCCGATGTGTTGTGTCGCCACGATGTGGAGGTATATGTTAGCGAGCAGGAACTCGATGAAATCCGCAAAGTCATTGCCCGCGAGAAGTTCGACAAACTCATCTCTGCTGAGACGCGCTATTACTTCTTCGAAATGGTCTATGATGTCTGCTTCGTCACCGATATTACCATAGAGGCCAAGTCTGACATCCGCGACCCGAAAGACCTCTATCTCCTATCGATGGCCGAAAGCGTTCCCGTTGATTATATCGTCAGCGGTGACAAAGACCTCACCGACCTCAAGGAACATGCGGGCATACCTATCTTGAAGTATTCCGAACTGCTGGAAAAGCTAAAATAATGTGGAACTATATCAGCTCCCCCTAAAACTACCACAGCCAGCCTTCTTCCTCACCGTCGTAGATGATGGGGCCGGTCCAGCCGTAGAGGGAGCAGATGTCGGTGATGTCCTGCTGTTGGGCGGGGGTGATCCATGCGGGTCGGCATGGCTTCCCGTCCTTTTTTGATGATGCGTATACTGAAGATGCCTGATTTCGCCTAAAATACATAAAAAGGTGAGGCAAAGATGAAGGAATTCCGGAAATTCTTTGTACCTTTGTACCCGATATTTATAGTTGCAATTATGGACAAGGATACTTTTCAAGACCTCCTAACCAAGGAAGTGGAATCTTATAAGTCGCTGCTCGAAACGAAGACGGGCGACTGGATTGTCAAGGGCTTCATCGATGTGAACAAAAACGTCTATACGATAACGAATGATACGAAAGTAGTCTCAAAAATCATCGAAATCATCCTCATTCCTCACCTCGATGCTTTTGCCCGTCGCAACGGCATGACGATGGAACTACCTTCGAAGCAAAACTATTACCCAGACCTCACGTTCAAGGATGCGGACGGCAACTTTTTTGCGGTCGATTTCAAATCGAGCTACTATGGCGACGACCGCAAGGTGAACGGCCTAACGCTTGGCTCCTACTGGGGGTACTTCCGCAATCGCGACGTAAGGAAAAGCACCGACCATCCCTACAATGACTATAAGTGTCACCTCGTCATTGGCATGCTCTACAAGCAGAGCGTGACGGACAAGAACGAGAAGGACATCTACAGCGTGGACGAGCTGGAAGTCATCAAGTCCGTCATCGAGCAGTTCGTCTTCTTCGTGCAGCCGAAGTGGAAGATTGCCAGCGACGCCCCAGGCAGCTACAACACGCGCAACATCGGCGGCATCAAAGAGGTTGATAAGCTGACGAACGGAGAGGGAACTTTCGCCGACCTTGGCGAGGACGTTTTCGATGACTACTGGATGAACTTCTTCAATGCCGCTGACGCTAAGAAGGCCGGCATCGGCAAGCCCCGCTACAACAACCTTGAGACCTACAAGGCTTACCTCGACA
Organism: Prevotella sp.; assembly: GCA_017442765.1. The sequence goes on along the minus strand of JAFRZC010000022.1, from coordinate 850 downwards.
AGCAGCAGAAGATTCGCAAGAAACTCAAGAAGTAGCTTATGGCCACAGTCACCGTACCCCCCATCAAGTCGCAGGGTATCAAAACCAAGCTCGTGCCTTGGATTAACGACCTCATCCTGACCTCCGGCACCGACCTCGACGCCCGCTGGATAGAGCCGTTCTTCGGCACGGGCGTCGTGGGCTTCAACTCACCCATGCGCGGTGCCCACATCGTAGGCGACACCAATCCGCACATCATCAACTTCTACCGCGCCATGCAGAACGGCGAAGTCACGCAGTACACCATGCGCGCCTACCTCGAAAGCGAGAGCCGCCTGCTGGCCCAGGCCGACGACGACGGCTACGCCCACTTCCGCCTCGTCCGCGACCGCTTCAACCGCGAGCACAGCCCCTACGACTTCATCTTCCTCTCCCGCGCAGGCTTCAATGGCATGATGCGTTTCAACCGACATGGCGACTGGAACATCCCGTTTTGCAAGAAGCCCGACCGTTTCGCCCCCGCCTACGTCACCAAGATTTGCAATCAGATAGAGCACGTCGCCCGCATCATCAAACGCAAGCAATGGGAGTTTAACAACGTACCTTTTGCCGAAACCATCGAGCGCGCCGAGGCAGGCGACATCATCTACTGCGACCCGCCCTACTTCGGCCGCTACGTCGACTACTACAACGGCTGGACCGAACAGGATGAGCACGAACTTTTCGAGGTCCTCAGCCGCACCCGTGCCAAGTTCATCCTCTCCACATGGCATCACAACGACTTCCGTCCCAACGAAATGATTGCCCGCTATTGGGACCGCTTCAACGTCACCACCCGCGAGCACTTCTACCACGGTGGCGGACACATTGA
>JAFRZC010000208.1 GCA_017442765.1 Prevotella sp. | reverse complement strand
GGCGGCACCCGTCGCGTCGATGCGCTGCCACTGCACGTTGGCGGCAAACTCCTGCGAGAACTTGGTGGCTACGGTGCAACCCAGACGGCTCTCGGCAGCGCGTGCGCTCACCATGTCGGCGGTGGCCACAACGAGCTGCCCCGTCGTCTTGTCGGTGTAGTCCTTCGCCGAGGCGCGGATGTTGGGGTAGATGAACAGGAACGACTCGCCGACGGGCACGCGGAAGCCTTTCTGCACGTTGCGCTGCACGGCTTTCATGTACTCCTTCACGGCTGCTGCCATGAACGAGGGTTCGATACTTGTGTTGGTGCACGCCTCGTTGACTACCTCGTCGAACGAGAGCGAGCCGTTCACCACGGGCACGGCGTAGAAGGAGTGGGTGCCCAGCTTCTTGTTCTCCTTCACTGCATACTTGATCTTGGCCATTTTGCTCTTGTTGTGTTAAAAAAGTCCGTTAATCTGTTACTATAGCAACGCAACTGCGCTGACGTGTCAACACAACTGCGTTACTATACTAACGGATTCGGGGCAGGGGTTTACTGAGGGGAATCTGCTACCGCTGCTCCACGATTTCGATGGCGCGGAATATCTCATACATCACCTGCGGCACTATCGCGTTGCCGTAGGCTTTGAGGGCTTCTGTGCGCCACTTTCCGAAAGAAAGGGTAAGGCGGTCCATATCAAAGGGAAGCCCATCATTTCCTCGGTGTATAGGGGATTGAGTCGGGAGCCACGACCCGTCTTCAGTCCATTGCCAGCGATTGCATCCAGATACTCCTCCGCTTTGTCGAGCACTCCCATGAACTGCAAATAGTCCATGATGCCGCTCGGGTGCGTGTCCTTGCCCTCGTCGGGTCTGCCCCGGAACGTCGTCTGTCCCTGGTCGAGTGCCCGCTGTGTCCGTTCCTTGTGCACCTCCAATGCCATCGGTGTCGGCAAAAGTCCGTTGACCGCAAGTGCATTCAAGGCCATTCCCATCTGCGAGCCAAAGTCTAACTGATTCCTCCACTTCAAAGCCTCGCCAGCAGTCGGTGTCGGCAGTAGGCTCAGGTCGATGAACCGCGTCTTGCCGTTTTTGTCGCACACCTTCAGCCCTTGGCTCACTGGTGTCGGCAGTAGTCCCGCTGCTGCCCTGTCCTTCAACGATGTCGAATACTTGTGCGTTGTGTCGGTCGTTTTGCCGTTGACTTTCCTCGCACCACCCTTCTCTCCGTCCCATGCTATCGGTGTCGGCAGTAACTCGCCTTGCGACGATGAACACCCTGTCTCGTCGGTGGGGGGCTCCGACGGCACAAGCCGGAACAAGCACCGGCTGGACGGCATATCCGTGACTTTCAAGGTCTGAGCAGATGCGTTGCAGGGTAAAGGTCTCTCGCAGTTCGTATCGTCCTCGAAGGTCGTCCGACGCGTCGAAAAGAGAGGCTGCGCCTGCCACCTTAGAAACCTCGCCCTGCTCGACCATCGTGAGGATTCCAGCAACGTTTTCAGCCACAACCCAAGTGGGCTCGATTTCATCGATGGCGCGATACATTGACGGCCAGAGGTAGCGGTCATCCTCCGCGCCTCTTCGCCGCCCGGCGTAACTGAAAGGCTGGCACGGAAAGCCTCCAGTGAGCACATCCACTCGTCCGCGCCACTCGCGGAAGTCTGTTGTCGTGATGTCTTCATACGATTTGCTGTTAGGGTACCAATAGTCAAGCACCTTGCGCCCGAAAGGGTTTATCTCGCAATGGAACAGGTTCTCCCAGCCGAGCATAGTCGCTGCCACTTCGGGGCCTCCGATGCCTGAGAATACTGATGCGTGGGTCATAATTCGTTTTAATTCCTATAATTACGTTGTTCACCACCGCTTGACAAGCTTGCCGATAGGCTCCAATCCCCAGTGTAGGCGAATCTTGTCACGACGGATGGACTTGTTGCGTGTTGTCTGAGCCTTGACCACTCGCTCACGTCGTGCTTCGGGAGTCTCCTCCGACGCACGGCGACGGGCATTGTCCGCACGGCTCAGCAGATAGAGGTTGGAGAGGTCGCAGTTCCGGCGGTTGCCGTCACGGAAGGCGACCACATAGCCCTCGGGCACCTCCCCGTTGGCCTGCTCCCAGACGTAGCGGTGCTTCGGTACGCAGCCGCTCGCGATGCGGAGATAGACGTAGCCGTCGCTGTGTACGCACTCGCTGCCGATGTCGCGCTGGTTGATGTCTGAGGGATGATGTCAGAACAGCGTGAGCTGTGCCTGCTCAGCCTTGATGCGTCGCACGGCCTTGTCGAAGTATTCCTTGTTCAGTTCAAAGCCGATGAAGTGACGTTTCTCCTTGATGCAAGCAATGGCCGTCGTGCCGCTGCCCATGCAGTTGTCCAGCACCGTGTCGCCCTCGTTGGTGTAGGTGAGAACGAGGTAGCGCAGCAGGTCAACGGGCTTTTGGGTGGGGTGAAACTTGTCCTCCGATGTCTCAGTGTTGAACTTCTGCCACGATGACGGGATGCGCTCATTCGGCAGATTCTTTGTCGGACGTTCGGGAAACTCTCGATAGTTCGTGCTTTGCGACCTGAATGTGAAGTCGTACTTCACGCGGTCGGCACCGCTACCCGTTCGTTCTTGCATCTGCGGATTG
>JAFRZC010000207.1 GCA_017442765.1 Prevotella sp. | reverse complement strand
TGGAGAGAGGAGAGATAATAGTCTTGCTGCTGTGATACCTCCGTTGCAGAAGTATCCTCTATCCTCTCTCCACTCTCCTCTTTCCACTTATAAATCACCTGCGGTTGTCCCACTTGCAGCTCATAACCCTCACGGCGCATGGTCTCAATAAGAACCGATAAGTGAAGGACACCACGTCCGGAGACAATCCACTTGTCGGTGGAGTCCTCGAACGGCTCCACACGCAATGCCAGATTCTTCTCCAACTCACGTTGCAAGCGGTCATAAATATGTCGCGAGGTGACATACTTGCCTTCCTTGCCGAAGAACGGCGAGTCGTTGATGGTGAAGAGCATCGACATCGTGGGCTCATCGATAGCGATTGGTGGCAGCGGGTCGGGATTCTCCGCGTCGCTGATGGTATCGCCAATCTCGAAATGCTCCAGTCCGATGACGGCACAGATGTCGCCCGAGCCTATGGCATCGGTCTTCACATGCCCCATTCCCTCAAACGTGTGCAGCTCCTTGATACGTGTCCGCTCCACCGAGCCGTCGCGGTGACAGATGCTCACTGCCTGCCCGTCGCGGAGTGTTCCGCGATGCACGCGACCTACCGCAATACGTCCGAGATAGTTGGAAAAGTCAAGGCTGGTGATGAGCATCTGCGGGTCACCCTCCAACCGATGCGGCGCGGGAATCACCTCAACAATCTTATCAAGCAGATACTCAATGTTGCCAGTCGGCATGTTGTAGTCCTCACCCATCCAGCCCTGCTTGGCAGAGCCATAGACAACGGGGAAGTCGAGCTGGTCTTCCGTCGCGTTGAGCGAGAACATCAGGTCGAACACCATCTCATAGACCTCCTCGGGCCGGCAGTTGGGCTTATCAACTTTGTTCACCACGACGATGGGCTTCAAGCCAATCTGCAATGCCTTCTGCAATACGAAGCGCGTCTGCGGCATCGGCCCCTCGAAGGCATCCACGAGCAGCAGGCATCCGTCGGCCATGTTGAGCACGCGCTCCACCTCGCCGCCGAAGTCGGCGTGCCCCGGAGTGTCGATGATATTAATCTTCACGCCCTTCCAAGTGATAGACACGTTTTTGGAAAGTATCGTGATGCCGCGCTCTCGCTCCAAATCATTGGCATCGAGAATCTGACTGCTGTTATCCTGCCCCTCGCGGAAAAGCTTTCCGGCAAGCATCATCTTATCGACAAGCGTAGTCTTGCCATGGTCCACATGAGCGATGATGGCTATATTTCTGATGTCCTGCATATTCCTCTTAACTTAAAACGGCTGCAAAGGTAATATAAAATTTCGATTAAGCGAAAAGAAAAGCAATCTATTTCTTTTCTTGAGCGGGAGAAATCTCCACGAATGACCCTTTACAAGACTAAAATTTACAACGAGTCAACGTGAATTAAAAATTAAGTTTAACTGGGTCAACCCTTATCGTGAGTAAGACTCCAAGTAGTCAACAAAAATCGTTAAACTACAGTAACAAGGTTTTTGCTTAGAAGCGGAAACCTTTTTGCTTAGAGCCGAAAGACTTTTTGCTTACAAGCGAAAGGCCTTTCGCTTAGAAGCAAAAAACGGAAAATGCCGTATTCAGTACCGAGAAACCATATCTTTTGCACCGCGAAACATCGTCTTTCGCACGCTCAAACACGCTCTCTTCGATGCTCACACACATAAATAAGTGAGCAGAAAAGTGGTTGCCAGATAAAAAATTGAGTTTTTATTTTGTATTGTCTGCATTTTTCACTACCTTTGCAGCCGCTTTCGGAAAATCCGATGCATCTGACGACGCCCTGCCGACAGTGATTAAGGCGACTCGCGCGTTGGAAAGATGTAATGGCAAACAACATTAATCAAATCAAAATTATGTATTTAGACAAAGAAAAGAAGGCTGAGATTTTTGGCCAGTACAGCAAGGGTCAGACTGCTACCGACACGGGTTCGGCAGAAAGCCAGATTGCACTGTTCTCGTATCGCATCAAGCACTTGACGGAGCATCTGAAGAGCCACCACAAGGATCATCGCACTGCCCGTTCGCTGACCATCCTCGTAGGCAAGCGCCGCTCACTGCTCACCTACTTGAAGGAGCGCGACATCGAGCGCTACCGTGCCATCGTAAAGGCTCTCGGCCTGCGCCGATAATACCATCGGGCAAAACCAAGAAAAGAGGGGAATGCGACTTGCGTTCCCCTCTTCTGAAACATATATGTCTCGGAGCTGAGAGGTATATCTTTCGCAAAGCAAGAAAACGGCACACTTGTCCGCCGAGGCATGCCGTGGCCCTGCATTCTTGCCCTGTTTATGGGAGTAAAGGAGGTGCTGGGAAATTGCACACGCATACGTGCGTCAAATGCGTCCGCAAGCATTGCCGCTCGAAAAAAATCCCGTTTTCGTGTTAAATGAAAACGGGATTTTTGTTAAGTAGTGTTAAAGATATTGCCTCTGCGTCTGCCGGTATGTCACTATTACCGCATTCCTTCGTCCAGGTCTGGCGGTGGGAAGGGGGTGTCGTCGTTCATGCGGCTTCCGAGCACCTCGCCTCCTTCCTTGACCGACCTTTTCTTATATACGGCTTCGTTCTCGAAGCGGGTAAACTGTCCCTTGAAGTCAAGCTTCACGTCGCCGGTGGCACCCTTACGGTGCTTGGCGATGATGATGAGCGCCTTGCCGCGCATGTCGTTACCCCTCTCGTCCTCGTAGATGCGGTAGTATTCGGGCCGGTGCACGAAGAGCACCATGTCGGCGTCCTGTTCGATGGCTCCCGACTCGCGCAGGTCGCTCAGCTGTGGGCGCTTGCCGTCGCCCTTGTCGCCGTTGTCGCGCGAATCGACGGAACGGTTGAGTTGCGAGAGGGCAAGCACGGGGATGTCGAGCTCCTTGGCGAGTCCCTTGAGCGAGCGTGAGATGGTGGAGACTTCCTCTTGGCGGTTGCCGAAGCGCATGCCGCTGGCGTTCATGAGCTGCAGGTAGTCGATCATGATGAGCTTCACGCCTTTCTCCCTGACGAGGCGGCGTGCCTTGGAGCGCAGCTCGAAGACCGACAGGTTGGCGGTGTCATCGACGTATAGCGGTGCACCCGTGAGCTTGCGAAGATTGATGTCGAGCCGTTCCCAGTCGTCTTGTGAGAACTGTCCGTTGAGGATTTTCGAGCTGTCGATGGAGCAGACGTTCGAGATGAGTCGCTGCACGAGCTGGAGGTTGCTCATCTCGAGTGAGAAGAAGGCTACGGGCTGCTGGTGATCGACCACGATGTTCTTGGCTATGGAGAGTGCGAACGAGGTTTTTCCCATGGCAGGCCGTCCGGCTATGATGACAAGGTCAGAGTTTTGCCAGCCGCTGGTGATTTTATCGAGGTCTTTAAAGCCCGAGGGCGTGCCCGTGAGCCCACCCTTGTTCTCGTATGCGGCCTCGATGGTCTTCACGGCTTTGGCAACCACGGGGTCGATCTGGGTGTAGTCTTTCTTCATGTTTTTCTGGCTGAGCTCGAAGAGCCTTCCCTCGGCCTCCTGCATGAGCAAGTCGGCGTCGGAGGTCTCGTCGAAGGCACCCTGCTCTATCGCGCCGGCGTAGCGGATGAGCTGTCGGGCAAGGAATTTCTTGCGGAGGATGCCGGCGTAGTACTCGATGTTGGCCGACGATGCGACATGGGATGTGAGGTCCACGATGTAGGGGGCACCGCCGACGGTCTCGAGGTCGCCCTGTGCGCGCAGCTGCTCGGTGACGGTGATGAGGTCAGCAGGATGCTCAGCCATGTTGAGCGTCTGTATGGCGAGGTAGATTTTCTGATGCTTGGGGTCGTAGAACGTGTCGGGCACAAGCATCTCCGAGACGACGGAGAAGGCCTCGCTGTCGATCATAAGCGCACCCAGCACAATCTTCTCCACGTCGGGGGCTTGCGGCTGAAGATGGCCGTAGGTGGTATCGACGGGCGTATTGGTTCGTTTCTTGTTGTCTGGCATGTTGTTATTCTATTTTTTTCATTTTCATGTTAGCGCCACCGCAGTCGATGACTTTCTCGTCTTTATAGACTTTGTAGCGCATCTGGTGTCCGTCGCCGAAATCGGCCGTGATGATGCTGCCGTCGAAGGATATGGTTCCGTAGGAAGTTTCTCCACCCGAGGTCTCGGAGATCTTGCGCCCGTGAATTTTGACGCTGATCTGGAAGCCGTTGTCGCCGTTATAGACCCAGTTGCCCTGCACCCACTTGGGCAGCTTGTCGGGATGGGGGTCGTTGGCATAGGCGTCGTCGCGCGAGGCCCCGATGGCGGTCGTATAATCGCCATGGTCAAGGTCGTCGGCGGTGAACGACTGATAGCAGCTTCTGACGAGCAAGACGAGGCCCACCGCCACAATGACCAGCACGATGAGCGACTTCAGGCAGCAGGAGCCTCGGAAGCCTCCGGCGGCTCTGTTCTGCGGAGTCCTGTTCGCGCCCTGGCCCTGCAACGGAGATTGGGCTTGTGCGGGACGGGTAATCCACTCGGGCTCGATTGAAGGCCCCCCTCGTTCCCCCTTGGGGGGGAGGACGGAAGCGCCCCCATCACCTATCTTCTCCTCCCTGGGAGAGCCCCCCTCGAGTCCCCCCGGGGGGGGAGGGGTCGGCTGGGTGATATTCTCCTGTCCGATGGTGACGGTGAACGGATAGGCACAGCGCGGACAGACACACGACAACTCCTCGATGCCTGGCTTGACCTCGTCTTCGTATTTAAACCTGCAATGGGGACACTTGATAATCATAGTTCATAGTGCATAGTTCATAGTCCATAGTGCATAATTCAATTCTTAATTGAAGTTCCGCAAAGCTCTGCGTAGACGGCCTGAAAGGCCATAATGCTCATAGCCCAGGGCATCGCCCTGGGTAAGAGGCGTGTGTGGTCCGGACGCCCTGAAAGGGCAAAAGCCTTTTCCTCGCTATAGTGCTTTTGCCCTTTCAGGGCGCATTCTCCCTCTTCACCCGACCCAGGGCGCTGCCCTAGGCTGAGTGCTTGTTGGCCTTTCAGGCCGTTTCTACATGAGGCTGTCATAGCTTGCGGAACTTGAAATTCTCAATTCTTAATTCTTAATTCTTAATTCTCAATTATGCGCTGAATGACACGATGGCTTTGTTGACAACCCGCCACACGCGCCCCTCGCACTTCGCCGTTCCCACCTCCTGGGTAAGAATCTGACGGGGAAACGGGGGGATGCCACCCGTAATGCGGCAGGCCGTCTTCACGAACTGCGACACGCTGATGAGCGCCGTGGCAAGGGCATCGGGCGTGTCGAGCATCTCGAAGGTGCCCGTGATGCCGTCTCTCGTCGTCAGGCGATACATGCTTTTCCCTATCTGCTCGGAGGTGTCGCAGCCGGTAAAGATGCCCTCGGCATCGGGAGCGGCAAGGAAGAGCGTCGTCGTGCTCGGGGCAGGGTGCTCCGCATCGTCGCGTGTGGCCACGCCCGTCGGCACCTCCACTCTTTTCTCTTCCAACGACTCCTTCTTTTCTTTCTCCCTCTCTTTCTCCTCCATTTGCTTTCTCAACTCAGCCTCGAGCAGCGTCACGCGCTTCTCCAGTTGCTTCACACGAGCCTCAAGTTGCGAGAGATGTCGCCACTCAGGGGTCTCGACGATTTCGGTCGCATCGGGATTGGCGCCGGGGGTCTTGTTCAGAAACTTTGAAAACATAGGCTATCCTCCTATCAGATTGTCGCGAATGCTTCCGATAATCGGGTAGAAGAACACCGTGTCCTCTATCGCGTCGGAGGCATTGTGGTCGCCCTCATTCTTGTTGTTGAAGTTCCAGCCGTTGATGAGATGGTGCTCAAGGTCTTTGTTGATGACCTCGCGAAGGTGCTGCAGTGCCGCGTAATCGACCAGGAAGCGGTCGGTCACACGTATGGCGTCGCACAACTCGGAGAAGAAATCGTTGAAGCGTCTGACACTGACGACAATCTCGCGGCGAACGTCGGGATTGTCCATGTCGCTATAGATAAGCCGCTCCTTATCGCTCATCATCGAATAGTTGCCCTTGATGGTCTGGTCGTAGGCATCGAGCATGTTGTTCAGCGTCTTCACGCTCTCGCTGCCCTTATCGTCGCGCATCTGCATCAGCGCACCGCGACAAGTGATCTGTTTTGGCTCTTTCCTCTCCATGATGACGGAGAACCCGTCCTCGTCGTAGGTCTCGCCATAGACGCGCTCGAAGACAGCCTGCGTCAGCAGGTTGATTTCGCGCTGACCTCCAACAATATCAAGCACTTTGCTTCCTGTACCGCTGAACATCAGACTGCGAGGCTTTTGCAAGCCGCGATGTCTCATCATGTGAGCCACATAATAGACAAGGGCAACGTAGAAGTAGATGAACACAATCTTGAACTGCCCGTCCTCGTTCAGTCGCAGGTTGTAGGAGAACACCTCGTTGCCTCCCACGACGCGATTGTTGATGACAGAGAAGAGGAAGGCATTGATGTCCTCGCTCTTGCGACGCGAGGTGATGTTCTCGAGAATACCGCTCAGCTCGCCGTATTTCTCGTCGTCGGCATCGAAGAGATGGCGGAAATAATCGACATACCTCACCAGCATGGGGTTGGTGTCGCCATGGGGAACCTCGGAGAAACCGTCGCCGAAGAGCACGTTGGCCGCAAAGCGGAACGAGGTGAGCATGGTGGGCTGCTTCTCGTTGGCCTCGAAGACCACAACATCGCTCGAACCACCGCCAATGTCGATGCTGGCCACCGTGGAGGCGGAGCCTCGGAACTGGCTGCTGCACTTATAGAAGTAATAGGGCGCAACCGACTCAGGCATCTGGATGAGGTTCTGGTGGTCGGGATGAACGCCAAAGACACGCCGGAAGATGCGCTCCCACATTTCTCCGAGTTTGGCAATCTTACCTACTTTCATGGCCAGCGGATAGAACCAGATGAGCCGTGTCTTCGACAGGTCGCCATTCTCGAGCAGCACCTTCGTGCGCATGAGCAGGGCCAACTCAGTCAGGTAGGCCGCAATGCGCTTGTCCTGGCTTTGCTCAACCATCCACTTCAGGTTCGGAACGATACGGTTGCCATAGCCAATGCTCTCTTTCTCATAGATGAACGGAATGTTCGCATCGCCCAACGAGACAATCTGGTCAACATGCTCGGCGTCAAGACGCTCACTCTCGGAAAGCACGGTTCGTTGGGGGAATCCGTACTCACCGCCGATCTCTTTCGGCAGGAACTCTTGTTTCAGGATGACGTCGTAGAGTATCTTCGAGCCGTTGTAGAGCGTGGCCAGCAGTCGGTCGCGCGACAGCGAATCGACATGGAGAGGCTTGGGCAGCTCCGTAGAGGTCATATATTCGATATGGGTGTTCGTCGTACCGAAGTCAACGGCGAAGGTAAACTGCTCGTGGCCATTATAAAACTCATTCCATCGCGGACAGACAATGCCCTCGGCAGCCAGAGCGTTGCGGTCGTCGGTCAACACAACACCGATATAATCGAAGTTGGAGGTCAGCCGATAATAGGTGGAGCCGACACGCTTCTCTGCCTTCAGGCTTCGTTCGCGGGCAATCACGTCGTCGTCAGCCACCCGGTTCTGGTAGCCGTTCTCATAGAACGACAGTGAGAGCCGGTAGTTCTCCAGATTGCCAAGTGCGCGATCTACGAGCTGAACGTTGTAGTGGGGAACGGTCGAGGTGCGTACAAAGGGGAACAGGCCGATGGCAAACGGTACGCTGATAAAGTGACCGAGATTGTTTTTGTAATCATAGGTCAAGTCGAGATTTATCGCCGAGACATAAGTCCTCTGAAGCGTGATGCAGGCTCCCCGCTTCTGCACGGGCAGGCGAAGAATGGCGGTCACACTCTCAATGGCACCGTTCTTGGCATGTTGAAGCTCGAATCGGGGCTTTCCGTTGATGGTTCCCCAAAGGTCTTTCACATCGAAATACTTGAAGAACAACGGCTTTATCGGCAACAGGAAGTCGCAATCGTCGGCCTCGCGCGAGGTCTTCACGAGATTACCATTGAAGAAACAATCGCTGTCTAAGGCATAGTCGAGCTTGATGATGTTGGGCTGCAGGAAATCGTCGTCGGTCAGCCAGGGATACTGATGGTTGGTCGCAGGCAAGACGCGCTTCTCAGGAGGCAGCCGATAGTCGTCGGGCGTGATGACGGTGGCATTGTTCCATGCTCCCGTGATATAGGTGAACGGGTCGGAAGGCATGGCGTTGAGCTGGTTTTGTAACACCAAAGGAATCTGCTCGTCGACCTGTCGTGAGGGAACCAGCATGAAGTCGCTCTTCTGGATGGCAGCCTGTATGTCGGCCAGACGAGCCTCATAGAAGGGCACGCCCAAGGCCTGAACGCCCTCGTCCATCTGGGCAAACGTGGTTTGCAGATAGGTCTTTGCGCGTTCCGCGTTTTCCGTATCGAAAGCCGAGGGATTGCCTATCTCCGTCAGGATGGTGGCTTGCAGGCCTTTGTCGAGCAGCGGGAAGCAGGCGATGAGATAGGAGTTAACCTCACCGCAGTATTTCTTCAGTTCAGGATAGGCCGTGAAGAGCGTGTAGATGTATTTCACGAACTTGGCATCGCGCTGATAGAGTGGTCGCCAAAGGTCGAAGAGCCTCACGTTCTGCTCAACGGGAATGTCGAACATGCCCTCCTTCGCATTGGGCGAGGCCATGAACAGTGTCACGGGCGAAGTGCAACCGATGACCTGATTGCCATAGACAAGAAAATATAGGCGGTCGAGCTTGTCGAAGTTGAATGCCTCTTTGTCTTGCTCGAGATACATCTCTATCGTCTCGCCGAGCAGGCGGTGGGTCGAGGAGGCTTTCAACTGCTCAAGGCTGGTCGTACGGTCCCATTGCACAATCTTCATTTGTCCGCGCAGCTCGCCAAAGTTGAAGAAGAGTTGTGCCACGTCGAGCGCATTGGCAACGAGCTTTTCGTCCATTGCCTCGCCGCGAAGTGACGTGTGGGCTGCGAGCCGCTTGAAGGCGTTTTTCACAAGGTCCATCTGAGCCAGCGGAGAGGGGATGGCTGTGCGTGGCTGTTGTGAGAGTCCGCCGTTTGGGTCGGAAATCATCTCTATGTCATCGGCGTTGTACTGGCTGTTCAGCACAATCCAGCCCTCGCCAGTTGTCTTATTGTTGTATGAAAGTATCTTGCTCATTTTATATTACGCTATTGAACTTTTCATCTATTAGTTTGTCTAACACCTCATCGAGCAGGTTCATCAGCTTATAGGCAACATTGTTCGACGCGTATTTCTGCGCGCGAGTAGCCGTCTGCGACTCTTTGTTCAATGCCGAGAGCAGTGTCTTGTAGTCGATGGTCGATTTGAAGAGTCCGTTCTTTGGGGCGATGTCGCTCAGTCCCTCGCTCAGTTTCGTGGTGTCGAGGTTGAACGGCGCGAAGCTACGCTGGTTGCCTTTAAGTTCCTTGAGCCACTGACGATAACCCACGAAGAAGTTATTGGTCAGTGTGGTGAAGAATGAGGTGGTGGTGAAACCGCTCCCTATCTCTGGCTTATCTTGCGTATATCCTCGTCCGATATCGCTCCGGAACTGATGGGTGAGATACATATAGGCCAGATAGAATTTCGCCATCTGTTTGTTGATGACGGTGCGTGTCTCAATACCAAAGTCCTTCAGCGTGAGCGTGCGCTTGTCGTTGCTGAGACCATACTCTTTGAAAATGGGGTTTTGTGCATTGCCGTCAACCGTTACGAGCATCTCATCAGGGATCTGCATAAAGTCGAGTACGGCCAGGGCCCCTACATATTCCACTACGTGTGCGTCGTTGCGTTGCCCGTTTCCGCCCGGGTCGTTGAAGTAGGGATTACTGGGCACCTCATCGCCAAGGTAGTAGCAGGCGTTGACTTTCGACATGGGCAGGTCAGCACCGTTCTGGCGCAATCCTGTCAGATTATCGTGATAGTAGTAGAGTGCCGACTTCGTCTTCGAGATGAAGTCGGCTCTTGAGATGGGGCTTTTCTCGTCTTGCTGGATGTTGAAGTAGGGCAACACGGTGAGTGCGCCTATCCTCGCGTCGCGCAGGTCGGCACGGTTGTTGATTTGGACGTTGTTGCCGGCGTTGCGAATGTTCTTCACGATGATGGGGTAGCCTGCCGCACCCGTTCCGCCGAAGATACTCGATACGACAAAGATGCGGTCGTTTTTCTGAAATACGTTGGAGAACTGCCTGAACTCCTCGCTCTCCTTAAATTGGTTGAGCGCCACGCTGCCAATGTTCGGGCTGCCCACGAAGCCGATATCCATCTTTGTCTCAAGCTGGTCGTTGGAGAACATCATCGAGCATAGTGCCTGATTTGCCGTGTCGAGTGTTGAGTAGGAGATGAAATCCTTGAATTTCTTTGACTCTATGGCGTTCATGTTGAACAGGAACGTGTCGCTGAGGTTCGAGCCGTTGGGAAGAATGTCGCTGAGCGTAGAGATCTTCACTGAGAAGAATCCTTTTCGTACATCCACGTTATCACCGTAGAGCGCTTTCCTCGTCTGCTTATACCAGCGCATGAGATTTTCCGTGCGCTTCAGGTCTTCATTAGCCTGGTGCGGGTCAATCACGATAGGTACCACTTCTAACGGACAGGGTTGTCCACTCTCGTCTAAGGGATGAACGCCGGCGGCAAATTGCATGATTAGCGGTCGCATTACGCGTGAGCCTGTACCGCCTACAAGAAATAGGAATAGTCGCATTTTTATTATTCTTTATGGGGAGTTTAAGAATTAGGAGCCTGTTGGTATGCTGCGTGCTCCATTTTTCATTCTGGAATTGGCGTGTGTCGGCAATTGCTGCTCCACCATCGCATCGAGAACGAGGCGATAATGAACACTACAATCTCCACGAGCATGGCGTAGAGCGAGAAGGTGAGCTGCTGGCTGGCGAAGTCGAGGCCGTCGGTGGCAAACTGTCCGTCGAGATAGATATAGGTGACCACCGGCACGAGCACAGCGCAGACGGCGAGCACGATGAGCCAATGATACCATCGCGAGAAGCTCACGGAGTTTACCACGTAGTAGTAGATGCCGCCCAACACCCATGCGGTGGCTACGATGAGCAGAGCCACTATGGTGTAGAGTCCCTGGTTGAACATCTCGTTGGAAAACTCGCGCTCGTAGTAGAGCATTTCAAACACTTGTGCCGAGAAAATCAACAGTAGCAGTGAGACCACTGCTCCTGATACCAATAAGATAAACTTGTTTTTCATTTTTTCAGTTTCAGTTCTATTTCAAAATAGCATGGCTCGTCCTTTGCATGACGGGCGTATGCGTCGTAGATACCCTGCATCAGGTATTTCAGTCCGAATGTTGTCTGTGCGAAGCCTGCGGCTGCCGTGTTGCGGTCGTCGTCGGTCGATGACTGTGCGACCCATGCGGGCAGGTGGTTTAACAGTTTAATCTCTAACTCCTCGTTGGTACGCAGCTCACTGCCTTCGAGCACGAAGATGTGGGTGGCCCCCTTCAGGTATTTTTTCTCTGCCGGCGTGGCATCGTCGCGTTCTACTTTGCGTATTTCCTTGATGGAAAAACCGGCAGCGCTTTCAACCTTGTAGTTCGATACGTCGGCCAGATAGTCGTCCTCTATCAGCAGTCCGCTCAGGTCAACGGCCAGTGCCAGACGGATGTCACCGCTGTCTTTGTCGGGCTTTACGCCTTCGATGGCCGTGATGCGGTCGGGCTGTCCGCGTTCGGGCGAGAAACGTCCACGAATGTCCTTGCCTGAAAGCAACAGCGAATAATAGGGCTTGTAAATCTCGTCGCTGCCGAAGAGCATCATGTGCTCAAAGCCCCGCAAACTGGTGAAGCGGCTGAACGAGGCATAGTTAGCGTCGGTGGTCAGCCGGCGGATGTTCGCGTTCGACCCCACCACGACGATGTAGTAGGGACGCTGGCCGTTATAGGATGTTCCGCCTTTGGGCTGATCGTAAGGATAATAGGGGCCGTTGTACGAGCCCGACAGCTTTGCCACAAGCATGGCACGCCGTCGTGTCTCGTCCTTGAACACGGCCTGCGTCATGCCCTGTGCGTCGGCAAACACCTTTGTCGGGTTCACACCGGCCATCTCGCGCGTGGAGTAGATCATATCGCTGACCAGCACCGACAGCTCGTCCTCACCCGTATGCTCCAATAGCTCACGGAAGATCCTGCCGAAGTCGGTATAGCTGGCATCGCCGATGCCTTTTGTCGATTCGAAGATGTTTACGCTCCTGACAAACTCATCAATCCCTTTCGGATAGGCGTGCACGCCGTCGTTTACGACGAATAGCCGGTTGTCCTTGCCGGGCAGGTTGTTGAGCAACTGTACCACTGCGGACTTCAGCGAGCCGTCGCCGCCGGGCGCGTCGTAGGGAAGCATCGATCCTGAACGCTCCAGATAGAATTTCACATCGAGTGTCTCCTTGCCACCGATGCCTACAAACATGATTTCCTTTGGCGGACGACGATGCTCAAACAGGTCGCTGACGTATTCCTTCACTTCGTCAGTCTTCACGCTGCCGTTGTCGAAGAACTGCTTGAAATGTGCCTTGTTCGCATCCAGAAACTCCACAATTTGTTGCCAGTCGCCGCCGTCGATGGTGGCATCCTCGTCGGCAAGCTCCACCAGTAATCGGTTCAACTCGCGTTGTTTGCCGTCGGTACAGCTCCACAATGCCATCGTCAGCAGGCATACCAACAGGTAGAAAACGATTATAGTATTTTTTCTCATCATCTGTTCGACGCAATTTTTGCCAATTTGGTTGCAAAGGTAAGACAAAACGAAGACAATACAAAATCTTTTAATTATTTTTAATTGTACGCGCACGAGCGCAGGACATCCATGCGCCTCTCGCCAGCATCATACCCTTCGGCCTCCGCCTCCTCATCATCTTTTTCATCCAACTCCAAAAGTTTTCAGTCATTTTCTTGCGTAGAATGAATTAAATCCTTAACTTTGTACCCAGATTTAACGCTATCGTACTGAGCCCTACCTCTCTCAGAGGCATTAAGGTTTGTATGCGATGGAGTTTTTTCTTTGTGCATAGCCATATTATAAAGAGACAACTCGTCCATAACAATATCGTTGTTCTCGTATCTCTTAATAACCATCCGCGCCGAATATTGATGGTAGTAGACTTCGTGTCGGGCGTTGTGCCAAAACCATCTACAACTGCTTTTCCGCTAACGTGGTCAAGTAGTTTCCCTTTTTCTATTTCTACAAGATATGACTATGAACGTAATTCGCCCGTATCTGCCACCTGCTGCTGTGGCTCTATCCGTTCTGTAGGTTCTTCCGCAACCTCTCCCTCGCGGTAACGCTCATCGGCATCTGTTTGATTGTCCGATGAAAACTTTTCCTCATTTCCCTTGGCGGTTACAATTTCTTTTAGTACCTTTGCAACGTCTCCTAGCTTGGAGCCGGTAATCATTCCGGTCTTGAACTCCTCGCTAAGGAGATTTTTTGTAACAAAACTTCATGCAAGTAGAACCGATGCTCTTCGCTGTATCAAAGATTTTTTCGGTCTTGGCCTTGTCATATTCCGAAACTTTTTGTAACTTTGCACCCGAAACATCGCTGTTGTCTATGTCACGTGCCTCTTCGGAGTGTGTTTTACGTGCGGACTGCGATGTTTTTCTGTTTGTATAGAATGTTGTGAAGCGCTTGTTTCCACCCTTCGATAGTTGTGCAGCTATGATATCCCTCTCCATTGCCATAATGTCAGTATATACTGTGCTTCCATGTGCATCTGCTATCTCTGAAAGCATCTTTTTGTGCCAAGAAGAAATTTTTTCGAGTTCAGATGCAAGAGTATCAAGATTTTTTACTACCTTTGCACCGTCACTACTTGATATGTCGGCCGATGAGCCTTCCTCACGGATGAGCGGAGCGGTATCAAGTAGTCTTTTTTGTCCCCTACTCAATGTGGCTCGCCCGTTTGCCGCATCCAACACCCGTTGGTCTTTCTCCCAGTCGGTGCTCAAGTCGATGCCGAAATCTTTCATCCAATCGATAGTGAAATCTCGCAGTGCGCTCTCCTGCTCACTTACTGGGGTAATCTCGCTCACTTTATGGAACATAGGCTGCTCCTGTTGCGGCTCTGCCTGTGCGGTTTCGGTATTTTCTTTAGGACTTACTTCATCAACTGACGAAGCTCCTCCTCTACGCTCGGAAGACCCTGCTCCTGTCTGCTCTGGTTCTCCGCCTGCAACATCTCCTTGCTCTCCTCGTCGCCCTGCTGTGCCCGTTTCAGCGTTGACATCCAAAGCATTGCCTCTAATCTCTTCATTTCTTCTCGGTTTAAGTTCAACATCAAAAACTTGTCTCGCAGCTTCAACGGCACTCATCGGCTCACCATTGGCACCTGAGAACATATCTAACTCTCCCTTACCTTGTACAAGGTCGTAGAAATCGTTGAAGCTATTGCTTATCGCACGCATCGTGACACCACGATAACGTGTCGCTAACTCGATGGCAAAGTTACTAAATTTTTCCGAAGGAAGGAAACTTTCTCCGTTTATTCCAGCCTGATATTGCCTCTTCCAATTATCCATCGCCACCTTAGCCATTATCATCCGAAAGCTTATCTTTCACAAAGTAATAGTATATATATTACCGGGTAATATATATTATTTTACTCGGTAATATATATTGTTTTACTGAGTAATATATATACTATTACTTTGTGAAAGATGGTCTTTCGGATTGTGAGGGCTTGTCTTTTGGCTGATGAAAGGGGTGAAAGGTGAGAAATGACGTGGTTGGGCGCGACGTGGCTGTCGCGAAAAAGGTTGTGCGGATACAATAATTGTGCGGAAAAGTCGTTATATAAAACAATGAGACAGAAAATTATTTGTACGCTGATAGGATTGGCGTGCGTTCTTGGCGTATCTGCCCAGTCGTTTACGCTGGTCGGCCGTGTGACCGACGAGAAGATGAACCCCGTGGAGCTGGCCTCGGTGGCCTGTGTGGAACAGGGCAGGGCCACGCTGACCTCGCTCAAGGGTGAGTACCGGCTTGAGTTGCAGAGTGCCGACTCGGTGGTCATCCGTTTCTCCATGCTCGGCTACCGCACGAAGGTGCGCGTGCTGCGCAAGCCTCGCGGCAAGCAGACCTTGCAGGTGGTTCTCTATGAGGACAGCAAGGAGTTGCAGGAAGTGAACGTGACGGCTCAGAAACGTGGCGGCACGCAGACGCAGAACATCGACACCGAGGCGTTGAAGGGACTTCCTTCGGTAACAGGCAACGGAGTGGAGGAGCTGGTGCAGATGCAGGCCGGCGTATCGACCCACTCGGAGCTGTCGTCGCAGTACAACGTGCGCGGCGGTGCGTTCGACGAGAACTCGGTATATATAAATAATGTGGAGGTGTTCCGTCCGTTCCTTGTCCGCAGCGGTCAGCAGGAAGGCCTTTCCGTCATCAATCCCGACATGGTGGAGCGCATCGGCTTCTCCACCGGTGGCTTCGAGGCCCGCTACGGCGACAAGATGTCGTCGGCGCTCGACATCACTTATAAGAAGTTGCGACCTGTAGGCAAGAAGACTGTGGCCGAGGGAAACATCTCGCTCAGCTTGCTGGGGGCGAGCGGCTATGTGGGGCTGGGCACGAAGAAGCTGTCGTGGCTCAATGGGCTGCGCTACAAGACCAACAGCTACCTGCTGGGTACGCTCGAGACGAAAGGCGAGTACAAGCCGTCGTTCCTTGACTATCAGACCTACCTGAGCTATGAGCCGAACACGAAGTGGCGCATCGACTTCATCGGAAACATCTCCGACAACATCTACAACTTTGAGCCTCACGACCGCGAGACCACCTTCGGCACGCAGGAAGACGTAAAATCGTTCCGCGTCTATTTCGACGGCAAGGAGAAAGACCTCTTCCGTACCTTCTTCGGGACATTCGGCGTGACCCATAACCTGAGCGCGAACACGTCGCTCTCGCTCATCGGTTCGGCGTTCCACACCCGTGAACAGGAGAAGTACGACATACAGGGGCAATACTGGCTCACCCAGACCGAGACGAGCGAGAACCTCGGCGTGGGCACCTACTTCCAGCACGCGCGCAACTATCTGAAGGCCAATGTGCAGAGCCTGAAGCTCATGGGCCGCCACCACAACGACCACCACGACTGGGAGGCCGCCGTCACCTACAAGCGCGAGCGCATAGAGGAAAACTCGGTGGAATACGAGATGCGCGACTCAGCAGGCTACAGCATACCCCATACAGGCCGCGACCTGCAGATGGTCTATACCATGCGTGCCAAGAACCGGATCGAGGCCAACCGCATAGAGGCCTACGTGCAAGACACGTGGCGGTTCAGCGGCCGCCCAAAGATATATAATCTGGGTGATTCGCTCAACACTACGGAGGAGCGTCGTACACGCTACACGCTGAACTACGGTGTGCGCATGAGCCACTGGAACTTCACTCGCGAGACCATCGTCAGCCCGCGCGTGGCACTGGCCGTCACGCCGTCGTGGAACCAGAACCTCATGATGCGCTTCGCAACGGGACTCTACTATCAGGCACCGTTCTATAAAGAGCTGCGCGACACCACCACTGTCAGTGGCATTACCTATGCACGACTTAACGAAAAGGCACGTAGTCAAAGGTCTATCCACTTCATAGGTGGACTGGACTACCACTTCAAGATGAACGAGCGCAACTTCAAGTTCACGGGCGAGATCTATTACAAGATGCTCGGCAACCTGATTCCCTACAGCGTGAACAACGTGAAGGTGGTCTATTATGGCGACAACGAGAGTTCGGGGCATGCGGCCGGCATCGACCTCAAGCTCTTCGGCGAGTTTGTGCCGGGCACCGACTCGTGGCTCAGTTTCTCGTTCATGAATACTCGCATGAAGCTCAACGGCAAGAGCATACCCCTGCCCACCGACCAGAAATATGCCGTAAACCTGTTCTTCACCGACTATTTCCCCGGCACCACGCGATGGAAGATGTCGCTCAAGCTCGCATACGCCGACGGGCTGCCCTTCTCGACACCACACCGTGAGCTCGAGACCAACTCGTTCCGCGCACCCGCCTACAAGCGCGTCGATATCGGCATGGCCTACCGCCTCATCAACAACGAGCAGCGCGACAAGAAAATGCCGTTCAAGAACATCTGGCTTAGTCTCGACGGCCTCAATCTGCTCGGTATCAACAACGTCAACTCCTACTACTGGATAACCGACGTGACCAACCACCAGTATGCCGTGCCTAACTACTTAACAGGTCGGCAGATCAATTTCCGCGTGCAGTTTGAATTCTAAAGTTGACGGGTTGACGAGTTGACGGGTTGACGGGTTGACGGGTTGACG
>JAFRZC010000206.1 GCA_017442765.1 Prevotella sp. | reverse complement strand
GTAATGTCACTACTGCTCATCGATGTTGTAGTCACCTCGAAAGGAGCTTCTTTGTCTTCGGCACTGCCACCTCCTGCGGTGTAGAACTTAACGCTGGTGATGTTGGCTCCATTGGCTTCGGTTACGCTGATGGTCGCAGTTAAATTGCTGCCTGTGCAATACCATCCACCATGACTGCCGTCGTTTATCAGCCATTCACCGGTGAGGGTGACGGTGGCCACGTCGCCAAAGGTCTGACTTCCGCTCTTGAAGCTGCTGTTGTCAGCTGCCGTGATGGTGGTCAATAGTACGGGCTCGCCACCGCCCTTCTCCACCTTCATGCCGAGGACTTTCTTCGTGCCGTTGTAGGTGACGGTCATCGGGGTGCCCTCGGTGACGGTGTTGGCAGACTTGCCGTCGTCGCCGAACTCTACGGTGGTCTCGCCAGCGGTCACGGCGATATTAGCCTTGTCGGCCAGTGCGTCCTTGCTGAGGAAGAGGTTGCTCTCGGCGAAGTACTCCACCTGCAGCTCGATGTCGCTAGCGGGCATCTTGGCGAGAGTCCACGTTTTGCCGGTCTTGTCGGGGGTCAGCGACCACTCGGTGGGGGTGTAGTTGTAGCCGTCGAGATAGAGCATTATGGCGGAGCCTAAATCCTTCCAGTCGTTCACAATCCACGCGTTGGCGTCCTTGCCGTCGGCATAGGGTGTGTAGGTGCTGCCCGATTCAGAGATGGTAACGCCTCCGGGGAACGTAGAGTTGTCGGCATTCAGCTGCGTGTAGTCGCTGGTCTCTGCTGTGCCGCCGTCCTTCTTGTAGCCTTTGACGTAGATGTACTGACCTTTTTCTGAGGTCAGCTTGAAGCCGTCGGTGAGCACGTCGCCTGCCTTCAGGTCTTTCAATGCCACGGTCGTATTGTATACCGTTCCGTCGGCCCACGCTCCGCCGACTGCCATGATGAGCAGTGCGAGCGTCATTGTTAATCTTTTAAATTTTCTCATAATCGTTATTGTTTTAAATTGTTTATATTGTTTTACCTTATATTATATATACATACGTGAGACAAAATGGAAACCGCCGGGCCCATCCTGTTGCGGATGTCTCGGCGGAAATTTTTCGGTTTGACCTTCGGTCGAAATCGCTCACGCTCGGCCATTGATGCAAACATCATGGCTCTCGCTTACTCGCGATTTTATTTCTTCTGAGTGTAGGGGTGTTATAGTTGTCTTGCAAAATCTTTGATAGTGGTGACATTCAACTTAGGCCAATCAATATGCTTGAGTATGTTGAAGTGAGTGTCGTTGGTCACGATGTATTCCGCATCGGCTGCTACGGCACAGTCAACAAACTTGTTGTCATCAGGGTCAGCCTCTATCAGCCCAAAGTGATAATAGACATCCAGAAACTCCGTTGTGTGAAGCCTGGCAATGGTCTCAACCACATTACGTGCAATTTCGGCATCGGTTTTCAGACCGATGATTTCCTCGTATTCGCTCAGAATGTCGGTGTTCACACACAGGATGATGTTCCCAGCAAGTACCTCAGTCCATATCTTGTGATAGGGGCTGCGACTGGGCAGGGCCTGCAGCAGGCAATTGGTGTCAAGGACGATGCGTCTCATAGGCGTAAGGTGTGCGCATGTGCTCTGCTCCCCACTGTTCAATGGTCTGTTCGTTAATATCGCCTTTGTCCCAGAGTGCGTCAATGGCCTTTTGTGCCTTTTGTGCAAAATAGTGAGCCAGGAGGTTTTTGAATTCGTTCAATTCTACCTCTGAATTGATTTGCCTCACTGCGTTCAGCAGTTCCAGTTGTGCCATTTGTGAATAACTCATAATCGTATCGTTTTTACGTTCTACGGTGCAAAGATACGATTTAGCGAGCAGAAAACCAAGATTTTCTTGAGTTTTTTCGAGCGTGAGTATCTTCGAGGCAAAGCCTCAGAGATACGAATAAGCGAGCAGAAAACCAAATTTTTCCCTCAGAAAAATTTCCGTTTTGTCTCAGTATGTCAAAGAACGCTGTTTCGACCTCTCGGCGCACCGAGTAGTCTGAAAACGACTTTGTGGCCATCACTCGGTGCACCGAGTGGTCGTGCCAACGACTTTTTTGCGGGTACTCGGCTTACCGAGTGGTCGTGCCAACGACTTTTTTGCGGGTACTCGGCGCACCGAGTGGTCGTGCCAACGACTTTTTTGCGGT
>JAFRZC010000205.1 GCA_017442765.1 Prevotella sp. | reverse complement strand
CAACCATGTGTTCTCCGTTCTCCACTCTCCGTTCTCCGCTCTCCACTCTCCGTTCTCCGTTCTCCACTCTCCGCTCTCCACTCTCAGCCTTCCCGAAGCCGAGGAAGTCGTAGCAGAAGGTGGTGGTGAGGGCCGTGAGGGTGCCGTCGGCGGAGGAATAGCCCGCAGCGACGATGCCGAGGACGAAACAGACGGCCGTGAAGCCGTTGAGGGAGAAGGCTATGGCAGGGAAGATCTTGTCGCCCACCACACGGCCGTCGGCACCCGTGGGCAGCTCGAAGCCCGTCTGCGTGGCGTAGGCGATGAGGGCGGCGCCGAGGCAGAGGAAGACGATGTTGACCACGATGAAGAGCAGGCTGGAGGTCATGACGTTCTTCTGCGCGTCGCGGAGGGTCTTGCAGGTGAGGTTCTTCTGCATCATGTCCTGGTCGAGGCCCGTCATGGTGATGGTGATGAACATGCCGGCGAGCACCTGCTTGAGCCAGAACTTGGGGGCCATGGGGTCGGTGTTGAACATCTGGGTGTAGCCCTGATCGGAGGAGGTGCGCAGCAGTTCCGGCAGGCTCATGTCGAGGTTGCCGAGGATGGCCACCACGGTGGCCACGGCAGCGAGGATGAGGAAGGTGGTCTGGAGGGTGTCGGTCCAGACGACGGTCTTGATGCCGCCAGCGAAGGTGTAGAGCAGGATGATGGCTATGAAGACCACCGCCGGCACCCAGAAGGGTATGCCCCAGGCGGAGAAGACAAACTCGTAGAGTACAAAGACCACCAGATACATGCGCAGCGCGGAGCCGAGGAGACGCGAGATGATGAAGAAGAGGGCACCGGTGCGCTCGCTGCGCAGGCCGAAGCGCTGGGAGAGGTAGGTGTAGATGGAGGTGAGGTTGAGCCTGTAGTAGAGCGGCAGGAGGACCAAGGCGATGGTGGCGTAGCCGAGGACATAGCCGAGGACCATCGGCATGTAGAACCACTTGTTGGCGAGCACGTCGCCGGGGACGGACATGAAGGTGACGCCGGAGAGCGAGGCACCGATCATGCCGTAGGCCACCACGGGCCAGGGGGACTTGCGGCCGGCGCGGAAGAAAGCCTCGTTGCCCTTGGCGCCGCGCCGCCCGGTGAGCCACATAACGAGGAAAAGCAACAGCGTGTAGGCTGCAAAACACAATAGTATAGTCAGTTCCATCTTTCGATTGCAATAATTACCAGTTGCAAAGATACGGATTTTTTTTGAATATACAGGCAGGTGCTATAATTCCATAATTCTCCTGCTCGCCTTCGGCATCGCGAAATCTTGTAAATCTTATAAATCATTCCGCCTTCGGCGGTTACGCGAAGCGCAAAATCTATAAGATTTATAGATTTCTGCCCGCAGGGTTAGGAGTTTTTTGATTCATAGAGTTTTTCTACAGCAATTTGGAGCACCGGCGTCCCGCCGGCATCAACACCATGGAGCGCCGGCGTCCCGCCGGCATCAACACCATGGAGCGCCGGCGTCCCGCCGGCAACAGCGGACAACCTCCATGACGCCGTTCAAACAAAGGGCAACAGAAAAAAAATTACAATACGGCACAATAAAAAAGACCCGCAGGCGTTAATAGGAGAAATTTATAAAGAATAAATTAATGAAAATAAAAGGAATATTTGTTGCCGCCGTATCGCTCATGCTGGCCCTTCCGGCCATGGCCCAGAGCGGCCACGACCTCAAGGACGACGGACTCCACGGCGCCGTCAAGCGCGTTGACGCCGTCATGTACGAAGCCCGCTACGACTTCAACGACAACCTCGAACGCGGCGACCAGCTCGAGCACCTCGTCACCGAGTACAACTCCAAAGGCCAGCGCCGCAACCATGTGTACCTCTCCGTCGTCGAGGACGTCATCTTCCGCACCCGCTACAAGCACGACGGCTTCGGACTCACCACCCTCGAGCACGTCGTCGACAACCAGGACCGCGTCATCGGCCGCACCTACTACGTCTACGATGCCGACCACACACTGATTGAAATCTACGTCGAGGACGCCGAACGCCAGGTCGAGAGCCGCCTGCGCCTGAAACACGACAAGATGGGCCGCATCGACCAGCGCAGCTACAACGACCAGTTCAACGAAATCTACAAACGAGAAATCTACACCTTCAACCCCGACGGCACCGTCAACAAAGCCGTTGTCTACGACCGTTCCAAGCAGAAAGTGCAGGAGAAACGCTGGGAGTACGACGAATACGGCGAACCCACCAGCTACACCCTCTATGACTACACCGAGGAGGAACCCGAAATGTTCGTCACCGTCTACGAGTACGAATACGACTCGCACGGCAACTGGACCAAGTGCACCGAATACGAAGTCCTCGGCGACCGCCGCCTCCCCAACTACACCACCATCCGCACCATCGAGTATTTTTGATTTTTAAGAACGGCGAATTACACTAATCTAACGAAGCTACGCAGGTTAATTTCAAGCGAATTACTCGAACTGTGGTCAGCGACTTTGTGGAGCCAAGCTTGCGCAGACAATCGTGATTGCGTAGCTTTCGAGTAATTAGCCTATAATCATTCCCTGCGTAGCTTCGAGTAATTCGAGCAATTCGCCGTTAAAAAAAATCTTTTCGTTCTTTTAGTTCTGATTGAGAAAAAAATGAAATCCGGCTTCGTAAACATCATCGGCAACCCCAACGTGGGCAAATCCACGTTGATGAACGCCCTCGTCGGCGAGCGCCTCAGCATCATCACCTCCAAGGCTCAGACCACCCGCAAGCGCGTGATGGGAATCGTCAACGGCGACGACTTCCAGATGATCTACACCGACACCCCCGGCATCGTCAACCCCGCCAACAAACTCCACGAGCAGATGATGGGCTTCATTGGCACCGCCCTGCAGGACGCCGACCTTTTCCTCCTCGTCACCGAGGTGGGCGAAAGTTTCAAGAACCGCCACGTGCTGCAGCGCGTCGTCGACAGCGACGTCCCCGTCATCCTCGTCATCAACAAGATAGACCTCTCCGACCAGGCCACCATCCAGGAGCGCATCGCCTACTGGCAGGTCCAGATACCGCGCGCCATCGTCATCCCCTGCTCCGCCACCGAGGGCTTCAACGTCGGCAAAATCTTCGACACCGTCCTCCAGCTCCTCCCCGAACATGCCCCCTACTTCCCCCAGGACGAACTCACCGACCGCACCATGCGCTTCTTCGTCAGCGAGATCGTGCGCGAGAAAATACTCCTCTACTACCAGAAGGAAATCCCCTACAGCTGCGAGGTCGCCGTCGAGAGCTACGAGGAGAAGGAAGGCATCGACAACATCTCGTGCCTCATCTTCGTCGAACGCGACAGCCAGAAGGCCATCCTCATCGGCCACCAGGGCAAGGCCATCAAGAAACTCGGCACCGTAGCCCGCCGCGACATCGAGGAATTCACCGGCAAACGCTGCTTCCTCAGCCTCCACGTCAAGGTCCTCAAGGACTGGCGCAACAGCGACCGCGCCCTCAAGAGTTTCGGCTACGCCCTCGAGGACTGAACGGCCTATTCCTTCAATACATCTGGATTTGTCAGGAAATCGTAAAGACTGACAAACAATATTCCGTCATCGTTTTGGTATCGAGGTGTAGAACCCCACACAATGACAACCTTACGGAAACTATCATTGATTTTTCGGAGTGAGTGCAACTCCTGCTCTCTTTTCTCATCATCGTCAATACGATATGCCGACTGAATATAATAGATACGACTTCCCGCAACGCCTCATTCCAGTGACCACTTTTATCATATTATTTTTCCGTCGTATCATCAACTCTTTCAGCAAAAAATCCCTATTTATCATATATTCCCATTCGATATTTTTGTTTATTTATGCACTTTTATCGACTGCAAAAATACAACTTTTCTTGGTTTCAGCAAAATAATTCTGCAAAACAGAGTAAAAATTGTTTCTTTACAAGCGAAAGAGGAACAGCAGCATCTTCGCCACAAACTGGAATACGGAAAAATAGCCTAATCACAAGAACGACACACAAACATTGCCGCCGCGCGGAAGAGATTTTCCGCGCGGCGGCATTTTTTTTATTTTGCCATATCGGGAAATGTTTGTATCTTTGCACCGACTTTCAAGAGCGAAAGTTGTAAGCAAGAAAAGCATTGCGATTGTCCTTATACTGAAATTTCGCCAAAATTCATCAAGGGGGAAAGAGCACATGCTCTTCGTTTGTATCTGTATATAGTAGGCTGTTTTCAAGCCGACTATATATTGTTCGGCGTGAGAGAAGTTCCCTTGAAAACCATTCCTTGAAAGGTGTTTGGCGATACCTCAGTATAAATGGGCAAGAGTACATAAATCTCATGCCTTTCTTTATTAGTTTATGTTGCCAAGTTGGAGATTTGTAGGCAAAATAAATGTGACTGTTTTGAAACATTTGGTTATTATAGGAGCTCGTGGAGCTGGCAGAGAGACTTATTTAACCGCAACAAAATCCATTGGGTACCGAGAAGAATACGATATCAAAGGATTCCTTGATGGGAAATCCGATGCTCTTAGTGGGCTTATGAATTACCCTCCAATCCTATCCTCTGTCGAGAATTATCAAGTACAACAAGATGACATATTTGTTTGCGCACTTGGCGACCCCTATTGGAGAAAATATTATGCAGACATTATTATAGAAAAAGGCGGCGTTTTCTTTACTCTTATTGACAACACAGCACGGATCGGGTGTAACGCTGTTATTGGTAAAGGTTGTATTATAAGAGACCATGCCATGATTTCTTGTGATACTATAATCGGAGATTTTGCATACATACAGCCATTTTGTGTGATTGGGCACGATTCCATTGTCGGTAAATATTGCCATCTGAACACCTATTCATTTATGGGTGGTTATAGCAAGATGGACGATATGTCTATAATCCATACTCGAGGAACATTGTTTCCTCACAAAAAGATGGGAAAAAGATCCACTATTGGAGCTGGAGCCGTCGCTATGACAAATGTTAAAGATGGCACCACTGTTGTTGGAAATCCTGCAAGAACATTATGTACTAAATAAAATAAACAATTATGGAAATCAAAGAATTTATCGAAAAAATGGCCGAGGCTATTGAGATTGAAAATGCCGACAACCTTACGGCAGAAACGAAATTTAGAGAACTGGGAGAATGGAGTTCCCTGTCGGTGATGCTTCTGATAGCCTTCTTTGACGAGGAGATGGGCAAACTTATCGGTGACACCGAAATCAAAAAGTACCAAACCATTGGTGATTTGTACAATCTGGCTACAAAATAAGAAATATGGCACTGCTCTCTTTTGAAGGTGTGGGCATTACAGCAATGGCGGCTGCGGTGCCTCACACCGTTATTGACAACTATAAGTACACCGACTTCTTCCCTGCCGACCAGGTAAAAGAGGTCGTTGACAAGATTGGCGTGTTCGAACGCCGTTTCGCAGATAAAGACACGTGTTCGTCCGACCTCTGTTTTGCTGCAGCAGAGCAGTTGTTTACAGACAACAACATTGACAGTAGCGAGATAGACCTGCTGGTTTTTATTTCACAGACTCCGGACTATCGTATGCCAGCCACATCCATCCTTTTACAACACCGACTTGGATTGAAGCAATCGTGCATTGCATTTGACATTAACCTTGGTTGTGCAGCGTTTTGCTATGGATTATCTGTCGTCTATGGAATGATGCAGAGCGGTGGCATTCGCAAGGCACTGTTGCTCGACGGCGAGACTCGCTCCAAGGTTTACTCACCCAAAGACCGTCGCAGCGCGTTCATTTTTGGTGATGCAGGCGTAGCTGCACTGATTGAAAGAAACAACACTTTCGGTCGTAGCGTGTTTTCCTTGAATAGTGATGGCTCGTTGGGAGATCTGATTATGATAAAAGGTGGTGGATACCGGCATCCCAGCTCTTTGGATACCCTGACAGAACGAGTAGTAGACGAATATGGGAATGTCCGCAATGATGAACAAGGGTATATGCGAGGGGGTGATGTGTTCAACTTTGTAATCAGAGAGGTGCCACGTGATATCAAGCAAACGTTAAATTATGCTGGCTTGACAGTTTCCGACTTCGACTACTATATTTTTCACCAAGCGAACAACTTCATCAACAGCTATATCGCCAAGAAAATGAAACTGGACACCTCAAAGATTCCATCGACAATTGCAAAATATGGCAATACCTCATCGGTGTCTGTGCCGCTGACCATAATCAGCGAGTTGAAAGACAAATTAGTTGGCAAAAAGCTGTTGTTACTGAGTGCTTTCGGCGTCGGAATGTCTTGGGCGACAGGTATTATTCCCTTTTTAGATTGTAAAATCAGTAGTATTGTCGAAGTATGAATAACCCATTTTCTCTCAGTGGTAAAGTGGTGGTTGTTACCGGTGCATCATCAGGTATTGGCAAACAGACAGCCATCTGTTGCGCAGGAATGGGCGCACGTGTTGTCTTGATAGCACGGAATGAAGGTAGGTTGCAAGATACGCTATCACAAATGGAAGGCTTCGGTCATTTGGCGATTCCTTTCGATTTGACAGATTACCAGAACGCAGATAGTTGTATAAAACATATTGTGGAGCAAGTGGGGCCTATTTATGGCTTGGTCAACTGTGCGGGAGTATCGGCCACGTTACCACTTAAGCTTGTCGACATCAAAAAAATGGAGGAAATCTTCCATACAAATGTTTTTTCGGGCATCCAGTGGACACGCCAGGTCTGCCGGATGGGCAATATTAGTCGTGAGGGAGCCAGTGTTATCTTCCTCTCATCCATAATGGGATTGGTTGGCGAGACAGGGAAAGCGTTGTATTCAATGACAAAGGGTGCATTGGTGTCCGCCGTTCGTTCACTGGCTTGCGAATTTGCGCCACGACGAATACGCTTCAATGCCATATCGCCTGGTGCAATTATTACACCAATCAATCAAGATTTGCCTCATATGAAAAATCCTGAAGCCAGAGTCACCTTGGAAGCAAAACACTTATTAGGATTAGGCGAAACGAGCGATGTGGCTAATGCTTGCGTCTTCCTGCTTAGTGATGCCTCTCGATGGATAACCGGACAAAACATAATTGTCGATGGTGGCTACACAGCGATTTAACAATATCGTATGCCGTCAGCTATGCTTATAGGGAACCTGTTTGCTGCTTTATCGGACACTACCACCGAGGAAAAGTTTGATTAAACTTTGAGTAAACGGGGAGTAAAACCTAAAGGCTCTCAGAAGGGCTTCAGTCGTCCAGCGCCAGGCCGCCCAACGAGGTCTCTTATCTAGGATAAAAATAGGAACAAATTCCCATTTTTATGAAAAAATATAAAGTTTTTGGATTTCATTCCAAAAACTTTTGCTATATTTGCAACGTATTTTAAAACAGCCGAACAAACCTATAAAGTCGCATTTAACTCCTGCTGGAGATGGTCATACAGATAGACTGGACTTTGAAAATAGAGACCCGTTTTTAAGTTGTTAAGTGCCGAGTAAGTCTTGGATCTATACACAATATCCATCGCCTCACGCATGGTCAGTGAACGTTCTTCCATTAGACGAGCTATCATTTCGCTCGTCAAGGTTTCTATCATAAAAATCTCTTTTCCACTCATAACTTACGTAATATTTGGAGAGCTTTTTCTGTTGCAAAGATGTATTGAATAGTCACCGTGTGATACTTGATTTCTTCAAGGAACTGCTCCTCAGTGATGATACCCTCCTCAACACGGCGTATTTGGTAGCCAATCACATCATCGGCAATCGGACCTATGACAATGTCATAATCGTGAATCTGTATGCGTGTGCGGTTCTTTCGGTTCATCAATACGAAACGCGCCCATTCTAATGAATAACTATTAAATTGAAGCACCCGCAATGCCTGTATGGCATTGTCCTCAACAGAATATTCATATACACGTGCACTCCCGACACCATATTGTTCAAACTTGCGTTCCGCTTGTCGTTGCGCCACTTGTTTGTCAGGTGTCAGGTAGAATCCGAGGCCGAAATCTTTTCCCACACGACTCTTCCAAAGGTCTATCTGCAGTATATCCGCATTTGTTCCATGATAAAGATTCATGCCAACGTTCCTCCCATTCGTTTGCAATATACAGTCAAGTCTTCCACTGTAGTCTCAAAAGAGAATGTATGTTCTACATCATAGAACTCATCCACAAAATCAAGCCCTTTATAACGCTGCAGATATTCGTAAGCCTGCGATGTGGAAATATGGTGTGCCGCAGCAAACTCCGAAATCAGAGCCACAAAGTAGTTAATTCTATCAAGGATGGTCTTGCTCATTGTTAAAATTTATATCTATAACGGAAAAATACTCATTATATTGTTTCATCGTTGCATTTCTCGCAAAAAACACATCGGGTCAGTCGTCCAGCGCCAGGCCGCCGAGGGAGGTCTCTTTGTAGAGGCTGGGGAGGTCGTGGCCGGTGAGCTTCATGGTGCGGACAACTTTGTCGAAACTGATGATGTGGCGGCCGTCGGACATCATGGCGTAGATGTTGATGTCGAGGGCGCGGAGGGCGGCCATGGCGTTGCGCTCGATGCAGGGGATCTGCACCAGTCCGCACAGCGGGTCGCACGTCAGGCCCAGGTTGTGCTCCATGGCCATCTCGGCGGCGTACTCAATTTGCTTGGGGCTGCCGCCGAAGAGCTGGTTGCTGGCCACGGCGGCCATGACGCAGGCGCTGCCCACCTCGGCCTGGCAGCCCGCCTCGGCGCCACTGATGGTGGCGTTGGTCTTGATGACGTTGGCGAAGAGGCCCGCCGTGGCCATGGCGCGCAGGATCTCGCGGTCGCTGAAGCCGTGGTTCTTCTTCAGATGGTACAGCACCGCCGGCAGCACGCCGCTGGAGCCGCAGGTTGGGGCGGTGACAATCTTGGCGCCGCAGGCGTTCTGCTCGCTGGTGGCCAGGGCATAGGCGATGACGAGGGCACGACTCTGCAACGAGGGTTTGAAGCCGCTGGCACGGACAAAGTACTGGTGCGCCTTGGAGCGCAGGTGCAGGCCGCCGGCGATGACGCGGTCGTCCTGCAGGCCCTCCTCGATGGTCTGCTGCATCTGCTGCCACATCTCCTCGAGGTACATCCACAGCGTCCCGTCCTCGCATTGCTCCACATATTCCCAGAAGCTCAGTCCCTCACGGTCGATATACTCCATGATGTCCCGCATGGTGTTGTGCGGGTAGACCTCGCCCTCCGGCGTGATGCCCAGCGGCACCTCGCCCTCCTCGGTGGCCAGGTAGCCGCCACCGACGCTGTAGACCAGCCACGAGTCCACCACTCTACACCCCCTCCCCCCTTCGGGGTACTCCCCCTTGTCAAGGGGGAGAGCCTGAGATGCTGACATTTTCTCCAACTGCTCCCCCTGCGAAGGGGAGCTGTCCGCAGGACTGAGGGGTCCATTCAACTGCTCCCCTTGCGAAGGGGAGCTGTCGCAAAGCGACTGAGGGGTAGTGTCCTCCAGTGCCTCGAAGAGCATGCCGTTGGTGTGGAACGGCTTCACCACGTCGGCCCGCCAGACGATTTCCACCTCCTTGGGAGCCAGGCCGCGCTTGATGGCGACATCGGTGTGGTGCCCCTTGCCCGTGGCGGCGAGGGAACCGTAGAGGGTGACGCGGTAGCGATCTGCCTTACCTTTGGTACGGGCAGCGAACATCGTGGCCGCACGGTGGGGTCCCATGGTGTGGCTGCTGCTGGGACCGAGGCCTATCTTGTAGATTTTCTTGATTGTTTCCATTTAATCTCCTAATATTAATATTTCCGAGACACAGAGGTCGTCGTATCGGCGGCCTTTGTGGGCGGCGGTGACACAGAGGGTCAGTTCCTTCACTTTCTGGCGGGTGTCGTCGTAGCTCCACGGGAAATCGTACTCCATCCCGGGCTCGGCAACGGGCACCTTGATGGCGGCATCGGTCAGTCCCTGCCACGAAAAGTCCTCGGGTTCGTGGCCCTGAAGCCAACGCTTGTAGTCGCCCTCGGCATAGTAGAGCTGAATCACCTCCTCGCCGGGCTGGTCCCACACGCGCGTGGCGAGGTGGCAGTGCAGCGTGTCTATGCGGCTGTTGTTGCGCCAGGCTGCGCGGTCCTTGCAGTAGCCGTTGTAGAGCAGCACCCCGGTGACGAATACCGAGTCGGGGAAGGTGATGCGGACATAGATGGAATCGCCGCCGTCGGCCCGCAGCACCGTGGCGGTGCCGAGGTCGAGGTCGCTGAGGTTCTCCTTCGGATACTTGGGGTCGGCGCCGCTGACCGCGACGGTGTAGCGGCCAGGGTCGATGCGGCGGCTCAGCAGGCCGGACAGCGACTCGCTGAAACCGCGGTCGGTGCAGTAGTGCACCTTCAACGGCTCGGCGGCGGCAAGGTCGACGTTGCGACCCTCGAAGGCGAAGCCCCTACCCTGCCTGCGCATGGCGAGGCCTTCGACGCTGACCGATTGCCAATAGTGGTGAATGTCGACAGTATCAAGCTCGACGCTCATCCGCTGCGCATGGCCGTCGCCCCAATAGGCCGCGGGCGAAAAGTCATACTGGAATTCGCCACAGACATAATGCTTGGCTTCGAAAAGCGTCATAGCATCGGACAGGCCATTATAGGTATGATTCTCAATCGAGTAGTGCACGGTAAGCTCCACCGTGCCGCCCGCCGGAATGTCGAGCCGCACATAGTACCAACGGCGGCAGAGAGCGGGGTCGTAGTAGAGGATGCTGTCGCCGTACTTGGCAATGATCTGCTGCGCGCGGGCAGCGGAATAGTGGCGGGGCCCGTCGTCGGGAGCCAACAGGGGGTCTCGCGTCCAGAGGCCACTGTCGATATGCCACCTCATCTCGGTGATGAAATCGGTGTCGCACACCGCCGCGCTGGGCCTCAAGACGGTGTCCGCAGAGCACTGCCACGCAAGGCTCTGCCCGTTGAGGCTGAACATGACATCCTGCACATAACTGTCGCGCCAGCCACGCTCAATCAGGCTTTCGCTCCAGATGTCGCGGCTCTCCCAATGGACACGTCCCTCGCCGAACCAATCGACCGGGAACCCGTAGGGCAACGAACGGAAATCCTGCTGCGACCGGTTGTGGAGCAGGTAGCGCACCTCGACGTCGGTACGGGTGGCATGGAGCGTGAAGCGGCAGCGCTCGTCGAGCAACTGCACCTCCGGCACATGCACCGCCACCGGCATACGCGCCAACGTCAGCGCCGACCGCTCGGCAACGGGGTCACCATTGGCCCTGAGCACAACGTTAACCACCAACAGCATCAAGAGTATCAGAGACTTCTTCATAAATCCAGGCTCAACTACAAATTGCAAATATACAAAAAAACTTCAAATACACAGAATTGTTTTTTTTTTCGTATCTTTGCATTGTCTTTTAGATATGGAATAATAAAATGAAAACACTGAGACTATGCATTTTGGCCATGCTCTGCATGGTTCTGTCGCTACCCGCCGCGGCCAACGACGGCACCTACTACACCAAAGGCAACCAGCTCGTCCCCCTGCAGGAGACGGACATCAGCGTGAAACGCGAGGTGCTGACCATCAGCCTGATGGACAACGGAATGGCCCGCGTGGATGTGCAGTATGAGTTCTGGAACCCCGGCCCCGCCAAGCGTCTCACCATGGGATTCGAGGCCGACCCGCCGTACAACTACGACTATAAGTTCCACCCCGACGGCCGTCACCCCAGCATCAGCCTCTTCACCGTCGAAATGAACGGCCGGCAGCTGGCGTACAGCAACGCCGTGTGCGTGGCCGACACGCTGCCGCTGACGAAGGTCAAAGACCTGAAACGCTACTACATGTGGGACAACAACTGGCTCTACGACACCGCCAACGCCGACCCGAAGTCCGGCTACAACGACCCGATAGACTACGATGCCGGCATCCGCTTCGCCTACGTCTACTACTTCGACGCCGACTTCCAGCCGGGCCTCAACCGCGTGCGCCACACCTATGTCTACCGCATGTCGACCAATGTGGGCAGCCCGTTCATCGTCGAATACAAGCTGACGCCCGCCGCCCGCTGGGCCGGAGGCAAGATTGGCGACTTCACGCTCACCATCCGCGCCGACAGCACGGCCAAGCACTTCTACGTCTTCGACAGCACGTTTGCCGGCACCCCCTTCACCGTCAGCGAGGGCATGGGCAAGACGCGACGCGCCACCTGCTACGGCGACCCATGCGCCGAAGTGAGCCTCCGCAACGGCGCCATCACCCTCCACGCCACCGACTTCCGCCCCACGGGAGAACTGACCATCCGCGCCGTGGGAGTCGACGGCTGCTATGTAGGCCAGCAGTGCATCACCGGCGGCACCTACGACCGCACCGCACGAATCAACTGGGGGCCCTACAAGGGAATGCAGGAGGTTCCCGCCGACGCGGCCTTCCGCCAGCGCGTCGTCCGCAACCTGCCCTACGCCAACCGCGGCCACGTGTTCCGCGACAAACGACTGCGCGAATACTTCGAGGGCCTGTGGTGGTATATGCCCGACCCCGACTACAAGGACGACACCTCCGACTTCACCCCCGTCGACTGGGAGTTTGTGAGGTATAAAGAACAGTAGAGCCCTTAAATTCCAGTTACAAGTGCAACACTGAGTAGAAAAAAGAGCACCAAAAATTTGGTACTCTCAGGTAAAATGACTACTTTTGTGTTGACATATGAAAAAATATCATCATCTTACCAAGGAGCAAAGATACACAGTTTCT
>JAFRZC010000204.1 GCA_017442765.1 Prevotella sp. | reverse complement strand
TGCCG
Organism: Prevotella sp.; assembly: GCA_017442765.1. Next base: position 6,717 of record JAFRZC010000204.1, on the reverse strand, counting down.
GGCACAATCCTCCCGTCATCGGCAATGCCGAGGGGCAATACGCCTTCCTCGATGTCAAGGAGGCCAATGCCCCTATCGGACTATGGCCCGACCTGGAATATGTAGGCGAAGAGATGGACTTGCCCAGCGGCGGTATGATGCTGCTCTACACCGACGGACTCAACGAAGCTGAGAACGCCCGCCAAGAGCAGTTCGGCGAAGACCGCATCATCAATATCCTGACATCCAGGCCGTCGAGCAATGCCCAAGGCATTATCGAAGCCTTGGAAGCAGAGGTCGCCCGCTTCCGCGACGGTGCAGAGCCCAACGACGACCTGACGATGCTCTGCTTCAGTCTGTCAATATAAATATAACATATATGACAACAAATGAAACAGACTAAACTTTGGCTGCTGGCCGCCATCTTTTGCATTTGCGGTGCTTGCTTAACGACTTGCTGCACCAGCAGTGACGACAATCCTGTTGTTGAGACACAGCAGCCTACCATACAACGCATCCAAGAGCGTGGCAAGCTGTTGGTAGGCACCACGGGCGACTATCGACCTCTCTCGTACCGCGAGGCCAACGGCAACTATTGGGGCTTCGGCATTGAGATGGCAGAGAAGATAGCCAAGCGTATCGGTGTAGGTATTGAATTCGTACAAACCTCGTGGCCTACGCTGACTGCCGATGTGATGATTACTGAAATTACCGAGGCTCCGTGGTATGTGCAAAATGACCCGCGCCTCGCTGCACCGTTGCTAAGCGCTCCCTTCACCCACGGAGAAATTGGTGTGCTGATGCGCAAGGGGCAGGACGATCTCCTCGCCCTCGTCAACGCCGTCATTGCCCAGATGAAGGCCGACGGTACCCTCCGCAAATTGCATGAGAAGTACGGCCTGGTGTATGGATATTAATACTTCCCCGATATTCAACGTAACATATTGTCAATCATTTTCACATACCCTTTTGATAACGAAAACCCGTCTGAAACGCCCTGAAAACGGGGGGTGGAGTTTACCCTAGGTAAACCCGGAGTTTACCCTACTTAAAGCCCCAGTTTACCCTAGGGAAACTCCGAGTTTGCCCGGAGCAAAGTCTCGGAGGGTTTTGGCGGCGTTTTGAGTGTAAATATATTTCGTGATACGCTAACGGTTTTGCGGCCATGGCGGCCGTTGCGACAGTTTATTTCATAGAGTATGTAAAAAATAAGAAAAGGTATATTTGGAGCATTATTTATTTTTACTCAACAAAGGAAATGCAAGCATTTCTTTGTATTTGCTGCTCCAAAATTTGGAAGTTTCGTGGAAAGTTGTTATCTTTGCAACGAATATTAAACAATGTGCGATTATGACTGTACGCGAAATGAAGAATGATATGGTCCACATGATCAACCAGATGGATGACTCCAGCGAAGAGAAGGTGAAAGACATGTGGCTGTATGTGAGGCAGATAGTAAAGCCAGCGAAGGATGAAAATGTATTGACCCCTGACCAAAAGCGACGCTTGGAGTTAGTCAAAAAATTTGCAGGTGCTTTTTCTGCTTGCCAGACTGTTGACTGGAAGAAAGACAAGGAAGAATATTTAGTGGAAAAATATGGCCGATAAATTACAAGTCTTTCTCGATACTAATGTCTTTATAGACTATATACAGGAACGGCCTATCGGCTTCAATGAAGCTTTCAGCATTTTTGAACTTTCAGCAAAGGAAGATATCCATTTGCTTGTAACTGATTTATCCATTTCCAACATGAAGTATAGTACACGGAAGGATATTCCAACGGCGGATTTCTATGCTACTATAAAGGGGATTAGGGAACTATTTACAATTGTTCCCGTTGGTGAACAAGCGGTTGACAGGGCATTAGCCATCGAAGCCAAAGACTTTGAAGATGCTCTACAATATTTTGCTGCCGAGCAGGCAGGAGCACAAGTCATCGTAACACGCAACGTCAAGGACTTCGCGTTTGCAGATACTGTTGAGGTGTTGGAACCACACAACTTCCTTTTCAAATATTTCCCCGAAGAACTTTAGTCAATGAGCGCCATAACTAAAAGCAAAGGTTATGCGAGAGATAATAGAATCCGTGTTAATCCGTGTAATCTGTGCCAAAAAATCAGATAACAAAAGGAGATTTGTGTGTGATTTGTGATGATTTTTGTTGGTGTTGGCGGGTAAGCGAATGGACAAAAATCGACACAAATGGAACACAAATGAATCGTGTGCTTGATGTTTGGTTGTCACGCGATGTCCACGACCTGTCCGTCGTAGGCTAACTGGATGTCGGGAGGTAGTTGGCGGTTGGTTTCTTCGTGAAGGCCAATGTGGTGGCTGCCGTGAATGAGGAACGTCCTGCTGGCGCCCACCCTGCGGGCAAAGGCGACGGCATCGTCAATAGTCTGGTGCGAATGATGGGGCTGCGAGCGCAAGGCATTGACGACGAGAATCTGCGTTCCTTCCAAATAGGGAAGCTCGGCATCGTCTATGGTCTTCATGTCGGTGATGTAGGTGAGGGGACCCAAGCGGTAGCCGGTAATGGGTAACTTGCCGTGCATCACCTGAAAGGGCATGATGGGGATGTCGCCAATAGTAAAAGGCTGGTGAGCGTGGATTTCGTGGAGTCCGATGGCCGGTACGCCGGGATAGCGGTTCTCGGCAAAGCAGTAAGGCAGCATCTCGAGCAGTCCGCGGCGGGCTATGGAGTCGGCATAGACGTTGATTTCGCCAAACTGGCAATAGGGCCTGATGTCGTCCATACCGCCCATGTGGTCGTAGTGGGCATGGGTAATGAGGATGCCGTCGATGCGCCGGAAGGGCTGGGGCATTATCTGCTGGCGGAAGTCGGGACCGCAGTCGATGAGCAGGCGTGTCTGGGCAGTCTCCACCAATGCCGAGCAGCGCAGCCGCTTGTCCTTGGGATTGGTGCTCTGGCAGACGCGGCATTGACAGCCGATGGTGGGTACGCCGCACGATGTTCCTGTGCCTAAGAAGGTGAGCTTCATCACTATATAATGTTTACTTCTGGGGTTATTTCTACGCCGAACTTTTCCTTGACATCACGTTGGATAGCCTGGCAAAGGGTGACGATTTCCTGCCCGGTGGCACCGCCGAGATTTACCAGCACAAGGGCTTGCTTGGAGTGGACTCCGGCTCGTCCGAGACTGCGTCCACGCCAGCCGCATTGGTCAATCATCCATCCGGCGGGTATCTTCTCGGCCTGACTGTCGATGTGGTAATGAGGCATGTCGGGATATTGCGCGGCCAGCGCTTCATACTTAGCACGGCTGACGACGGGGTTCATGAAGAAACTGCCGGCATTGCCCGTCACCTCGGGGTCGGGCAACTTCTGACGGCGTATGCCGATGATGACGTCGCGCAACTGCTGAGCGGTGGGACTGTCGATACCTCGCTGCTGGAGTTCGGCGCGGATGTTGCCGTAGTCGAGACGTGGCTGGAAGGTGCGTGAGAACCGATAGGTGACAGCCGTGATGAGGTAGCGGTTTTTCCATTCCTGCTTGAAGCGGCTCTGCCGGTAGCCAAAGCAGCACTCCTCGCGCCGTATGACACGGAGCTGGCCGGTAGGAATCTCTACCGCCTCGACTTGTTCGATAACATCCTGGGCTTCAGCACCGTAGGCACCGATATTCTGCACAGCGCTGGCTCCTACATCGCCGGGAATCAGGGACAGGTTTTCGGCTCCGTAGAGTCCGGCCTGCAGACTCGTTGCCACCACATCGTCCCACAACATGCCGCTACCGCAGCAAATCGTGTCGTTGCCTTCAAAGGAGTAACCCTTCAAGGCCGAATGGACCACGATTCCGTCGAAATCGCGGGTAAGCAGCAGGTTGCTTCCTCCACCTATTATTATATAAGGGGCCTGCGCTTCGCCCAACAGCCGGGCGATGGTCTGCGCTTCGGCAACCGTCGCGTATTCCAGAAAACGGCTGCAGCGTGCATCGATGCCGAACGTGTTGTGGGCCTTCAAGCTATAATTTGCAATATCCTTCACACCTTAACTCTTAAATCTCAATCCTCAAATCTCAAATCTTAATTCACCAACTTCTTCAGCAGCCATTGCCCATCGGTATGCTCGAAGGTCATCTCTACCTCTAAACCGTTGGCAATACCACGCATCACGAAAATCTTGCGCTCGGAATTGCGCACGGGCTTGCCGTAGACGATGTTATAAATCATGCGGTCGGGCAGCTCAGGCGCAAAGGCGGGCCAGGTGTCGGGCGTCACGATGCCCTCCATCTGGGCAAAGTCGTCGTCAGGGTCAGGCCCGACAAAAAGAACCGTCTCGCTCAGGCTCTGAGCCTGAAACACGGAATCGGTCACGAACTGGTGGTAGAACTCAAGAAACGAAGCGTTGTAATTGCTCTTGATAGGCTCGGTCTTCTGCTCCAGCAGCATCCACGCACCCTTGATGCGCTTGAACTGGTACTGCAGGACGGCACCCGTGTTGAAGTAAATCTTCTCGACAACGGCCTCGCTGACCGAGGTGTCCCTCACCAGCTCCATCTGCTTCTCGCCGTCGAATATCACGGTGTAGAAGTCCTGGTGCATGAAGAACCGCTCGCGCTTCCACTTGCTCTTGTCAACCCTCGTGGTGTCACCGTTGCGGATAACCCGTAACGGAAAGGCCACACGCTCCATCTGCAGGCGGCTGTTGGCAGCAAAGTTGAACAGGAAATCATCGAACAGTTCGTCAGCTGCCCGTGGCATGGGTGTCTCGGCTATCAGCTGCTCCAGCGTATCAGTGGCCATAGTGTCCTGCGCGGCCAGGCGGGTCGTATCCTGAGGTGCGTCTTGCGCCACACCTTCAGCCTGTTTACCTTTACACGAAAGCATCAGCACAGAGAGTGCCAACGCCCCAAAAAGTAGCCTCTTCATGATACGTCTCTCAAATTCAGCGTGCAAAGTTACAAAATAATTCTTAATTCTTGTGTCTTAATTACTTATTTTTTTGTACCTTTGCAGCCGAATTTGCATTTTTACATCATTACAGTATGATTCTTGACAAGATAGACCAACTTCTAAAAGAAGTACAGACGCTGAGTGCAAAGAACGCAGACGAAGTGGAACAGCTCCGACTGAGGTATCTCAGCAAGAAGGGTGAAATAACCGCCCTGATGAACGATTTCCGCAATGTGGCTGCCGATGAAAAGAAGACCATCGGCATGAAAATCAATGAACTAAAGCAGATGGCCACCGAGCGAATCAATCAGCTGCGTGAGGAATGTGATACGCAGGAAACCGGCGACCAGGCCATCGACCTGACCCGCACCCCCTACCCCATCAAGCTGGGCACACGCCATCCGCTGACCATCGTAACTAACGAGATTATCGATATCTTCAGCCGCATGGGCTTCGTACTGGCCGACGGTCCTGAGGTGGAGGACGACCTGCACGTGTTCACCAAGATGAACTTCGCTGCCGACCACCCTGCCCGCGACATGCAGGACACCTTCTTCGTGAGCCAGCATCCCGACGAGGTGACCAAGAACATCCTGCTGCGCTCGCACACCTCATCGGTGCAAGCCCGCGTCATGGAACAGATGCACACCGAGGACGGAAAGCTGACATCGCCGATTCGCGTTATCTGTCCGGGCCGCGTCTACCGCAACGAGGCCATCACCGCCCGTGCCCACTGCTTCTTCCACCAGGTGGAGGGACTCTACATCGACGAGAACGTGTCGTTTACTGACCTGAAGCAGGTGCTGCTGTCGTTTGCCAAGGAGATGTTCGGGCCCGACACGAAAATCCGCCTGCGCCCCTCGTACTTCCCGTTCACCGAACCGTCGGCCGAGATGGACGTCAGCTGCTTCATCTGCGGCGGCGAAGGCTGCGGCTTCTGCAAACACACGGGCTGGGTTGAGATCTTAGGCTGCGGCATGGTCGACCCCAACGTGCTCGAACAGTGCGGCATCGACTCCAAAATCTACTCCGGATATGCATTCGGCATGGGTGTTGAGCGCATCACCAACCTGAAGTACCGCGTCAACGACTTACGACTCTTTTCCGAGAACGATACCCGCTTCCTCGAGGAGTTCGAAGCCGCTGATTAAGGGAAAAAGTAGGAAAATACACGTTTTTCGAAAAAAAGTCGCGAGAAAATTTCCTTATCTCGCTGAAAAACAGTATCTTTGCACTCCCAAATCAGAAGTAACATTGTTTAATGATAAAAATATTAAGATTTTAGAAACATGACAAAGGCTGATATCATCAACAAGATTTCCGACGAAACCGGCATTGCCAAGAAGGATGTAGCCGCTACCGTTGAGGCGTTTATGGAAGAAATCCGCGTTAGTTTGGCAACCAACAAGGAGAACGTCTATCTGCGTGGCTTCGGCAGTTTTATCGTCAAGCGCCGTGCACAGAAGACCGCACGTAACATATCGAAGAACACTACCCTGGTCATTGACGCGCACGATTTCCCCGCCTTCAAGCCGGCCAAGAGTTTCATCGCCAAGATGAAGTAATTCAAACATCATAATAATACGTATTAAACATTAACAATTATGCCAAACGGAAAAAAGAAGAAGGGCCACAAGATGGCTACTCACAAGCGCAAGAAGAGACTGCGCAAGAATCGTCATAAGAGCAAGTAAGCACTTATAGACACTAAAAGAAATGAAGGGAGTGTGATCGCGAAGCTACGCGCCACACCCCTTTTTGTAAAAACTAATTCCCAAGCAACGTATAAAGCGAATGACAAGCGAAGTTATCATTGATGT
>JAFRZC010000203.1 GCA_017442765.1 Prevotella sp. | reverse complement strand
GATAGCCCGTCAGCAGTCGCTGTTGGGTGTCTTGTTTTATGGCATTCAGAGATGTGCGGAGGTGAAGCCTGAGCGGAAGTTGCTGCTGAAGTGGTACTCGTTGAGTGAGAAGATTAAGCAGGGGAACATGAAGGCGAACAGGGCGGCGGTGGAGTTGACGGAGTTTTTCAGGAGGGAAGGCTTTCGGTCGTGTGTGCTGAAGGGGCAGGGGAACACGCTGAATTATCCTGCTCCTCATGTCAGGACGAGTGGCGACATTGACCTCTGGGTGGAAGGGGGAGCTGAGGTGGTGCTGGCGTTTGCGAGGCGGTTTGTCCCTGGCTCCAAGTTTTGCTATCATCACATTGAGTTCAGGAAGGTGGATGGCGTGGAGACGGAGGTGCATTATCGGCCATCGTTCATGAACAATTTGGTGCATAACTGGCGGATGCAGCGCTGGTTTGATGAGGTGGCGGACGAGCAGTTTCGCCATGAGGTGGAGCTGCCCGAGGGGGCGGGGCGCGTGTGTGTGCCGACGCATGGCTTCAATCGGATTTATCAGATGTCGCACATTTCTAATCATGTCTTCCATGAGGGCATCGGGTTGCGGCAGATTGTTGACTATTATTTTGTGCTCCGGCAGGGCTTCACGGAGGAGGAGCGGCTGCGTGACGAGCGGTTGCTGCGGCGCCTGGGGCTGTATGACATGGCTGCTGCTGTCATGTATGTGTTGCAGACGACGTTGCATCTTGGTGAGGAGCTGATGATTGTGCCTGCCAACCGGCGGTTGGGGACGTTTTTGCTGAATGAGTTGCTGGAGGGTGGCAATTTCGGGAGGTATGACCAACGGGTGGGGCACAGCCGTTCGGCTTGGGCGAAGAATGTGCGGCGGTTGCGTCGTGATGTGCGCATGATGTGGTATTTCCCCTCGGAATGCCTGTGGGAGCCTGTCTTCCGCTGGTTCCACTTCTTTTGGCGCGTCAGATACAGGTAGATGTTCGTCGGTTAACGTGAGTTCGATGAATTTTATGTTGGGTAATTTTCGTCGAGCTGACGTTTGGTTACGGCAAAGCCAATCTCGAAGGTGAGGTTGGCTTTTTGTTTTCTCTCGGTGAAGGGAAATAGACCAAGGGTCAGTAGAAGTTGATGTCTTCGATGACTTGTGCGCCGATGTGCTCGTTGAGGCGTTGGGCGAGGGCGCGATGCTCCATGAGGAGGTTTTGCTTGACGGCTGGGGAGGTGATTTTGACGTGGAGGGTCTGGTTCTTGATGAAGATGTTGGCGGTGTATCGCTGGATGCCCTTTCCCATCACCTCGGGCCATGCCTGGATGAGGCGGTGCTGGTTGTAGGGTGTCTCGAGGCCGTTGAGCCGCAGGAATTGCTGCACCACGTCTCCTATCTGTTCGGTGTTTCTTCGTCTCATGGCTGTTTAGGGGTTGGCGGTGATGTTTCCGGCTTCCACTCGGAAGATTTTGTAGTTGCCCTGTGAGCGTTCGAGGATTTTGTCGAGGTGCTCGCGGTTGGTGTCGGTGATGAAGATTTGTCCGAAGGCGTCGCCGGAGACGAGGTTGACGATTTGCTCCACGCGACGGGCGTCGAGCTTGTCGAAGATGTCGTCCAGCAGGAGCAGGGGGGTGGTCTTGCTGCCTGTTCGCTTCAGGAAGTCGAACTGGGCGAGTTTCAGTGAAATCATGTAGGTCTTGTTCTGCCCCTGCGAGCCTTCGCGCTTGATGGGGTAGCCGTCGAGTGCCATTTCCAGTTCGTCCTTGTGGATGCCGTGCAGGGAGTAGCCCACGATGCGGTCTTTCTGGCGGTCACGCTGGATGATGCCGAGCAGGTCGCCTCGCTGGCAGTGGCTGGTGTAGCGAAGTGAGACTTGCTCGTTGCCGCCCGAGATGGCCTGATAGAACTGTTGGAACACGGGGATGAATTCTTCGACGAAGGCGTTCCGCTTGGCGTAGATGCGCTCGCCGTTCTCTGCCATCATTCCTTCGTAGATGCTGATGATGTCCTCGTTGGGTTCTTCCTCGGCTTTCAGCATGGCGTTTCGCTGCTGCAGGGCTTTGTTGTAGGCCATCAGGGCGGTCATGTACTCCGAGTCGTACTGCGAGATTACCATGTCCATCAGGCGTCGCCGCTCGTCGCTGCCGCCGCTGATGATGGCGGCGTCGCTTGGGGAGGCGATGATGAGGGGCAGCAGCCCGATGTGCTCTGCCAGCCGCTTGTACTCTTTCTTGTTGCGCCTTACGTGTTTCTTCTGGTGCATCTTCATGCCGATGGACACTTCTTCCTCTGTGCCGTTCAGGTCGTACACTCCTTGCACCATCATCATTTCCTCGCCGTGTCGCACGTTCATCGAGTCTATCGGGTTGGCCATGCTCTTGGTGAGGGAGAGGAAGTGGATGGCGTCCAGCACGTTGGTCTTTCCCTCGCCGTTCTGCCCCACGAAGCAGTTCACCTTGGGCGAGAACTCCAGTTCTGCCGCGGCGATGTTGCGATAGTTCAGTATGGTCAGCTTTTTCAGAATCATGCGGCAAAGGTAGTGAATAAATCCCGAACCGCCACATTTTCTCCCGAAAATCTTTGCACGTAAGAAAATAAGTTGTACATTTGCAGACGATTCTAAGAGTGATTCAACCCTAAAAAGAGGATGACATGGAAGCAACCGTTTTCAACCCTATACAGCTGTATCTGTTGCGGATGTTCTCGCGAATGCGTTCTGAGCAAGAACTGAAGGAGGTGCAGCAGGTGCTGGCCAACTACTACTGCGCGAAGGTGGAGAAGCGTGCCAATGCGCTATGGGACCAGCTCGGTCTCGACCAGCAGAAGCTGGAGGAAATGGCCGATATCCATGAGCGTCTCCCTTACTCGTGACGTCATGAAGGCCGTCTCGACACCAACTGTATCCTGCAAATCGTGTTCCCCAAAGCCTCCTATAAAGAAGTTTGGGACGCATTGATTGCGCAGAAGTACACGATTTGTGTCACCAGCGAGATACTCCTTGAGTACCGTGAGATATTGGAGAGGCGATTCAAGGACGCGCAGTTTGCGGAGGATGTGATAGATGCAATTCTTTCGTTGCCAAATGTGGAACGTGTCAAGCCTGCCTTTCGTTTCAATCTCATCACTGCTGACCCCGATGACAACAAATTCGTGGATTGTGCTGTCACGGCAGGAGCCACCTACATTGTCAGCAACGACAGGCATTTTGCGGAGTTGGAACGCTACGATTTCCCTAAAGTGGATGTACGCACCCTCGTTGAGTTCCTGCACATCGTCAGGACGCTTTGATGCCGCATTTTCTCCCGAAAATCTTTGTGCTGAGGGGAATAAGTTGTGCATTCGCGGCAAGTTGTACATTCTCGGTGGGCTTGGCGTCTTGCAGTTCCCGATTTTTGGGGGCTTTCGGGGAGGGGATGGCGGCGAAACGGAGGGGGGGAGAGGAAAATTTTTGTGTTTTTGTGAATTTTTTTTGCGAGAATAGTTGTAACGTCAGAAGAAATTGCTACTTTTGCAGTCGGAAAGCAGGAATGCGGCAGTGGCTCAGTTGGTAGAGCATTGGCTTCCCAAGCCGAGGGTCGCGGGTTCGAGTCCCGTCTGCCGCTCCAAGGTTGAAGACTAAAAATTAAGGACTAAAAACTAAGGACTAAAGACTAAAAGTTGAAAGGTCAACATGGCTTGCCGTTCGGACAGAGAGGGTGGCGTTTACTTTCAGTTTTTAGTCTTTAGTTTTTCACTTCAAAAAGGTTTCGAGGCTTATGCTGTTGATGACATTGATAATCGTGGCGGTGCTGGTCAGCGGGTTCCTGCTGATGAGCTCGGAGCAGGCGCACCACATCAACCGTGCCGCCGTGGCGATGGTGTGCGGTGTGATTGTGTGGGTCATCTACCTGCTGCGGGGTGGGGAGTATGTGGAGCTGATGCACAGCGGCGAGTACCGCGAGTTTCTGGGCGGGGCGGCATCTTCCACGACCAGCCTGAAGTATTTTGTGGCAGAGCACGTCATCACCAAGTACATCGTCGAGGCGTGCTCCGTGATACTGTTCCTCATTGCCACCAACACCATCGTGGAGGTGCTCCACAACAATGGCGTGTTCGATTCGCTTGTCCGCTGGCTGCGGATGCGCAACAGCCGCATCTTCCTGTGGGTCATCTCGTTCATTACGTTTGCCATCTCTGCCAATGTCGATAATCTCACCACGGTGGTGCTGATGATGAGCATCATCACGCAGATTGTGAGCAACCACTACCAGCGTGTCATCTACGCTTGCGCCATCATGATAGCCGCGTGCATGGGTGGGTGCTTCACTGCCATTGGCGACATGACCTCGGTGATGCTGTGGGTGCGCGGTGTGATTACGCCTTCAGCCTACGCGGCAGGCCTGTTCCTGCCCGCCTTTGCCACCATGTGCGTGTTCAATGTGCTGATTGGCACGAAGCTGGGGGGTAGGGTGGAGCTGTTCTCGGTGCTTTCCCG
>JAFRZC010000202.1 GCA_017442765.1 Prevotella sp. | reverse complement strand
TCTTCGAGAGGGGGCCTGTTTTTGAAAATCAAAAGACACTTGCCTATTTATCGGCAGTTTCTGATGGTGATTGAGTCAAATGGAAATTTTATCGGACAGCAATAGAAAAAGATACTGACCCCACCCCCGACCCCTCCCCTACAAGGGAGGGGAGGGGCTGCGCACCATTTAGTCAGCTTGCACCGATAATATCGACTGACCCGAAAGAACAGGAATAACGTAGCACACTGTCAGAAAGTACCGTTCTTTCTCCGTGAATAAGCCGTTCTTTCCATTCGAATAAGCCGTTCTTTCCATTCGAATAAGCCGTTCTTTCTCCCTGAATAAGCCGTTCTTTCTAAACGAAAGGACGGATGCGTTGTTCAAACCACGTCGGCGTTTGTATAAACTACGACGGCGTTTGTAAAAACTACGTCGGCGTTTGTAAAAACCACGTCGGCGTTTTGACTTTTTTGAAACAGTAACATCCCCGCCATTCTTTTTGTACTTTTAACGCCAAAAACGAATCGCATTTCCGAGAAAAGATGTAACTTTGCACCCACAATCAGAAAGAAAGTCTGAACGACCTTATTTAGGCAGACAAAGTGCGAACAGCATTATCATGGTAAACCAGTACGAACCCTGATTGTAATAAGAAACTGATAGCACTATGAGCGGATAGACGACACACGTATAGAACGACATAAAGGATGTGCGTTGACTTTTTGATTCTCAGTCCAGGAATTTCGCCAAAATAATCTCCCGAGAAGAAGAAAGTTGATGCTCGCGTTTAGGCGCGGGCTGATACTTTATCTGGGAGAACGGCGTTTGGCGATGCCTCTGGACTGGATGCGGAATCAGCACCGCGCTTTCTTTGTACGCATAATTAAGAAGGTTTAACTACAAAACTTGTCACGTTTTCGCAATTAGAGCGTATATAATAATGAAACAGACATCATAACTATGGAACTGAAATTCGGCATCAATAGCATTGACGTGAAGCAGTTGCGCTACTTCTGCGAACAGGAGGGCCAGAGCGTTCGTTACCAGAAAGGCGAGCAGATAGAGCTTGAGGGGCGTCCTTCAAAGTGGTTCGGCTTTGTGACCGAGGGATGCTTCAAGTATGTGGCAAAGGGCATTAGCGACGGGAACGAGCATATCACGTGGTTCTCGCTTGCGGGAGAGTTCGTTGGCGACTATCCCAGCTGTCTTGACAATGGTCCGTCACAAACCACCATTGAGGCGATGATGCCCAGCCACGTGCATCGCATTAGTGGTGAACAACTGATGTTTTTCTTCCGTCGTAATATGGACACGATGGAGCTTCGCAGCATCATCGGCGAGCACCTGCTCAGTCAGGCTCGTGCACGCTATCTTGATTTCTACCGAACAGCACCACGCGAACGCTACGAGCTGTTGATGAATCGCTGTCCGGGCATCGTTGAACATCTGCCACTCAACGTTATTGCCTCGTTTCTCAACATCAGTCCAAAGACCATTTCGATGATAAGACGTGACATTACCTTTGGGCGGTAATCTGAGCATCTGCTGTTCCAAAACCTTTACCGAAGTAAAGACTTTCACCCTCGGAATGAACTTTTCTGGTTATGCCGGGCGTGTTTTGTACTGATTGTCGTACCTTTGCACCGAGAGTTTTCCATAAAGACTCTCTCGTTTGTTTGAGCAGCTCCCGTCGTGATGACGGGGACTGCTTTTTAAGAAGTTTAACGCCCGGTGATACAAGATTCCCGAAAAACCGCGTTTATATAGAAAAATGTATTAATAACAGAAATGATGAAAGCAATGAAGATTTGGAAACTTACCTTGGCAATGCTCGCAATGCTCGCTATCTCCTCCTGCACCAACGAGCCAGAATGGGCTGACCCTGAGGCGCATGAGAAGACGGAACAGCTGCAAAAGCAGTACGGGTGGCAGCTGGAAGGTACGTGGTATTGCGAGTACACTAACGACAAACAACGGTTTTACGAGCGGCTTACGTTCTGGGAGGACGGCACGCTGACTGGCAACCGAAAATGGCAGAAACGCTCGTTGGTCACCATCAATGGCGAACAGCAATACACCGACTGGGAGGATATGGAATCGCTCGTCGGTAGCTTCAGCGGCACGTGGAAGTTGGAATGGCAGAGGAACGAAAGCGGCGTAGGCGAGAACCGCCTCATTCTCTATGCCAGTTTCGACGAGCCCGACGAGCAGGGGAATGGGTGGATGGCCTACAGCCACAACATGCTCTTCGACTATGACGGCGGGGACACGCTCCGCATTAACGGCATCCAGAACTCCGAATATCAGCGCGGCTATGCCGAGCCAAGCTTCTAGAATTGAGAATTTACAATTGACAATTGATAATTAAGAGTTGAGGGTTCTTGCTGAGCAAGCGTCCTTCGGCCGAGCGGAGAATTGATAAAATTGCTAAAAATCGCAAAATATTTGGCAGAATATTTGGCAGAATGAAAGATAATACGTATTTTTGCCGACGATTTGAAACAAAAACGTGATTTAAATGACTAGAACAGCAAACTATTGGTGGTGGCGTAACTCAAGATTCAAATAATCGTGAGGAGATAGTTGCATACCTATAGTTTAGCAAAGAGAATAACTGAGGGGCCTGTCGTACTTGCGACAGACCCCTCAAACTTTTTCGGAAACAATTAACACAAAAACAATAAAATAATATGAACAAGTATCAAGTAGACGAGAATGGTTTTTATGGAGAGTTCGGGGGCGCGTATGTGCCGGAGATTCTGTACAAGTGCGTGAAGGACCTGCAGGAGGCGTACAGGCCGATTGTGGAGAGCGAGGAGTTCAAGCAGGAGTATCATGCGCTGTTGAGGGATTATGTGGGGAGGCCGTCGCCGCTTTACTACGCAAAAAGGATGAGCGAGCGGTACGGGTGCCAGCTCTATCTGAAGCGGGAGGACCTGAACCATACGGGGGCGCACAAGATTAACAATACCGTGGGGCAGATTCTGCTGGCGAAGAAGATGGGGAAGACGCGCATCATCGCGGAGACGGGCGCCGGACAGCACGGCGTGGCGACGGCGACGGTGTGTGCGCTGATGGGCATGAAGTGCGAGGTGTTTATGGGCGCGACGGATGTTGAAAGACAGCATACCAACGTAGAGAGGATGAAAATGCTGGGCGCGGAGGTGCATCCCGTCAGGACGGGCAACATGACGCTCTCTGATGCCTGCTCGGAGGCCATCCGCGACTGGTGCTGTCACCCGGCAGACACGTTTTATATCGTCGGCTCGCCGATGGGGCCGCAGCCGTACCACGACCTGGTGGCGTGGATGCAGAGCGTCATCTCGGAGGAGATCAAGTGGCAACTGGAGGAGAAGATCGGGCGCGACTACCCCGACTACCTCGTGGCCTGCATCGGCGGAGGAAGCAACGCCGCCGGCACGATTTACCACTACATGGACGACGACCGCGTAAAAATAGTGCTGGCGGAGGCCGGCGGCCACGGCTGGGACACGGACTACACGGCGGC
>JAFRZC010000201.1 GCA_017442765.1 Prevotella sp. | reverse complement strand
CCCAGGGCGCCGGCGGTCTTGTCCTTGAGCTTGATGTTGATGATGCCGCTCATGCCCTCGGGGTCGTACTTGGCCGAGGGGTTGGTGATGACCTCCACGTTCTCCACCGTCGAGGCCGGTATCTGCTCCAGCAACGACGCCAGGTCGCTGCTCAGCAGCTCGCTGGGGCGGCCGTTGACCAGCACCTTGACGTTGCTCGAGCCACGCAGCGTCACGTTGCCGTCGTTGTCCACCGCCACGCTGGGCACCTGCTCCAGCACGTCGGTGGCCGTGCCGCCGCTACTCACAATATTCTTGTCCACATTGATGACGCGCTTGTCCAACTGGTATTCCACCATCGAGCGCTCGGCCGTCACCTCCACGGCCTCCATCAGCGTGCCGCTCATTCTCAGCGGCACCTTTCCCACATTCACATCGCGGTGCCTGTCGTTCAGCACCACCACATTGCTATGGTAGTATGCATCATAGCCCATGAACGTCACCCTCAGCACATAGCGCCCGTAGGGGGCCGTCAGCGCGAAACTGCCGTTGCTCTCGCTCACCGTGCCGTTGACCAGCGTCGAGTCGCTGGCCCGCAGCAGCGCCACATTGGCGTACTCGATGTTCTCGCCCGACCGGGCATCCACAACCTTGCCCCTGACTCCGCCCTGCTGCGCCACGGCAGCAACGCTCAACATAGTAAATACCAGTATAATATATCTTTTCATAATCCAAACGATAAGGGTGCAAAGATACACTTTTTCCCAGACATGGCGAAAAAATATTTTGCCATATCGTAAAATATTCGTACTTTTGCAGTCGGAAATCAACAATATAAAATTATGTGTGTCATAGAAAGAACCAATAGGAACATCACGGTTCGCCTGACCAACGCAAGATGGAACAGGCTTATGGAACTGGAAGAAGCCTACCGCATGGCACGTACCGTACTACGTGCAAAACAAGAGTGTGAAAATGCGCCCTCAATGAGTGTTGCTGAAGCCATCGATTTTGTCGACAACCTATGATAAAAGAGATTCGATTCTCCACAGACTTCCAGCGAGCATTCAAACGCCTAAAGAAAAGGTACCGTTCGCTCCCTGAAGACTTCAAGCATCTGCTCCTATCCCTCGCGGACAATCCTCGTCAAGGGGTGGATTTGTACGACGGCATGCGAAAAGTGCGAATCAATTTCGCATCAAAAGGCAAAGGAAAGAGTGGTGGAGGACGTGTCATTATACGCCTGCAAGTCGAGGACACCCGGTTGTCATTCCTGTATATTTACGACAAAAGTGACATGGGCAATGTATCCGACGAATTCCTTGACGACATTATTTATAACCTT
The DNA here is from genome assembly GCA_017442765.1 of Prevotella sp. The sequence continues at coordinate 1,668 of JAFRZC010000201.1, read as the reverse complement.
GACCACGGGAAATTCACAAGCATGCGATAGCCTTCCCAACAGTAAAACGCCCGCAGAACGATTGTTCTGCGGGCGTTTTTTTTGTATAATTCGACGACGGGGGGATGCCGTGCCGAAAAAAGTCACTGCTGCGGCTTGGGCTGGCGGACGTAGTGCGGCATCTCGAAGGGAATCTCGATGGAGTACTCGATGAGGCCGCCGAAGGCGCCGTCCTCCTTCCACCAAGGGGTCTGGTAGATGAGCTTCTTCACCTTGGAGCCGTCAGCGAGGGTCTTCTCGATGGTGTAGGCGTTGTGCTGCTGGTGCTCCAGCAGGCCGCGGAGCTTGGTCCGTGCAGGCTCGGGGTGGCAGTCCATCAGGTTGTTGCCGATAATCTTGTGGCCGTGGCTGTTGACATCGGCGCTATGCTGGTTCATGTCCAGCACATTGCCCTCGGGGTCGCAGATGGTGATGGCAATGTTGTTCAGGTGTTCAAAATATTCTTGCATAACTTCTTTGTTTATAACGGCGAATTTCACAAATCAAGCGAATTGCCAGAACTCTGGATTACAGCTAATTACTCGAAAAAAAACTTGCGCAGACACAATTAGCGTAATTCGCTCAAAATTGTCCTGCGCAAGCATTTTCGTTAAATTCGCAAAATTAGCCGTTCCCTTGAATTATTTGCACTGCAGGGCGGCCAGGGCAAGGAATAGTGTCTTGATTTTCATGATTTATGTGTGTTAAGGGTTATTGGATTTTGGTGAGGGTGTAGTCTTGGTTGAGCTTCCAGACCATGGTGTTACCACTGACGGTGAAGGAGATGCGGTACTCGTTCTGGTCTTCACCCTCGGTTTTCTTGACGTAGGCGGTGCCGCTGCCACTGGAGAAATCGTAGGTGCCGGTCATGGTGTTCGTAGCGTCGTTGACCTGCTGGAGGAAGGTAATCTGGTTGGTGGCGCCGAAGGAGACCGTGAGGGTGACATGGGCACCGTAGTAGTAGCTGTCGCTGGGGTTGTCGTAGCGCCAGACGGTGTTTGCCAGTTCCGAGCTGCCGCTGTGCGAGCTGCTGGAATCGGACTCCTCGGAGCAGGAAATCATGGATGTCGCGAAGAAGGCGACCATCAGAAGGGAAAGAATTTTTTTCATCGTTTTATGGGGTATTAAATTAAACAAGAAACCTCGGGCAGACGCACAGGAAGTGCTGCCCGAAGCAGTGATTTCGTTTTCGGTGTTTCGTCCCCCACTAGAGGATGGAGGGATGAAAATCAGCGTATTATGACCATGCACATTGTACATACCCTTGTCTTTCACTACTGCAAAGGTATGACAAATATTTGGAATTTCCAAATTTATTTTGCAGGCTTGGGCTGGCGGACGTAGTGCGGCATCTCGAAGGGAATCTCGATGGAGTACTCGATGAGGCCGCCGAAGGCGCCGTCCTCCTTCCACCAGGGGGTCTGGTAGATGAGTTTCTTCACCTTGGAGCCGTCGGCGAGGGTCTTCTCGATGGTGTAGGCGTTGAGCTGCTGGTGCTCCAGCAGGCCGCGGAGCTTGGTCCGTGCGGGCTCGGGGTGGCAGTCCATCAGGTTGTTGCCGATAATCTTGTGGCCGTGGCTGTTGACATCGGCGCTATGCTGGTTCATGTCCAGCACATTGCCCTCGGGGTCGCAGATGGTGATGGCAATG
>JAFRZC010000200.1 GCA_017442765.1 Prevotella sp. | reverse complement strand
TGATGGAGAAGATGGTGTTCTTCGGGTTGGTGATAGCCTGACGCTTGGCGGGGTCGCCCACCTTGCGCTCGCCGTCCTTAACAAATCCAACTACGGAGGGCGTTGTGCGCTTTCCCTCGCTGTTGGCGATGACAACCGGCTCATTGCCCTCAAACACGGCAACGCACGAGTTGGTTGTACCTAAATCAATTCCAATAATCTTTCCCATAATACTTATTCTTTATTTGTTATTATTCTAAATGTTGCCAGACATTATCGTCCGCCCTGAATACAACAAACAGCGTGCCAACTGACAAACATGGCATGTCCCAAATCAGGAAACATGACATTTTGTCACATGCGGCAGGCGGCATCTCAACAATAAAAATAAAAAAATGACTTTTTTATTTTGCATTGTCTCCATTTTACACTACCTTTGCAAGATAAAATTAATGTACGCGCATGTTTATAAAACGTATGGAAAGAAAAGCCGGCCGGGCTGTCTTCAAGTCGATGGCTGCCGCGTGGATTGCCGTGCTGATGGTGTTAACAGGCAGTGTAAGCAGCCAAGCAATCCCAACCCCCGACTCTAAAGTAAAGAATGCGAAACTCAATGCCGACAGCACAGCGGCAAAGCCGTTCGAGGTATTGCCCGACAGCAGCAACTTCGTGACCGCCAGCCTGCTCATAGGCTCACCACTGCCCGTTTTTTATTCCGTTTTCGGCCATGCCACGTTGCGCATGGAGTGCCCCGCGCATCAGCTGGATTATGTCTTTACTTTTGAGAGCGACCCCAACATCAGCGGGTTTATGACGGGCGTAGCCGGAAAAGCAAAGGCGAAGTTCATGGCCCTTCCCACACAAGAATATATCGACCTGTCACAGAAACTCGGACGGGAGCTGTGGCAATACAAGCTGAACCTGACCCCTGATGAGAAAAAGGAATTCTGGCGGCTGCTCGACAACGAGCTGGTGGCAGGCGAGTACCGCCATTTCAATCTGCTCTATACCAACTGCCTGACAACGACAATCTCAGCCATGCGCGAGAGCCTGATAGGCGAGCATCTTGAATGGGGGCCAACGCGCTATCCGATGACACTAAACGACGGCGACCTCTTCAGACTGACGGTGCGCCGTGCGCCATGGTCGGAGTTTGTTTACATCACATTCTTCGGAACGGCCTACGAGCGTTATTCTCCAAGAGAGGTACGGCTTATCCCCGAGTTTGTCATTCCCGTGTTACGCGAGACAACGTTTGTGAACGACAGCACCGGCGAGCATCGACCGGTATTGGCCGACAAAGGGGTGAGGATTTTAAAGGGCAAGCCTTTTCCCACCTATTCCTTTACCCCGACAATAGCCTTTGCCGCTTTGCTCGTGCTGACCCTGCTCGTTACCCTATGCGAGTGGCTGCTGCGCTGGCGACGGCTGGCCAAAATCTACGACATATCGCTTTTCTCGGCCCAGGCCTTAGTAGGGGCTTTGCTTGTTTATGTGACATTCTGCTCGGAGCTGTTCCCAGGCATGTGGAACTGGTATCTCGTGGCCTTTTTCCCCATACCGCTGCTCATCTGGCTGTATTCGAGAAAAGGCCGCCACGCAAGGAAATGCTGGTTGGTATATAGCGTGGTGCTTCTGCTGTTCCTCTTAGCCACCCCCTTTCTCGGAGCACTCGACCTGCCCCACCAGCTCATTACGGCCTCATTGCTGGTGAGAAGTTTAAAAAACATAGGCCGACATAATCCGAAATCTTAGCCTTCACAACGCGAACGACCGTCTTTCACAAAGTAATATAATATATATTACTCAGTAAAATAATATATATTACTCGGTAAAATAATATATATTACTCGGTAAAATAATATATATTACTTTGTGAAAGACGGTCGTTCGCGTTACAAAACCTTATCTCCCGCACGATAAGTGGGAAGTAACGGCCTATAAGGCCAGCACCACCCAGCCCAGCTCAGATAAGAATACCCCGAAGGGGTGACAGAACAGGACATCGTGCTAAAATTCTGCAAACGATGTATTCTGTCACCCCTTCGGGGTTTTCCCTCTTCTGCACTGCCAAGCAGGGGTTCCGCTATCGCTTCACCACCTGCCTGTATTCCACCGTCCTTTCAGGACTGTTTTTATCCCGAACTGGGGTGTTAATGTGCTTACCACCGTGGAAATCTGTGTAATCTATGTAACATTTTATGTAATCTGCAACCCCCATATAAACCTCTGCCGCCCCTTCGGGGCTTGAAATGTACGGTATCTCCTTGCAGGGGTTCCGCTATCGCTTCACCACCTGCCTGTATTCTTGTCGTACCTTCGGCACTTTTTCCCCGGACACCGACAGAAACATTATCCCGCACAAAAAAATGCCCGCTTTCCCCGGACACCGACAGAAACTTTATCCCGCACAAAAAAAATGCCCGCTTTCTCGGCGAAAGCGGACATTCCTCAAAAACTGTATAAACCTTTACTTGTTGATATACTTTTTGCCTTCGGTGATGCGGACACCCTTTGAAGAGGGAGACACGCGGCGACCGCCAAGGTCATAGACTGCACCGTTGCTCACGCTCTCAGCCTTCTCAACACCCTTGATGCCTGTCGGATCGGGTATGGTACCATCGTAGGTTGCCTGAATGACAGCACCGTTCTCCAGACCATCGGGAACCAATTCGTTGGGAACACCGGCAACAGCGTGGAAGGGTATGACTGTCGCATAATTGACACCGAAATCATTGAATTGTACCTTCCACTCGCCAGTTTCCTCGTCAAGGTAGAAGAATGTGGTGTCGGCATTGTCTTCGAAACGTTGGACATTTTTTCTCTTCACTGTGCTGAGCAGTCTGCTACCGTCGTCGGCAGCCAGCTCCTGTAGCTCGGTGGCAGGCAGGGTCTCAACGAAGATATCCTCGAAGGGATAGGCCGTTGCAGCCTCGAAGACGTAGGGCGTGTTGGCGGCAATCGCACCTTCATGCTTGTCGAAGATCAGCGCGCCGTTGGTGAAAGAGACAATCTTGTAGAATGTTCCGGCTGCGGCAGCCTGCTCCTCGTTGAGCGCGAAGGGCAGACAGACGGTGGTCTTCTTGCCTTCCTCGAAGAAGCGCGGATAGCACATGCTCATGCCCTGGATGGGAGTCTCGGCACCTATCGTGAACTCCTCGTCGCCGTCGAGGAACATCAGCTTGCTCGTCTCGGTCAGACCGTCGTAGGCATAGATGCCATCGGCAATGTAGGTCATGTCGCCGGTCTGCTCGCCGTTGTCGTTGTTGTTGAAGATGACAAACTGCGGAGTGTCGGGGAAGGAAACCTTATAGGTGGTCATCTCCTGATCGTAGATATTCGTGATGCCGGCATCATCCATATCACTGCCTGGCCAGTCAGCAGAAACTATCTGAGTGCCACTTGTGGATTCGTTCCACGCATAGGCTTTCACTTCATCCCAGCCGGCCATGTCGATGAAATAGACCGACTCAGCCACGAACCGAGGAAAGCTTGCGCCGATGGGGCGGAAGATGGCATAGATGGTCCTGTCGGGTTCAGCAGAGAAATAGTCTCCCTGATTCTCTTCTGTTATGCTGGCAAAAACCTTTTCAGGAGTATCATCCATAGGAGAGTTCTTGGGCTTTATGTCATCGCTGACGTTGCCGTTAATCCAGTGGTTGTCGCCGTTAACATTATAAGTATCGTATGCCGATTCGGGCGTTTGATAGTTGAAATCGACGTGCTCAGCACCGTCGCCATGGATCAGGGCATAGCACTCTGAGGGGAAATAGACCGCCTCGGGCTCTGTCTTCAGCACATTAGAATAGCAGACAAACTCATAACCAGCTGCCGGTTGGTTGTTGAGGATAAACTCATACCGGCCTAACGTTCCCGTGCAGTCGATGCCCGGCATACTGCCATTCTCTCCACGTACAGCCTTAATGATGGCCTCCTCTGCGAAATCCTCGGTGCGCTCCCAGATGCATGTCCGCTCTGCGGCATCCTCACCTTGATTGGGCTGATCATACTTCTTTTTGCCGTGCAGATACACCTGGCCGGCACCCGAAGGATAAGCCACTGCCTTCACATACAGGCACTTTGTGGAGTTGCCTCCTGCGCTGGCACTGAGGGACAGGATCACTCCTCCTAAAATCAGTAAAAATTTTTTCATAATGTTTTGTTTTTTTAGTTATTAAATTGTTTAAAAATTTATGATTATCAAAATACCGCTGCAAAGTTAAACATTATTATTAAATAATTCTGTAAAAATTGAACAAATAACTATAAAATTTGAACCAAAACCGCGTTTTTGCCACATAATGACAGGGGTTTGGTTTTTTTAATGACATATATGGAGCACTTGCGTTAAAGGCCGTAGGCCTGACAAGAAATGTCACACAGATGACACAGATGACACAGATTCAATTGTGCAGTAATGTGTTTACCACTGTGGAAATCTGTGTCATCTGTGTGACATTTTGTACCTGTGTCATCTGTATGACATTATGTAGTATGTGTCATTATGTCTGAAAACAAAAAAACACGTCCTTCTGTCGGAAAGACAAAAGGACATGCCCTTATTATTGTTAATGATGCTTATTCCTCGCTGTCCCAGACAGACTTGGGAGCATCGTCTTCGTCGTCGAAGAGCTCCTTGGCACCGAACTCAACATCGTTCTGTCCGTTACCACCCAGATCCTCACTATAGCCGGCAAGCAAGGACTCACTGTTTACAATAGAAACCTTAACTGTGGGAATGAAATACGATTTCTTCATGATTCTGTTCTCCTTGCTTTTACTTGTTAATATACTTCTTGCCATTGACAATCTTCACACCCTTGGCTGTCGGCGATACGCGACGACCATTGAGGTCATAGACGGAGGCGTTTGAATTATTAATTCTTAATTCTTCATTATTAATTGCCTCGATGCCTGTAGCATCATCGAACGTAGCGGTCAGGCTCTTGGCTCCGGCGGGCAGCGTGCTGGTGGGCACGGCGATGACAGCGCGGAACGGACGGAGCGTACCCGAGTTGGCCTTCACCCATTCGCCCGAGGTGGTATAGCCAAAGTAGGTGGTCTCACTGTCGCTGGTGACAGCTGTCTTCTCTAATGTGCTGATCATCTTAGTGCCGTTCGGCAGGACAACCTCCTGCAGCTCGGTCTTCGGCAGCGTGGCCACGTCGATCTTCTCGAAGGGATATTCAGTGCTCTCGCCACACTCAAAGATGTAAGGTGTGTTGGCAGCGATGCCATCGGTCACTTCCTCGAAGTTCACGTAGCGGCCGTCCTGTGACGTCAGCGTATAGAACTTTCCGGCTGCGGCAGCCTGTTCAGCAGTAAGAGCAAACGGCAGGCAGACCGTTGATTTCTGACCAGCGGTAAACTGGCGCGGATAGCAAACACTCATACCGCTGATGGCCGTCTCCTCAGCAATCTGGAACTGCTTGTCGGCATCGAGGAACAACAGTTTGCTTGTACCCGTATAGCCATCAAAGGTATAGTAGGCACCTTCGATAAAGGTCATGTCGCCAGTCTGAGAGCCATTATTGTCGTCATTGAAGATGATTTTCTCGGGAGCCGAGTCGAACCGTACTTCCCATGTGGCAAAATCTGAACCATAGGCAGGTACAGCAGTGGCATCTATCACGGCATCGCCAGGCCATGCGCCGGAAACCGGTGTTGCACCGTCGCCTTCGCCATTCCAGGCGTATCCCTTCACAGCGTTCCAGCCAGCCATGTTCACGAAATAGGCACCATGGTTAAACCGTGGGAAACCCGAGCCGATGGGACGGAAAATAGCATAGATGGTTCTGTCGGGTTCAGCAGAGAAGTAGTCACCCACTTCATCTGGATGCTCAGTGAGATAGGCATAAATATTTTCAGGAGAATCATCCTTAGGAGTGTTTTTGGGCTTTATGTCATCGCTGACGTTACCGTTAATCCAATGGTTATCTCCGTTAACACCATAAGTATCTTCGTATGCCGATTCGGGCGTAAGATAGTTGAAATCGACATGTTGGGCACCATCACCATGTATCAGGGCATAACACTCTGAGGGATAATAAATGGCATTGGCCTCTGTCTTCAGTACATCGGAATAGCAAACCAGTTCATAGCCAGCTGTCGGCTGGTTGTTGAGGATAAACTCATATCGGCCTAACGTTCCCGTGCAGTCAACGCCTGGCATTTGGCCATTCTCTCCACGTATAGCCTTTATAAAGGCTTCGTCGGCGAAATCCTCGGTTCTTTCCCAGATGCACTTGCGCTCAGCGGCATCCTCGCCTTCATTCGACTCGTTATACTTCTTTTTGCCATGCAGATACACCAGACCAGCACCTGTAGGCTGAGCCACTGCCTTCACATACAGGCACTTTGTGGAGTTGCCTGCGCTGGCGCTGAGGGACAAGATTACCCCCCCTAAAATCAATAATAGTTTTTTCATACGCTTGATTATTTTATTTGTTAAACTTAAAATTCCGCTGCAAAGGTACACATAATTATTAAATATGTCTATCAAATTTGAACAAATATCTGTCAAATTTGAACCAAGTCACCCCTTCCAGACATAAGGACATCTATATTAACGTGGCATGCCGTGTACACCATGATGAGCTTACTCCTCATCGTCGAAGGTGAAACCGTCGTCTTCATCGTCAAAGACCCCTTTGGCATCGAAGATGACTTGTCCGCTTTCGCCCTCGCCACCTGTGGACTCCTCATATAGCAAGGCCTCGAGATTTATGTAGAACACCTCAATCGTGGGAATAACATACATTTTTTTCTCCATGAAACTTTCCTCCTTGCTGTTTACCTGTTCATATACTTCTTGCCATTCACAATCTTCACACCCATTCTGGACGAGGGATGAGAGATGAATGATGAGAGATTGTCGGCTATCTTGCGGCCGCTGAGGTCATAAACAGATGAGGGATGAGAGATGAGAGATGAGGGATTGTTACTTTCATCCTTAATCCTTAATCCTTCATCCAGAATTCCTGTTGTCTCCTCGAACGATGCCTCCAGACTGTTGGCCTTGGCGGCGGGCGAGCCGGTGGGCAGGGCGATGCAGGAGCGGAACGGTTTTAATACAGCGCCACCTGTACCGACCTTCTTCCACTGACCTCCGGCATAGCCAAAGTAAGTATAGTCGCCATTGGTGAGTTCTACCGTCTCCAGCGTGCTGATCATCTTGGGATTATTCGGGTCAGGTCCATTCGACGTGGTTACAGGCAGCGTCTCAATATGGAGATTCTCAAACGGATAGGCCGTAGCTGCCTCGAAAATATAGGGTGTATTGGCATCAACAGCACCACTTACCTGCTCAAAATTTAGCTTTGTGCCGTTGAGTCCCGTCAGTCGATAGAAAGTACCTGCTGCGGAAGCCTGGTCAGCAGTAAGCGCGAACGGCAGACAGACGGTCGATTTCTGCCCGACCGTAAACTGGCGCGGATAGCAGACGTTCATATTAGTGGCCAGGGTTGTCTGCTGAGTAATCTGAAACTCTGTCTCACTATCAAGGAATACCAGCTTACTTGCCTTAACATCATTGTGCTCGGCTAACGTATAGTAAGCACCGTCAATAAATGTCATGTCCTCAGTTTTCCCGTTTGCATCATTCTCAATACCATTATTGAAAATGATATAATCGGGACGCATGTTAAATGTTATTTTCTTCGTGTCATACGCTTGGCCGTAGAGTTCTGCCCTATTGGCGACATCAAGAGTCTCTGTTCCATCACCAGTCCATGCCGCAGAAGCACGAACTTGTTCTGTTCTCCATGCATACGCACTTACCCACCAATTCGGGAAGTTTATGAAATGTGCTGTATATTCTGCAAGTCTGGGAGACGTTGCTCCAACTGGGCGGAAGATGGCATAGATTGTTGTATTGGGGTCAGTGTCGAAATCAGTTACCACGTCATCGCCCTTTTTATAAGTATGGTCAGAACGTTTGGGTATATTATTATCTTGTGCAGCTGAAGCTGCATTGGAAGTAAATGCATTTACCCAAAACTCTCCATCGTTATTAGTCGGCTCCGAGGTTTGATATTTAAAATCATACGTTCGGTCACCACTTCCATTTCCATGTATCAAACCATAGCAATCCTCAGAATCATATATTCCATTTGCCTTAATGTTTTTTGCAAAACAGACAAACTCGTAACCACTATCTGCAAGCGGGAGTATCGCTGCTTCGGTAACGGTAGCCTTTTGTCCGGTACAGTCAAATGCAGGGCTAATGTCGGGCATGTCACCATTAGAACCCGGGTAATAATTCATGTCAACCTGTGGAGCATAGGTGCGACCACTGGCATCCGTTGCCGTTGTACCTGTATGGGTAATGGCTGCTTCGCAGTTGTCCCTTTCATTAGCATCAGGATTCTTTGCATTCAGATAGACCTTTCCGCCTGCGTTATTCCCGTCATAATACGCAATAGCCCGAACATGGAGCTTGTAGAAGGTTGTCGCGCTGGCACTGAGGGATAGGATTACCCCCCCCATTATCAACAAAAGTTTCTTCATCATTGTCTTGAGTTTTAATGATTTTTACATAATCGGGCGCAAAGGTAGGCATAATTTCCCAATTTGCCTATTAAATTCACACAAATATCTGTCAATTTTGAACCAACTCGTCATTTTTAGACAGAAAAACAGAAGCCTCACCCCCGGCCCCTCTCCAAAGGGAGAGGGGTCGGGGGTGAGGCTGTTTGGGTAGGGGCTGGGGGTGAGGCTATTCGTCCATCTGGAAGAGCGGGTCTTCGGGCACGACCATGACAGGCTTCTGCTTGTACTCCTGCAACAGCTGTTCGGGGACATAGCGGTTATCGACCACGAGGCGGAACATGTATTCGTTGAACCAGCGGTTGGTCATCACGATGTAGCCCTTCTGCCCGCTGTCGGTGCCCCACGAGTTCTCCACCTTCCATCGCGTGGGCTGTCCGCTGCTGTCGAGATCGACGGCGGTGAGGGTCATGGCATGGGTAGAGCCGCTGTCGAAGGTGCTGATGCGGTCGGCCTTGTTCATGGGGAAGTCGGTGCCGAGGAGCGCGGCATAGTCGAAGTTGTCGAGGTCGCTGTAGCCACGTGCGCGGTCGAGCTGCTTGCCCACGTCGTAGGAGGAATAGAGTTTCGTGCCGTCTTTCAACGCTGTGACGGCAAGCTGTGCAATCTCCTCCATCGGCAGGTTGAGGTATCGCCAGTTGGTGCCGTCGTAGGTATGGCGGTCGTACTCCACCTCGTAGGTCTTGTGGTAGGGCCGTCGCGGGTCGTTCATCACCATGATGAACGTGCCGTTGAGTGGCCGGCCTACGGTCTCCTGATAGAACTGCTGCGGGGTATATTGCCGAGGCTCGCCCTTCTGCCGTCCGTCCTTGTCGCGGTGGGCATAGGTAAAGGTCTTCACGGGCTCGCCGAGGGTGAGGCAGAGCATGTGGTAGATGGTGCCGAGCTGCTCGGTCTTGCGTTTCTCTATCTGTGCGGGCTTTTTCTTGTCGCCCACCATGCGGCGCAGCTCCAGTCCGTACTCGCGCAGCTTCGACTTGACGAGCGCCGACATGCGCGAGGTGTTCTCTGCCGAATAGGTCTCGGGCTGGATGCTCATCGGCACAAGTCCGTACTTCGCGGCGAGGTCGGCCACGCCACAGAACGTGCCGCCGTCGCCCAGCGGAGAATGGAAGAAGAACTGCACGCGCGGGTCGTCGATGGGCTTGTCGGCATGATCGACCACGGCTTGCAGCATGAGGTTGGCTTTTTCCAGCTGGTCGTAGAAGAACAGGTAGTCGTGGGAGAACTCCACGGCCAGCGTGTCGTCGTGCTGGCGGGCAAAATTGGCGCGCAGCACGTTCAGCCCCGAGAACATCCAGCATCGCCCGCTCGATTTCTGGTTGTGGATTGACTGTTTGGGGGTCTCTATGTCGAAATGCATATCGACAGGTCCCTGGTTGGCAAAGTTACGCGCCAGGTCGTCGATTTTGTTCGACGCGACGGCGTTGAAGATGGCACGGTTCGACGGCTGTGCGGCCTCGGCCTGCTCCATCTGGCGGAGCATGTCAGGCGTGATGCCGCCCGACTGGGCCATGCTCACTAAGGTGAATAGTGATAATTGAAAAGTGAAAAACAGTTTTCGTCTCATTTTATTACAATCTTTTTTCCGTTAACAATGTAAATACCCTTTCTGGATGAGGGATGAGAGATGAAGGATGAGGGATTGTTAGCCAAGCGGCGGCCTTGGAGGTCATATATGGAAGAGGGATGAGAGATGAGAGATGAGGGATTGTTACTTTCATCCTTAATCCTTAATCCTTCATCCAGAATTCCCGTTGTCTCCTGACAGATGACAATATTCCTCGGCACGGCAAGGTATTCGGTGAAATAGGCGCGGAAGGGTTTTACGGCGGTTGCCTTGGTCACGGGTTCAAAGGCCGAACCCTCGGCGTTGAGCACAAGGATGTCGGTGAGGCTCTTCTTCAGCATATTGCCGACGAAGATATAGGGGTCGGCACCTATCTGCATCTTGGTGTCAATGTTGGCGGGCATGTCGGCGTTCTCGGCCTCGAAGGTGATGGTTTTTCCCACAAGTGCCTCGGGCACACCGATGATGTAGGGAATGTTGGCCTCGAACACCTCGGGAGTCTCAAAGCAGACCTCGTCGTCGGCATTGACGTAGGTAAAGGCTTTCAGGTAGAAGTCGCCGTCGCGCCAGTCGATGGGCTGCCCATCGGCACTGATGCTCGTCGGCGCGAAGGGCAGCACGATGGTCTCCCACCCCTTCTTGCCGTCGGTGGCGGCGGCGAAGGTGCGCGTATAGCTGATTTTCCCGACGTGATAGTCCACAGGCGACACGTAGGCACCGTCTTCGGTGAGGCTGATGGAGGTAGCCTTTCCGCCCACAATCAAGTTTCTCTCCGCCAGTCCGTCGGGCACGGTGACTTCCTCGCTGAGGAAATAGAGCGTATGCGCGGCGGCACGGCTAAGATTGAGTGTGGGCAGCTGCTGGGCGTAGGTAAAATCGAGGGTCGCCGAGTTGCTGTTGACCATATAGGAGTTGGCGGTAATACCATTTACCACGCCCGTGACGGCGTAGTTCAGTCCGCCGTTGCCCAGCTGTCCGGCATAGTCGAGCCCGCGAAGTCCGCAGGTGCGGCTGCCGTAGAGGTAGCCGGCGCTGAAGCAATACTCATAGCCCTCCTCAAGACCGGCGGACACGAACTCTATGACCTTTGAGCCGCCTGCGGGAATCGTGGTAGAAACCATCACGTCGCCGTTGCTCCAATAATAGCCGGTGTCGCCAACCTCGCGCCGCCAGCGCGTCACCTTGACGGCACCGGTGAAATCGGTGCTTGCGTTGTTTTTCACCGTCACTTTGCCGTATGCCTTGGGGCCGATGATGATGCTGCCCGACTTGTTGGTGATGGTGACCGCCGCCGCCGACTCAAGGCCGGCGGGGTTGTCGGGTGCCGCGCCGGTAGCCCTGATGTCGATGTCGGCCTGGTAGTACACCTTCCTCGTGTCCTCGTTGATAATCCAGACGTGCCACTTGCCCACCTGGTCGGTTGTAGTCTCAAACTTAAACACGGTACTTGTCGTCTCGCCCTCGCGCATCACGATCTGCGTGCGGCTGTTGGCCTTCTCGCCCATCGTCTCCTCCATACCGGCATAGAACCCGATGGGGCGGAAAAACTCCTCGCCGCTGTTCTTGAAAGTCACCATCACCTCCTGCTCGTCGCCGGCCTTGCGCGACGAGATGACCTTGAAGTTCTCCACGGTGAAGTCTTCGCGCGGCCGCCACTCGTGGGTCATCGTGCCGTCGTCGGCTACGGTGACGAGGAAATAGTGAGTGCTGCTGTCGAAACTGGTCAGCCATTCCGACCGCCCCTTCACGCGGCTCACGGGCACCACCTTGTGGATGCCTACAGGGAGCTTGCTCAGCATGTAGTCCTGAGTGTTAAGATAATTCTCGCCGATAGTGGCCTCCCTGTTGGCCAGGAGGGTATGGAAGGTGCCGTCCTCGTCGATGGTGGCGACGTTCATCTCGAAGTCGCGCTGCGAGCCCGTCCAGTTGCAATAGACCACGTGCATCTTCTTCTGCTTGTCGTTGATGAAGAAGTTGTTTTCCTGGTCAATGAAGTTGGTCAGCACATATTTTGGCGGATCGGCGGTGATGTCGTCGGGTGCCTTCATGCCGATGGCAGCCCCCTGCGACATGGTATAGCCGTCGGAGGTGTTGCTCGACCCGATGCCCGCGTCGGCTCCGGGAGCCAGCACGGCGATGCGATAGTAGCCGTCGGAGCCTCCGCCCCATCCCCAGTTCACGTGGAAGAGCCCCTCACCGTCGTAGCCGTCGAGCACAAATGCATGGCCGCCACCCGACGACTGTCCGGAATAGACCACAGGGCGCGCCTCGGCCAGCTCGCCATAGATGAGGCTGCTCCACGCGTCGATGGTATAGTCGCCGCGCGACTCGAAGGTCATCCCGTCGTCGTAGTTGAAAATCTTTTTAAGCACCGTCTCGCCGTAGCCTGTCACCGCGCCCGACGACGGTCCGTAGCCCATCTTCAGTGCCTGACCCACCCAGAGGTTGAAGTCGGCGATGGCCGCGGAGTCTTCTTCCGAGAGCACGCGCCCGTTGTAGGTGTCGTACATGTGATCCCAGTCGATGGGAGTATGGGGTTTTACGCGCGGCAGTGTTACCGACCTGTCGCCCTTCTTCGTCTCCCACGTCACCTTGTGCTGGGGGATATAGGCAATGGTCTCCATCGGCCATCTGTGATAGTACATGGCCTGTGCGTAGGCCGTGGCCACACAGCCCGTGACCGAGTGGTTGCCGCTCAGCTCGCCGGTCTCCTTGTCGTAGTAGATGGGGCATGCCGCGTTCCAGGGCGCGCCCTGGTTCCAACGGCTCTTGAGCAGGGGCGCGATGGCACGGCGCACGGGACGGTTCTGCGCCGCGGCACGCCGGCGCGCCGGCGTGAGCCGGTAGCCCGTGTCGTCGAGATACTGCATCTTGTCGGCATACATCTGCAGGAAGTTGCGGATGTGCTCGGGCTGCGCCGCGATGTCGAAGCTGCCCTCGTCGGAATAGCCGAGGATCTGCTCAGTGCGGTCGTCGCCCGAGACGATGACGAAGCCCTTGCCGCCGTCGGCGTTGAACACATAGTAGTAGGACTGGTCCTCGGTGGTCACGCCGCGGCGGGGAGCACGGAACGCGGGCTGCCTGACGGAGAGCATCCGACCCTTCTTCACCATAAACTGCTTGGCTACAGACAACGCCTGCTGGCGCGTGACCGGCCCTGCCAGCATGGAAACCGACAACATGAGGACGGAAAAAACAACCATCAACTTTTTCATAGTCACTTCTTAGAATATTTAGAATTAGGTTATACGATACTAAAGTTTCGCAAGCGGCACAAATACGGCCTGAAAGGCCAACAAGCACCCAGCCCAGGGCATCGCCCGGGGTCGG
>JAFRZC010000021.1 GCA_017442765.1 Prevotella sp. | reverse complement strand
GTTGACCATCGCAATTACCGGCTTGGGCAACCGCCGTATCTGCATCTGCACGTCGAGCACCGACAGGCGCGGCACACCCTCGTCGTCGATATAGCCGCCGCGACCCTTCACGTGCATGTCGCCACCCGAGCAGAACGCCTTGTCGCCGGCTCCCGTGAGCAGCACCACGCGGATGCGGCGCAGTTCGCGGCACAGGGCAAATGCCTGTGAAAGTTCCAAAGTAGTCTTCGGCGTGAACGCATTGCGCCAGCGCGGACGGTTGATCGTGATCTTTGCGATACCATGATACTCCTCGAAGAGTATCTCCTCAAATTCCCTGACGGGTTTCCATTCCCGTTGTTCCATTGCCTGTCCCATATTTATTATAAACTAAAGTTTCTCTATTGTCGCACCTATGCGCCCCGAAGGGGCATTGAGCACACAGCCCAGGGCATCGCCCTGCGGGATGATTACACGTTCCACCTGCAAAAGTATAAAAATTTCGGTTAAGCGAGAGGAAAAGAAACGCATTTCTTTTCCCAGGCGTGAGAAATTTATCTAAAAATAACCCGAACGACAAGCCCTTGCAACACAAAAGACAAGGGTTCACAAAGTAATATATATTATATTACTCGGTAATATATATTATTTTACTCGGTAATATATATTATTTTACTCAGTAATATATATTATATTACTTTATGAAACACGGTCTTTCGCATCGTGAAAGGCTGTCGTTCGCATGATGTGACCCTGTCGGCGGGCTTTCGGTGCATTTTCGACAAAAATATTATGAAAAATTTGCACAATTCAAAACTAAACTATATTTTTGCAAAAAATCTGTATTATGAACTTAAATTTTAAGCAAATGACTACTAAAAAAATCGCTGCAATGCTCCTCATTGCACTCGCCTGCTCGGCTGAGGCCGACGCACAGGGTATCCTCGGCCGGATAAAGGACAGGGCTGTGGAAACAGTGAAGAACAAGGTCGAGAACAAAATAGACCGCACAGTGAACGACGCGGTGGACGACGTGATTGACGGCAACAAGGCCGACAAGAACAGCAAGAACAAGAACAGCCGGCGCGACAACGACGGTGACGAGACCACAACCACGACCGCCGGAAAGAAGAAGGCGAACATAGAGCAACAAAAGAGCGACTTCGTGCCTGGCGCGACGGTCATCTTCGAGGACCGGATGACCGGCGAGCAGGTGGGCGAGTTCCCCTCGAAATGGGATCTCGTCAGAGGAAATGCCGAGATTGCCGTCATCGACGGCGAGAAGTGCATCGCCATGAACAAAGACGACAGCTGGCTGTCGCCACTGATGAAGGACGGCTCGAAAAACTATCTCGGCGACGTGTTTACCATCGAGTACGACATGCTCTTCGACGACAGCGACAAAAACGGTGCCCCCGGCATTGAGCTCGACATCATGAACGAAGCCGAAAAACGGGACAATGAGCTGTTCACCATAGAATATCACCTTTCCTATGACCAACACTCTTTTGACTGCAACTATTGTCTCTCCGACGAACCTTCGTTCAGCCACAAGGAAGGACGTTCGAATGCCGAGGCCGGTCCCTTCAACGACGGCCAGTGGCATCACTACGCCCTGTCGTTCAACAAACGCGCCATCAAGTTCTACGTCGATGGCCAGCGCGTCATCAACGTGCCCAACGCCAAGCCCGGCGCAGGATGGGTGACCCTGTTCGGACGTGGTGGCAGCAAACCGCTCTACGTCAAGAACTTCCGCATCGGGAAGGGTGCCGTCGAGCTCTACGGCCGCCAATCGACCGACATCTCCGCCGTTGAGCGTGCCATTGCCGAGACCGGAAAGTTCGTGACCAACGACATCCTCTTCGAGACGGGCAAGGCCACGCTGAAAGCCGAGTCGATGGCCGAGATTCAGAAGATTGCCGACTACATGAAAGCCAATCCCTCTGTCCGCTTCGAGGTACAGGGACACACCGACAGTCAGGGCAGCGATGCCGTGAACGGTCCGCTCTCGCAACAGCGAGCCGAGGCCGTGGTGAAAGCCCTTGAGGGAATGGGTGTCGATGGCTTCAACCTGCGTGCCGTAGGCAAAGGCTCTCACGAGCCTGTCGCCGACAACTCCACCGAGGCCGGACGCGCCAAGAACCGCCGCGTGGAATTTATCAAGCGGTGAGAGCAGAGATGAAAGCTCGCTTTCAATCTATGCCGAGGCGCGAAGATAAATCGACATCGTCAATTTGTCAAGAAATAAAGACTTTAAAAAATATAATTATGGAAAATCAGAATCAACAGAGTTTCGAAGAGAAACTGTCGGCCGTAACCAACACCGCCGACACCACCAACGAGTTCGATCCGAAAGACATTGAACAGAACAAAGTAATGGCCATTCTCGCCTATCTCGGCATCCTCGTGCTGGTGCCCCTCATTGGAGCCAGCCAGTCGAAGTTTGCCCGCTTCCACGCCAACCAGGGATTGCTGCTGTGCATCGCGTCGATTGCATTCTATGTAGTTTACTACATCTTCCTGCACATCCTCATCGCCATTTCGTGGAAACTGGTGTTCATCGCCACCATCTTCTCGCTGCTCGGACTGGTGTTCCTCGTGCTCGCCATCATCGGCATCATCAATGCCGCCAACGGCAAGGCCAAGGAGCTGCCCGTCATCGGCAAGTACCGCATCCTGAAATAACGCGATTGCTAAAACATCACCTCTAACAACAAGGGGGCATTGACAGGTTCTTCGTTTCGCAGAAGCCAGTCGATGCCCTCTTCCGCTTCCTTCATGTTGCAGGCTCGCCGATAGCCCACACGGTATTGGCGGCATATTCCCTCGGCATGGGTATGATGAGTGCCCATGATCATTTCGCGTGCCGCGCTCTCCTTCAACCCCTCGAAACGTTCAAAGATGGCACCGCCGCCATTGTTGAGCAGCAGAATGCGCAGGTTGCCCCTCAGTTCTGCATTCCACAGCGCATTGCTGTCGTAAAAGAAACTCAGGTCACCGATGACACAACAGACCTTTTCATCGGAAACAAGCGACATGCCCGCCGCCGTTGAGAGTGTGCCCTCGATACCATTCACGCCTCGGTTGCAATAGAAAAAACTCGACGAGTAGCGGCAGCCCAACCTCACTGCCGTGCTGTTGGCATAGTGACAATAAGAAACTTGGTCCTGTTCACAGAAACATCTGACCACAGCCTCAGCCGAATAATCCAGTGGTTGCTTGTGCAACTCTCGTCTGACCTTTTCAAACATATCTGCCCATAACTTATAAAAACCCGTCTCCTTACCGCTGGGCTCTTGAAACATGTCGTCCTCAGCTATTATCAAATCTTCCGGGAACAGACTTCCCTCTATGATGCGATCGACATGCATGAACGTGTCATACACCTCACCATCTTCACTCACAGCCCACGTCTCGACGTCGCTGTGCTTGCGCAAAAACTGCTTAAGGCGTTTGCTGACGATGTGCCCGCCGGTGTATAGGATAAAGTCGGGGGCAAAGCGTCTGTCGTCACCTATAGCCTCCAGCACCTCGTCGAGCGCTGACGACAAGCGACACGACAACGGCTCGCACAGCATGAAGCCATGTCTCTCCGACGTGGTGCTTCCTGTTCTGAAACCCCGCAATACGAGAGAGTTCATTTGCCCCACCACCACGAGTGGCCGTCCTGCCTTACTGAGCCGGTCGCGCAAAATGGCACCATCTTCTTTCCTCACTCCCATCGACTGCTCGAAGTGGATTTTCCGCTCCTCGGGCAGCCGCGCCACTGTGAACTCGTAGAGCGGTTCGGAGATGGGCACGTTGATGTGCACCGGCCCACAGCCGTGCTTGTTGCTTGCAATCAGGGCTTCGTTCACCAGCCGGTTACAGTACCACCGCTCCTCTTCGTTGCGAGGTTCGGGCAGCATGACGGCCTTCCTCACAAAGCGGCCAAGCGCATCAGGCTGCGGAATGGTCTGCCCGTCCTGCTGTCCAATCCACTGCGGCGGACGGTCGGCAGAGATTACGATCAAGGGCAAGTGCTGATAGTAGGCCTCGGCAACGGCAGGCAGCAGGTTGAGCAGTGCCGACCCACTCGTCACACACACTGCCACCCGCTCGCGGAAAAATCCCGTCATCCCGGCTTGAGCCATGCCCAGGGCATAGAACCCCGCGCTGCGCTCGTCGGTCACAGGATGGCACTGTATCTCCGGATGCTCGTTCAGGTTGTGCACGATGGGAGCGTTCCTGCTCCCGGGACAGACAACGGCATGACTTACACCATGCTGTGCAAGCAATGCCGTCAGTATGTTGACATTCTCTTTGTTGCTATACATCTTCCTACTGTTTTCCCCTCTTGCTGTATCTCAGCCTGTAGCCCACATGGAACTGCAGACAGTCGGCCTTCGAGAAATTATGCGCCTTCACATTATAGCTCAGGAACACGCGGTCGCCTGTGAACGGCAGGCTATAGCGCAGCCCGAGGCTCTGGTAGGTGTGCCCCTCGTTCTCGGCGGCCCACTGCCCCACTTCCCTGTGCAGGTATGCGCCCACGCCCACATGCAGCGATACGTGGCGGTAGAACAGCTCATGCCTTACTCCCAATCCCCATACATGGGGGGAGTAACGATGGCCGCCATAGCCGTTCTCGCGGTCATACCACTCGGTCTTCCTGGCATATTCGGCATGGGTATAGTCTATCTCAATGCCGCTGGCATGCAGCTGATGATAGCGCCACATCGCAGCCAGCATGGTGTTGAATGAATAGTAGCGCGGGTTGTCTTTCGTATAGAACATGTAGAAATGATCGCGCAGGGTATTGATGCCCACACCTGCGGTGAACTCGAGATAGGGTCCCAGCACCGACTGGTCCCTGTATTTCTTGGCATCTCTCTCCCATTTTGGATACATCGATGTACGTTGAGGCTGAACACTCCACACCATCCCCACCGACGGCCCGATGGTATTGGCACCGAGATTCGGACGGTCCACCGTTCCGTTGCTCACATGCTTGAAGTCGCAGCTGGCCGTCAAGGCCCAATGCGGCGAGAGCTGACAGCGCACGTATGGGCTGAAGCCGACAAACACCGTCAGCTTCGAGCCGACCATCTCGTTGTCTTTGTTCTTCTCGGGGTTGTAGGGGCGGGTGAACAGAGCCACGCCATTCTGGAAGGCTATGCCCGCGTTCCACCGGCCGCGCTTCAGGATGTCGTACTGCATACCACCATACAAGGCCACCTCGTGTCCGAGACCCGACACATATTCGCTCTCGTTGCCCTGCATCCGTATGCGCCCGTAGTCGCCGTAGAGCAGGCCTACCTGTATGGCCGGACATTTCAGGGCACGGTCGTAGGGATTGGCCTCGTCCTCGAAAGCCCGCCACTGCACGCTGACATCGTAGTAACCCACGTCGTGGCTGCGCACCACCTCCTTATTAAAGTCGCCCTTCGGAATAAGATAGCCGTAGCCTGCACTGGCTGCCACCGAGAGGTGATCCTTGAACGTGCGCACGGTGTCGGTCTCCCCGCCCCATGCCGCAGCACACGACAATACCGATGCCAGCAAGGCCAGGCTTCTAATGGTTTTTGTTTTCTGCCGTCTCTTCGTCATATATTAAAGCTTTCATGGTTTCCATCTTCGCCACCGTCTCGTCCCATTCCTGCCGGAGCTGGCTGCCGGGCAGCAGTCCGCCGCCGGCATAGAGCGTGCAAGCCTCGTCGTGCAGCTCCATGCAGCGCAAGGTGACATACAGATGTGTCTCGCCGCCGATGCCCAGCGGCCCCGTGAAACCGCTGTAATAGCGGCGCGGTGCCGACTCGTTCTGGAGAATGAACCGCCGTGTGTCGTCTTTGGGCAGGCCACACACGGCCGGTGTGGGATGCAGGGCGGCGATGAGCTCGCCCATGCGCCCGTCGTCGCTGAGGGTAAACCGATAGTTGGTGCGCAGATGCGCCAGCTCACCGGCTCGCGCCGTGTGCGGACCGTCGATGTCGATATGGTCGGCAAAATGTTCCAGCTGCTCGGTGATATATGTGGCCACGAGGCGTTGCTCCATGATGTTCTTGTCGTTCCACGCCACACTGCGCTCATCCCAGTCGCCCTGCCCCATCTGCTGTGTCCCGGCCAGAGCCACGGTGTGATACCCCTCGGCGGTTTTCTCTAACAGCGGCTCAGGCGTGGCCATGAGCCACGTGCCCGTCAACGAGGTCGAGACCAGCGCGATGAACATACGCGGATAGCGGGCACAGGCCTCAAGGAAAAGCCGCTCTCCACTTTTAGAAACCGGAACCGTCTCCGTACGTGCCAACACAATCTTCGCGAACTCCCCGGCCAGCAGCCGCGAGTGGAAATTGGCGAAGTCGATGGCATAGGCACTGGTCAAAGTCCCGGCAGCCTCACCCCCAACCCCTCTCGCAAGGAGAGGGGAGTAGTTACTTTTGCTACCTGGATTGTCTGTGGCGGTTTTGTTTGCAGTTTTGTTATTAGAAGAGTATATACGCCCCTCTCCCCTTATCACCACTATCGGGCACTCCCTGCTCACGCTGAACGGTGCAAACACGAAGCCACCGCTGATGCCGCCCAGCTCAGCATAGCTGCCAAGCTGAAGCAACTCACCCTCTTGCCTTATCTCCACATAGTGGTCGGCATGAGGCAGCCGATAAAGCGCAAAACCATTCATACCATCACATAGTTCGTCACGGCCACCGTCGAGATCAGCTCTCCCTCGCCGTTCGTCAGTTCGATGTGCCACTGGTGCAGCGTGGTGCCCTTGTGGAGCAGACGCGCCCGTGCCGTCACCGTGTCGCCCTCGAGCACCGCCTTCACGTGGCTGCCCGTCACATTGATGCCCACGGCAATCTTCCCCGGGCACAAGGCCAGCGAGCCCAAGCCCGCCAGATTCTCGGCCAAGGCCAGCGATGCCCCGCCACTAAGGAAGCCGAACGCCTGACGGTTGCGCTCGTCAACCTTCATCCGGGCCATGCACGTGTCGGGCTCCGGCGTGGAGATAAACTCCATGCCCAGCGTGTGCGACAGCCCGTCGCGACGCGAGATTTGTTCTATTACCTTTTCCAGATCCATCCTTTTCGATATAGGTTTACAGTTCGCAAAGATACAAAAACTTATCTATCTGCAAAAATTCCCTAGGGAATTTCTTGCGAAAGACCGTCTTTCAGACAAAATTCCCTAGGGAATTTCTCTCAAAACACCATCTTTCGGCCTGCGGAAATACAAATAATCATCCTTCATCCCTCGTCTTCCAACATTTTTTTATACCTTTGCACCCAATAAGTGATAAAGAAGTGAAAAGTGATAAGTGATAAGTGATAAGTTTTTGTTCTTATGTTAATATGTCTTTTTGTCTTTATGTCTGAAAAACATGTCCCTATGTCTTTCTGTCAAAAAAAACATGTTCCTATGTCTTTCTGTCGAAAAAATATCTGTCATTATGTCTAACAACCGAATAGTCTCCATCGACATCCTGCGCGGCATGACCGTCGCCGCCATGATCCTCGTCAACAACGGCCTCGAGCCGTCGTTCGCCATCCTCGAGCACGCCAAGTGGAACGGCATGACCCCCACCGACCTCGTCTTCCCCTTCTTCCTCTTCATCATGGGAGTCTCCACCTATCTCTCGCTGCGCAAATACAACTTCGAGTGGAACCGCCGGACCGTCAGCAAGATAGTCCGCCGCGCCCTGCTCCTCTTCCTCATCGGCATGGCCATGCGCTGGTATGCCAAATGGTGGAACGGCACACAGTGGGACCTCTCCAACCTTCGCTACTTCGGTGTGCTCCAGCGCATCGCCCTCTGTTATCTCGCCGCAGGACTCTTCGCCGTCGCCGTCCCCCACAAATACACCCTGCCCACCGTCGTCGTCCTCCTCGTCGGCTACACCGTCATCCTCCTCACCGGCAACGGCTACGTGCCCGACATCAACCAGAACATCGTCGGGCGTGTTGACCTCCGACTCTTCGGCTACGACCACCTCTACCACGGCAACCCCATCGACCCCGAGGGACTGCTCAGCACCATCCCCGCCATCGCCCACACCCTCATCGGCTTCTACTGCGGCCAGAAACTCATCAACAGCCTCACCCCCGACCCCTCTCGCAAGGAGAGGGGAGTATATGCTTCTCCCATTGAAAACGCTGACGGCAAAGCATCCGTAGCCCCCTCGGGGGCAGAGACTTGTGCCCTCTTCTCTATCGGCTCTGTCCTCGTCCTCCTCGGCTATCTGCTCCAGTTCTGGCTGCCGCTGAACAAAATCATCTGGTCGCCCAGCTACACCCTCGCCTCCTGCGGTCTCGCTGCCCTCTGCCTCGCCATGCTCACCCACTCTCCACTCTCCACTCTACACTCTCCACTAAAAAATTCTTCCTCGTCTTCGGTGTCAATCCCCTTGCCCTCTTCGTGCTCAGCGGCCTGCTCGCCATCACCTTCAGCCACATCGGAGTCAACTCCGTCGTCGTCACCTTTGCCCGCTGGCTTTTCGACATGCCCGAGCTGCAGTCGCTCACCTTCGCCCTGTTCTACGTCCTCGTCTGCTGGCTCATCGGCTATATCCTCTACCGCCGCCACATCTATATCAAGCTATAATTCAGACAGAATGACAGGTGTTTTTCGACATAATGACAAAAACACACACCAAAATTTTGTCATTCAGTCGAAAAACCGTACCTTTGCTGCGGTTAGGAAAAAATCATTAAGATGGAAGCAATCACTTTTAGTCCGGCACAGGTACACGTGTTCAATCTGGTGTCACACATCAAGTCTGCAACAGGTCTGGAGCAATTAAGAGCCCAGCTGGCAGCCTTCTATGCCAAGCAGATAGACGACGAGATGGACCAGCTCTGGGAAAGCGGTCAGTGGAACGAGCAACGCCTGCAGGAGCTGCGCGGCTCACATTTCAGGACACCCTATAACCGATAGTCCAAACGTATGCGGCCCATAGTCATCGACACCAACTGCCTCTTGCAGATTATCGCAAGAAAAAGCCCTTATCGTCCGATATGGGATGCATTCCTTGAGGGGCGCTATGAGCTTTGTGTGTCGAACGAGATACTGGAAGAATACCAGGAAATTCTGGAGCTGCAAATCTCGCCAACCATTGCGGAGAACATTGTCCTGCTAATCCTCAATCAGAAAAACGTACAGCTTGTGGATCCACATTTCCGCATGAGACTGATAACAGCTGACCCGGACGACAACAAGTTCGTTGATTGCGCCTTTGCTGCCGGTGCCGACTATCTGGTATCAGAAGACAGCCACTTCAACGTACTCCATACCATATCCTTCCCCCACCTTAACCTTGTCACCCTGGATGAGTTCCTCGGCAAGCTAAAAGATTTTTCGACAGAACCAACGGTCGCCGCCAATGGGGAAAGGCAATGACAGGTGTTTCTCGACATAGAGACAAAAAGACATATTTACATAAGAATAAAAACTTTTCACTCATCACTTATCACTCATCACTTCTGAAAAAAACGTCCTTCGGTCTGAATAAGAATTGACCGATATCATTATATTTAAATTTATCGTCATTCTGCCTGCAAAAAATTTTGTCATTCTGAAAGAATGTCGTACCTTTGCAGCCGCATATTTTTAATATGTGCGTTCTCCCCTGTTTCAATCAGGACCATTACCCGTTAGCATCATCTGAAAATAAATAACAAATAAAAACAATAAAACTTATGAAACATTTTACAAAATTTTTATTCATCACATTGCTTGCACTCCTCGGCAATGTGGGGGAAGTAATTGCTGACACCACCTACAAATTAGAGCAAGTAACCAGCGTTGAGGCCGGTTCCATGTATGTATTTGAGCAAGATGGATACGTTATGAATAACACTATCAATTCAAATGCACTTCAAACGACAAATACATACAATGAAACAAGTCTTACTGGAACGGAAACATATGTATGGACTTTAGAAGCTACAAATACTGAAAATTTCTTCAAGATGAAGAATATCAATACAGAAAAATATCTATATAATTCAAATGGCAAGTCTGCAAATCTTTCACTTAGCAACAATGCAGCTGAATGGAAGTTTCAGTATAACTCAACAACAGGGGTATGGCTTCTACAACTATCAGGGGGGCGTTTCCTTGGTTATACATCTTCATCTAGTCATGCATATAAAGCCTATGCTTCGTCAAATTTAGACAGCGGCAACTACCCTCATGCCATCAAGGTATACAAACTCGTAGAAGAAACTAGTGTCACCACCACCCACATAGTAGATTATGCTGTCAATCCTACTGAAGCAGGAACTGTAACAGGAAACACCACCGTAGCTGAGAATGGCAATGCAACTATTGAGGCTACCGCGAATGCCACTTGGCAATTTGACCATTGGACGGTGAGCGGAACAGGCGCGTCTATCGATGACACCTCTGCCAACCCCGCAACCTTCACAATGGGTACAGATGATGCTACCGTAACCGCATATTTTGTCCATACTACTGCCGCAGCTCCGGAAGTTAGCTTCACGAATAATACCGCAAGCGTGCAAGTCGGGAATACTTACACCAATACACTCACGAAGCCAAATGATTTGACTGTGACTTATTCTGTGACAAGTGGCAGCGGCAATGCCTCTGTTGACTCTTCCACTGGCGAGGTGACAGGTTTAGCTGTAGGACAAGCCACCATCACCGCTTCGTGGGAGGCGGTTGAATATGTATATACCGCAGGCTCTGTCTCCTACACCATTGATGTAACAGCTGCCCAGGCTTTAGTCACCTATGAAAAGATTACCTCAACTAACGACCTCACCGATGGCCGTTATCTCATTGTCTATGAAAATGGCAACGTAGCCTTCGATGGCAGCCGCACAACGCTTGATGCTACAAACAACACTAAGAGCGTCACCATCAACAACAACCAGATTCAAACCAACGAGGATATTTACTTCACTTACGATGGTACAAATAAAACGCTGCAAAGTGCTTCAGGGTATTACATTGGCAAAACCAGTACTGGCAATGGTATGAATACCAGCACTACAATGGTATATACAAATACTATAACTTTCGACTCTGGCAACGCAGTGATAACATCATCTGGCGGTCCTGTTTTGAAATATAATTCCGCCAACGATCAAAAACGCTTCCGCTACTATGGAAGTGGGCAGCAGGCCATCCAGCTCTATAAGGAAGCGGGCAACAACCCCACCATCTCGGCAAGCAATGTAGATATCACCTACGATGCTACAAGTGGCTCGATTGCCTTTACCGTTAACAATCCCGTCGAAGGAGGCGTGGTGACTGCCACGACTCAGGACGGATGGCTTACGTTGGGTACGGTTGGCGAAAGCAGTGTTCCATTTACCACCACCGCCAATAATACCATGTCGGAGCGCACAGCAACCGTTACACTTACCTATACCTACAACACCAACGAGACCGCCACAAAGACCATTACGGTTACACAGGCAGCCGACCCCAATGCGACAATGACTATTGCTGAGGTTCGCGCACAGGAAACAGGAAGTGTGAAGACTCGTGGTATCGTAACAGGTGTTAGCAGCGACGGAAAGACTGTTTACATTCAAGATAATACCGCTGCTATCTGTATCTACAAAAATAGTAGCCTTGGATTAGCTGTCGGTGAAGACGTAACCGTTGAAGGTACGCTGAGCACTTACAATGGCTTGCTTGAAATAGCCTCCCCCACCGTTACTGTTAACTCGAATGGTAATACCGTGACACCGACCGTAAAAACAATTGCGGAAATAAATACCGACTATTCCAACGACAACGCCCTTCAAGGATGGCTTGTTACAATTGAGAATGCTACTGTCACAGCTATAAACGGTGAGAACACAACTATTGCCCAAGGAGAGAACACTATTGTCGTGCGTGGCATTTCTGGCGTAGAATATGCCGTCGATGATATAATAACGCTAACTGGCAACATTGGCTGCTACAATGCTGTGCAGATTGTTCTTCCTCAGAATGTAACCGTTCAAGCAGATACCACTCCTGTCATCAATGCAGAAGATGTTAATCTCGCTTATAATGAGACTTCGGGCGAGATAGCCTATACAATCAGTAATCCTTCTGATGGTATTTCGCTCTCAGCAACGACCGATGCCGAGTGGATTTCTAATGTCACTGTTGGTGCAACGTCGATTACGTTCGATGCAACGGAGAACACTGGAGCTGCAAACCGTACGGCGACTTTCACACTTACTTATACAGGCGCAGAGACTAAAACGGTCAACGTGACGCAAAGCTTCAACAGACCTGAGGCCGTTACTTTCAGTCCTGCAGCTGGAGCCGTTCCTCAGGGCACGCTGATTAGCTTCACTGCTCCTGTCGGCACTACCATTTATTACACCGTGAACAATGCAGACCCGACGGCAACGTTCGACCTTACCAACGGCTATAACAAGGGCACCGACCATGTGATTAACCAAGACATCACCATCAAGGCTATTGCCGTAGATGGCAACGGCGCAGTCAGCGAAATTGCCAGCGCATCTTATACAGTACAGAGAACTTCCGGACCGACAAAATTCAGTGAAACCTTTGATAAAATGGTAGGAGATGGATTCAACGGTGGTAACAACGGGATGTTTGGAAACTCTTCAAGTGCAAGTGGTTCTACTGCTGATGAGTATTTTGATACTCCCACATGGACTTTAACCCATTGTGCTGGCGGAGAACAATGTTTGAAGGTTGGCAATAGCAGTGGCGGTAGTGCTACAACTCCTGCATTCTCATGCAGCGGCGACGCAATTCTTTCATTCAAAATTGCCGGATGGACGGATTCACAGGGTAGCAGTGAGACCACCAATGCTACCATCACACTGACCAATGCCACGTTTAAGGGCACATTCAGCGGGTCTTACACAGGAAATGAGATTATATTCAACCAGGAATTGACCGTTGCTACGATAGCATCAGTTCCTGGAGAATGGAAAAACGTAACACTTCCTATCACAGGTAGTGGCGATAACGTTACTATTGCTTATAGCGCAGGCTCTCACCGTTTCTGGCTTGATGAAGTTAACGTAAATGGCGAAGCGGTCTCCTCTGACACCTACATCCTTCACGAAAAGGCTGAGGACAACAAGGCGGTGATTGCCAGCACCTATAACGGCACGAAGGATGTGACGTTCACCCGCACGTTCTCTAACGATGCCTGGTATTCGCTCTGCGTGCCGTTTGACCTGACAAAGGCCCAGGTGGCTACTATCTTCGGTGAAAATGCTGATGTCGAATATTTCTCTGGTGTTACTGCCGGTGATAATCTAACCTTAAGCTTCTCGCAGAAGACCGTCGCCAACGACACCGACGTGATGATTGAGGCAGGAAAGGCCTACATCGTCTATCCGACAGTGGCCAACATCGAGAACCCCGTCATTGAGGGCGTTGAGTTGAAGGATGTTGACCCTGTGGCTCTCGCAACGACAATCACTGTCGATGGAAAAGACTATAAGTTCGTTGGTATGAGCGACCGCACGAACATTGGATCGGGTCGTCAGTATCGTTACCTGACTGGCAAGGGACAGAACCTGAAGCTGGCCTTCCCGAAGGTTGGCGACGAGTCGAAGATGAAGGGTACACGCGCTTACTTCATCTTCCCCGACGACAGCAATGTCAGTGCCAAGGTTGACGTCAACACAGAAGACGAGACGACGGGCATACGCATCTCTACCGAGCGCGAGCGTGCATTGGACAATGCCGAGATCTACACGCTGCAGGGTATGCGCATCACGAAAGAACAAATGCACAAGGGCATTTATATCGTAAACGGCAAGAAGTTTATTAACAAATAAACATAGAAAAAGATTATGAAAAGAAAAGTATATATAAGCCCTGAAACAGAATTTGTTTACATCAAAGGCATGAAATTGCTTGTTGATGTTAACGATGGTGATACAACCTCTGGAAACCAAGAGGACGCAAATGCCAAGAGATTGTTCGGTGACCCCGACTTTGACTATGATGACATTCGAGAGGAGGACTTTGAACAGGACCTCTGGAAGTAAGCATCAGGGTGGCACTTTTCGAAGTGCCACCTGTTTTTTTGAACAGAAGGACAGGTTTTTAGACAGAAAGACAGAAAGACAAAAAGACAAATATTTATTTAGGAGTTGAGGAGTTGAGGAGTTAAAAGAGTTAAGGAGTTAAGACGATAGCGGTTTAAAAGTGAAGAGTTTGTTCTTCTGTTAATATGTCTTTTTGTCTTTATGTCATTATGTCGAATAATCTGTCATTTTGTTAATATATCTTAAACCCAAGAGGGAAATGTTAATGGATTCTGTTGACTTTTACCGGCAATCTAGCACGCGAAAATGCCTTTTACCATCCTAAAAACCACTTTTCATTCTTCATTTTTCACTTTTCACTACTGAAAGATATATGTTTCGCGTTCCAAAACACGGTCTTTCGGAGTGCGAAAGACGGTCTTTCGCGAGGTAAAACCTATATGTCTCGGAGGTGAGAGATGTATGTTTCGCAAACCGAAAGTTGCACACTTGCCTCTCACCTTTCTCCCTTTACCTCTATTTACTGGCCTTGCCAACTGCACGCGCAG
Organism: Prevotella sp.; assembly: GCA_017442765.1. The sequence continues at coordinate 1,480 of JAFRZC010000021.1, read as the reverse complement.
GGTTGAAGAATTTACGGCCACGAGCTTTTTGTTTGAAAATTCTTCAATTATGGTGTTAAAATCTCATTGCGGACTGTTAACAAACGTAAAACTGAGGAAATCTGCCGAAAATGGCTTCATCTCGGAAAAGCACAAATATATTTGGCTTTTCTCCCGATTTTTTTACTTTGGCTCTGCCGAAGTTACTTTCATTCGAGAATGCAAAAGAAAAACTGGTTTTTGTTTTGCATTCTGCTCATTTAATCGTAACTTTGCACCTGATTATTTGTAGTTTGTTTTATGAACATATTAGAACTGAGTGAACAGGAGATTGTCAGACGGGAGAGTCTGGCACAGTTGCGCGAGCTGGGTATCGACCCCTACCCTGCTGCCGAATATCCCACGAATGCTTTTTCTACGGAAATCAAGGAGAAGGTGGAGAGTGGAGAGTGGCAAACAGGGGGTGACGATGCGGAGCCGCGCGAGGTGACGATAGCAGGCCGTATGATGAGCCGCCGCGTGATGGGCAAGGCAAGCTTCGCCGAGGTGCAGGACTCGAAGGGCCGCATACAGGTGTATATCACGAGGGACGACCTTTGCCCCAGCGAGAACAAAGATTTATACAATGTTGTCTTCAAACGCTTGCTCGACATCGGCGACTTCGTCGGCGTGAGGGGCTATGTGTTCCGCACGCAGACGGGCGAGATCAGCATACACGCGAAGGAGCTGACGCTGCTGTCGAAGTCGCTGAAGCCGCTGCCGATTGTGAAATACAAGGACGGCGTGGCGTATGACAAGTTTGACGACCCTGAGCTGCGCTACCGCCAGCGCTATGTGGACCTCGTGGTGAACGACGGTGTGAAGGACACTTTCCTGAAGCGGGCCGTCGTTGTGCGCACGATGAGAAGAATACTGGACGAGGCCGGATACACCGAAGTCGAGACTCCCACCCTCCAATCCATCGCCGGAGGTGCATCGGCCCGTCCTTTTATCACACATTTCAACGCGCTCGACCAGGACATGTACATGCGCATCGCCACGGAGCTCTACCTGAAGCGCCTTATCGTGGGCGGCTTCGAAGGGGTCTATGAGATGGGCAAGAACTTCCGCAACGAGGGCATGGACAAGACCCACAACCCTGAGTTCACCTGCATGGAGCTGTATGTCAGCTATAAGGACTACAACTGGATGATGTCGTTCACCGAGAAGATGCTCGAACAAATCTGCATTGCAGTGAACGGCAAGCCCGAGGTGGAGATTGACGGAAAGGTCATCTCGTTCCGTGCACCCTTCCGCCGCCTGCCCATCCTCGACGCCATCAAGGAGAAGACGGGCTTCGACTGCGAGAAGAAGACAGAGGAAGAAATCCGCGCTTTCTGTAAGGAGAAAGGCATGGAGGTGGACGAGACCATGGGCAAGGGAAAGCTCATCGATGAACTCTTCGGTGAGTTCTGCGAAGGCTCATTCATCCAGCCCACCTTCATTACCGACTATCCCGTTG